>JASHQT010000476.1 GCA_030039005.1 Bryobacteraceae bacterium
CGTCGAGCGCTGCTCCAAACGATGGCCGCCGGGGCGTGCCTGGGAGCGAAGGGTGCACCGGTTGCGGGCCCGCCCGCGGCTCTGGCTCCGGACGACGACAGTTTCCTGGACGCTGTGCAAAAGGCGTGTTTCCTGTACTTCTGGGAGCAGGGCCATCCGCAGACCGGCCTAGTGAAGGACCGCTCGAAAGCCAACAGCTCCGACGCGAGTGTCGTTGCCAGCATCGCGGCCACCGGATTCGGTTTGACCGCCTTGTGCATCGGCGAAAAGCGCGGCTGGATTTCCTATGAAGATGGGCGGGACCGTGTGCTCGCCACGCTCACGTTCCTGGCGCGCAAAATGCCCACGCATCGCGGGTTCTTTTTTCATTGGGCCAACATCACCACGGGCGAGAGAGTCTGGGACGCCGAAGCGTCGTCGGTGGATACCGCCATTTTGCTATGCGGCCTTCTTACCGCGCGCCAGCATTTCCGCTACGTGGAGATCACGCGCCTGGCCTACGAGATTTTCGCGCGTGTGGATTGGACCTGGCTTTCCGAAGACACTTCCATGCTGTCGCAGGGCTGGACCCCGGAGTTCGGATTTCTGCCGTACCGTTGGGATTACTATAGCGAGCTGATGATGATCTACCTGTTGGGATTGGGCTCGTTGCAGCATCCCTTGCCCACCGAAGCCTGGAACAGTTGGAAGCGAATCATTTTCGAGTACGACGGGCTGCGCTACGTCGGATCGTACGCGCCGCTGTTCGTGCATCAATACTCGCAGGCCTGGTTCGACTTTCGCAATAAGCGCGACAAGTACGCGGACTATTTCAAGAATTCGATCTATGCGACAGAAGCGCACCGCGACTTCTGCCTGGAATTGAGCAAGCAGTTTCCCGATTACAGCGCGGACTTGTGGGGCATCACGGCATCCGATTCGGCGAAGGGGTATGTCATTTGGGGAGGGCCCCCGGAAATGGGGCCGATTGATGGGACGGTAGCGCCTAGCGCGGCCGGAGGATCGCTGCCGTTTCTGCCTCAAGGCACGCTGCGAGTTTTGAAAAACATCAAAGCGCGTTACGGCGCGCGCGCCTGGAGCCGCTACGGGTTCGTCAATGCGTTTAATCCGCTGACCAACTGGTACGATTCCGACGTGATCGGCATCGATACCGGAATCACGATGCTGATGGCCGAAAATCTACGGACGGGATTCGTATGGGAGACGTTCATGAAAAATCCCGAGGCGGTGAGGGGGATGCGGCGCGCGGGCTTCATGAACTACGCGGGCGGCGATTGAGCCGGCGCGGTTACGAGAGGACGGCGACAAACCAACGCCCCGCGTGCAGTACAGGGGCATCGTTTTTCGCCACGCCGCCGATTTCCGAGATCAACTGCTGCGGCGTGAAATAACGCTTGCACACTACGTGATGCGAACCGTCCTGGAGCACGCGCTCCTGCTGCTCTTCGAACGGAACCTCTTCGCGCTTGGCGGCGTCGACGATCACGATGGCACGCGCCACGCGGCGCGCCTCGGCCAGAAACAGGCGGGCGGCTGCCGCTTCCAAGTGCCCGTAGAAGTGCCCAGCCACCAGACAATCGAACTGCTGGGAGCGAAACGGAAGCGCCAGCCCGTCTCCGCGAACGAACGAAGCGTGGGGCAAGCGGGCGCGGGCGACTGCCAGCATGGCCGCGCTTTGATCCAATCCGATCACGCTGCGGCGCAGATTCCCGGTGAGGAACCCGGTGCCGCAGGCGACGTCGAGGAACGAACGAAACGGCAGCGCGGCGAGCATGGCTTCCAACTCGCGAAGTTCCGCCGCCCAACCGGGGCGGTCCCGCTGCGCGAAGAGGCCGGTGCCGAGATAGAAATCGTCGTATTCGGACGCGCGCCGGTCATAGTAAGCTCGCTCAGCGCCCGTCACGTTACTACGATAGCCGCGCGCGGACTTTTTCGCTGAGGGCTTTGCCATCCACTCGCTTGCCTGCGAGCTTGGCTTGCGTGGCCTTCATCACCACACCCATTTGCTTCTGCGACGTAACTCCGGTTTCGGCGATGGCGGCGGCGATTGCTGCCTCGATTTCCTGATCGCTCGGCGCGGCGGGCATATAGGATTCGATGAGCTTGAGCTCGGCGTCTTCTTTCTCGGCCAGCTCTGCGCGGCCGCCTTTGCGAAACATCTCCGCCGCTTCGCGGCGCTGCTTGATAAGCGTGCCCAGGACCTGCAGCTCGGTGGCTTCGTCGAGCGGCTTCATCGAATCCACTTCGTGCTTCTTGAGCGCGGCCTTGATCATGCGAATGGCGTTGAGCCGGTTCTCTTCTTTGGCGCGCATGGCGGCCACCATGTCGGTTTGAATGCGGTCGAGTAGAGCCATCGTTTGTTATCCTGAGGCTTAATCTCTCATGTATATCAAGAAACAGCGTCTGCTCACACCCGGACCTACGCCGCTCTATCCCAAAGCGCTGCAAGCGATGATGGGTTCGGACATTCACCACCGCACGGAAGATTTCCGCAACCTGTATCGCACGGTTCTGGCGGACCTGAAGGAAGTGATGGGGACATCGAACGACGTGCTGGCGCTGGTGGCGTCGGGCACGGGCGCGATGGAAGCATCGGTGGCGAATTTTCTTTCGCCGGGCGATCGCGTCGTTGTGTGCTCGGCGGGGAAATTCGGCGAGCGCTGGGCGGAGATCGCCAAGGCGTTCGGGCTGGACGCTGTGGTCTTGAAGGAAGAGTACGGCAGCGTAGTGAGTCCGGAGCGCGTGAAGAAAGCGCTCGCGGCGGAACGGAACCTTCGCGCGGTTTTCGTGCAGGCGTCGGAAACTTCGACGGGCGCCGCGCACGACGTCCGCGTGATGGGCGAAGCGGTAAAGCAAACAGATGCGATCTTCGTGGTGGATGCGATCACGGGCCTGGGAACCATGCCGCTCGATATCGACGGCTGGGGGCTGGACCTCGTGATCGGCGGATCGCAGAAGGCGTTCATGATTCCGCCGGGGCTGGCGTTCTTGTCCATCAGTCCCAAGGCGTGGGCCATGGGCGAGACGTCGAAGCTGCCGCGTTACTATTTCGATCTGAAGAAAGAGAAGAAGAGCGCGGCGGGCGGCGAATCGAGCTGGACGCCGAATACATCGTTGGTGCTGGGGCTCGGCGAGGCGCTGAAATACATCAAGTCCATCGGTATGGCGCAACTGGTGGAGAACGCGCAAATGTTGGCGCGGGCCACGCGCGAAGCGGTGACGGCTCTGGGGCTGGAGTTATTCGCCCCGCAATCACCCGCGGCTTCGGCCACGGCGGTAAGGGCGCCCCAGGGCATCGATTCGGGCGCGATCGTGAAGGATTTCCGCAACCGCTTCGGGTCCATCATCGCCAACGGGCAGGGTTCGATGAAAGGCCAGATTTTTCGCATCGCGCACTTGGGTTACTTCGATTTTGCGGATCTGTTTGCGGTGATCGCGGAGCTGGAAATCATTCTGGCGGCGCAAGGCGTACCAGTGAAGTTTGGAACCGGCGTGGCAGCGGCCGAGAACGTGTACGCCGCCGCGGCGCTGTCGAAGGAAACGATTAACGCTTAGTCTGACAGTATTCAATCCTAAACCACCATGCGAATCCTGATTGCCGAGTCCCTGGCTCCCGCGGCAGTGAAATTGTTGCAGCAACAGCCGGGATGGGAAGTCATTGTTTCCAATTCGAAGGAATTTAGACAGCACCTGGCCGATGCCGATGCGTTGATCGTGCGTAGCGCGGTGACGGTGGATAAATCCGTGCTCGACGCCGCGCCAAAGCTGCGGGTGATCGGGCGCGCGGGGGTGGGCGTGGACAACGTCGATCTGCCGGCGGCCACCGCGGCGGGCGTGCTGGTGATGAACACACCGGGCGGCAACGCGGTTTCGGTGGCCGAGCACACGTTGGCCCTGATGTTGTCGCTCGCGCGCTCTATTCCGAACGCCAGTGCGTCGGTGAAGGCGGGGAAATGGGAGAAGCGTAAGTTCCTAGGCACGGAGTTGCGCGCGAAGACACTGGGGGTGATCGGGCTGGGGAGCATCGGCCGCGAGGTGGTGAAGCGCGCCGCGGCCTTCGAGATGCACGTGATCGCCCACGATCCCTACGTGCACTCGCAAACCGCCAAGGACGTCGGGGTGGCGCTGGTGGAGCTCGCCGAGCTGTTCGCGCAGAGCGATTACATCACGTTGCACACCGCGCTCACGCCCGAATCGTTCCGCCTGCTTTCCCGCGATGCCTTCGCCAAGATGAAGCGAGGCGTGCGGATTGTCAACTGCGCGCGAGGCGAGCTGATCGATCAGGAAGCGCTGCGGGAGGCACTGGCTTCCGGACAGGTGGGCGGCGCGGCGCTCGACGTATTTGAAACCGAACCTCCCTCGCCGAGCGATCCGCTGTTCGCCATCGAGAGCGTGGTGGCGACCCCGCACATCGGCGGGTCGACCGAAGAGGCGCAGGAAACAGTGGGAGTGCGTATCGCCGAGCAGATTGTGGAGTATCTGGAGCGCGGGGCGGCGCTGCACGCGGTGAATCTGCCCGCGCTCACGCCCGAGCAGTATAAGACTCTGGGACCGTATGGCACGCTGGCGGAGCGGCTGGGCCGCTTCGCTTCGTATATTTCGACCGGCAATCCCAAGGCGGTGCGGTTAGTGTATTTCGGAAAAATCGCCGAATTCAACACGCACCTAGTGCGCAACGCGGGGCTGGCCGGGGTGCTGCAGCGGTCGCTCGCGCGCAATGCGAATTCGATCAACGCCATGCAAATCGCCGGCGACCGCGGCCTGACGGTGGCCGAGCGGCACGAGAAACGCGCGTCGCACATCGATTCGGTGCGGCTGGACCTGGAGACCGATACGGGCATCACGGCGGTGGAAGGCGCGGTGGTGATGGACGAGCCGCGGCTGATCCGCATCGACGGTACGCACTGCGAGGCGACGCTCGAAGGCCACCTGACGTACGTGGTGAGCAAAGATATGCCCGGCGTGATCGGATATGTAGGGGACGTTTTCGGCAAGAACGGCGTGAACATCGCGACGTTCTCGCTCGGACGGAAGGAAGCGCTCACCGAAGCGGTTTCGGTAATTCAGACCGATCAGCCGGTGGAAGACCACGTGGTGGCGGAGCTGCTGAAGAATCCGGCGGTGCGGATTGCGCGGCCGGTGCGGTTGAACGGATAGGCGCAGCCGTGCTCGGAATCTCCACCCGGTCGCTTCGGCGTGTCCTGTTTCCGGGTGCGTTCCTCGCGTTCTTTGCGTGCATGACACTTTCGGCGGCAATTTTTTATCGAGGCCGGCCGTTCGATGTGAAGACCGCAATCCTTTCCGACTTGGAATCACCCGATGACAATCCGCGCGGCTATGGCATATCAGCCGCGGGAACGGCTATCGCCGCGATTCTGCTGGCGCCCGCCGTTAGGGCGTTCTTTGACCGGCTGCGCTCCGGGCGACCCGGGCTGGCCTGGGCCGGCGGAATTCTATTCGCTATCGGGCTTTCCTCCGCGCTTGCCATTGGAATTCTGGCGCCCTTCACACACGGCTACAGCGCGCTGCATGTTCAACTGGCGGAGGCGGCCTTCCTCGGCATTTGCGGCGGCACGCTGCTCCATCTGATCGCCGCGCGCGCCTCGTGGATGGTGTTGATCTTGCAGGCTGTCGTTCTGCTGATTCTCGTGGTGCTGTGCTATGGTCCGGTGCAATTCGATAATGATCACCTGTTCACTGGCTTGGCCTTCTGGGAATGGCTGCTGTGCGCCGATTGCGTGGTTGGTCTGTGGGCGTTGGCGCGAGCGGTGGCGGGGGGAAGAACGCGAGGGAGTTGACGCTGCAGGCTAAACCTGCGGTTCGGCAATGCGCTCGGCGGCCAATTCCGCCGCGGCTCCGTTATTGAAAACCGCCGCGGCGCTGGAATTCCGCAGCACCGCTTCCAGCAGCGCGCGGGTGTCGTCCGAGCGCGGATCGCGGAACATTTGCGCCGTAGGTCCCGATTCGACGATGCGGCCGCGCTGCAAAATCGCGATGCGCGAGCACAGCGACGCGACCGCCAGCAGATCGTGCGAGACGAACAGCATCGCCATGTTGAGCTCGCGATTGAGCGAGCGGAACAGATCCAGGATTTCACTTTGCGTGATTGCGTCGAGCGCGCTGGTGGGCTCGTCGGCGATCAGCAGCTTCGGCTTGTGCAGCACGGCCATGGCGATCAGGACGCGCTGGGCTTGTCCGACGCTCAACTGGCGCGGATAGCGCTTGAGGAAGGATTCTTCCGCCGGCAGGCTCACGCGCTCGAACAGCTCGAACGCCCGCTCCTTCCAGTGCTTCGCCTCCGCGGCGGGTGCGTGCGCGCGCCAGGCTTCGGCGATCTGCGTGCCAACGCGCAGCGCCGGATTGAGCGACGCGAGCGGGCTTTGCAACACCAGCGCGATTTCGCGCCCGCGAATCCGCCGCATGTCGCTTGCTCGCAAGCCGAGCAGATCGCGCCCGGCGAAGCGAATTTCGCCCGAGATTCGCGCCCCTTTGTGATCGAGCAGGCGCATCAAGGCGAGCGAGATAGTGCTCTTGCCCGATCCACTTTCGCCCACCAGACCCAAGATTTCGCCCTCGCCGATCGCGAACTCGACGCCAGCGAGCGCGCCGGGCTTGTTCGGGTAATCAACCGAGAGGCGGACTTCGAGAAAGTTCATTACCGGCGGCTCACCAGATTGGCGTTCACTTGCAAGCGCTCGGCGTTCCAGTAAGCTTGCGGGAAAATGACGGCGGGCGCGGCGTTCTTGAGAGTGGACGAAACGGCCGCGAGCGCATTGGGGTTCACGAGAAAAATGATGGGCGCCTGGTCATAGGCGATCTGCTGCACGCGGTCAAAGTACACTTTGCGCTTCTTCGTGTCCTGCGAGGCGTTTTGGGCCTGCATGAGTTGGTCGATCTCGGCTTCCCAGGCGGTCGCGGGTGATTTCTCGGTTGGGTTCCATTGATGATTGGCGGCCGAGCTCATCCAGATATTCATTTGAGAACTGGGATCGAGATCGCCGTTGGTGAAGTTCATCAGAACGCCTTCGTAATTGAACGTGCGGCTGATGCGCTCGATGAGGGAAGGAAAATCGAGAGTCACCACGTTGAGCTGGATGCCCAAGCGCGCCAGGTCCTGCTGGATCATGGCCAGCATCCGCTCGTGCAGCTTATTGCCCGCGTTGGTGATGATCGAAAATTCGACTTGGTTGCCGGAGCTGTCGACGAGCGCGCTGCCCGCGCGATGGAAGCCCGCGCGCTGGAGGATCGCGAGCGCGGCAGTGTCGGATCCCGAAGCGGGATGGAGCGCCGGGTTCACCCAGAAGCGGTTCGCCACCGAGACCGGACCGGCCGCGGGATGGGCGTGGCCATGGTAAACGATGCGCACGATGTCGTCGCGGCGGATGGCTTCGGAAATGGCGCGGCGGAAATCGGTGGAAGCGAACCAGCGCCGCTTGTACTCGGGCAAAGGCGCGCCGGGCACCTGGTTGAAGAAGACCACTTCCCAATCGAGCGACGGGCCTGCGTCCACCGCGGCATGCGGCATTTCAACGGCGAGACGGTCATACATGTCGGCATCGAGCTTGTTGATCAGATCGAGCTCGCCGCGCCGGAAGCGCAGCAGTTCGAGATCGCGGTTCTGCTGGATCTCCAGGCGAATCGAATCGAGGTACGGGAGCTGGCGGCCGCTTGCATCGCGCTTCCAATAGTTGGGGTTGCGGCGCAACAGAAGGTAAGCGCCGGGTTTGTAATCCGCGAGCTCGAAGGGGCCGAGCACGGCCGAGTCCTTGTGCGGCGAAGTGGCGGATAGCATTGCGACCTGATCGAATTGCACGGCGAGCGCAGCCACGGGGCCGGGGAAGCGCACGCTGGCGGCGAAAGGCGAAGCGCAAGTGGTGACGACGTCGCCGGGCGCGGAGCGCAACGAGTCGCCGGTGGGCGAATGCAGCGCCGGGTCCATGAGCTGGTGCAGCGTGTAAGCGACGTCCTGGCAGGAGAACGGCGAGCCATCGGAGAAACGCACGCCGCGCCGCAGCTCGAAATCGATGCGGCGGCCGTCCGGCGAGACCTTCCATTTGACGGCGAGCTCGCCTTCGAGCTCGTGCGTGTAGCGATTCAGGCGGATGAGCACGCCACCGGTCAAGTAAGACACGGCCGCCGAAGATTCGTCTTCCACCAGGAGCGGATTGAATGTTTTCGGATCGCTGCGCAGGCAGAAGCGCAATTCGTTGCCCGCGGCGGCGAGCGGGTTTGCGCTGAACAGAGCGGCGCTGAACAGAGCCGCGCCGCACAAACCCGCGATGGCGAAACGGATCAGCATGGCACGGTATCCTCGGTGCGCAGCAAGAGTTGCAGGCAACTGACCACCACCACCAGCAACACGACGGGCGCGAGCATCCAGGGATTTTCCAGGATGGCGGAGTAGTTTTCGAGATCCCGCAGCAGTGTGCCCCAGGAAGGCAAAGGTTCCGCTACGCCCAAGCCCAGCAGTCCGAGATTGGCCTCGCTCAAAATGAACAGCGGCACCGAAATCCAGAACTGGGCGAGCAGCACGGGCCGCAGATTGGGCAGCAGATGACGCCAGAACAAGCGCCAGCGTGGGACGCCGCTGGCCGCGGCTTGCAACAGGTAATCCGAGGCCACCAGCGTGCGCGTGCCCGCGCGAATGATGCGCGCCGGCGCGGCCCAGCCCAGGCATCCGAGAAGTCCGAACGTGATCGCGACCGAGGCCACGGGCGACGTGTTCAGGGGTAGCAGGGCGCGGACGGCAAGCAACAGGAACAGCCAGGGCAGTGAAAGGAACAGATCGATGGCGGCGGTGACCGCGCGCTCCCAGCGTCCGCCGAGGTATCCCGCCGCGCCGCCGATGAAGCCGGCGATTAGCGTGGAGAGCAGCGCCGCGGCCGGGGCGAGCAGCAGCGAGACGCGCGTGCCATAGAGCAGGCGGGCGAAGCGGTCCCGGCCCAATTCGTCGGTGCCGAGCCAGAATTGCGCCGAGGGCGGAGTGCTGATGAACTCGCGCGACTGTTCGGCGTAGGAATGCGGTGCGATCCAGCCCGCCCCCAGCGCAGCCGACACAGCCACGAGAAGGATCGTCAGTGCGATGCGGTGCTGGAGCCTCATTCCGCCGCGCCCGGCCTCCAGGCCGAAAGTGCGATGTCGGCGAGGCTGTTGACGGCGAGCGTCATCAGCGCGACCAGAACCGTGATGGTGACTAGCAGCGGCAGGTCCCGGTCGAGCGCGGCGCGCCAGGCCAGTTGGCCGATACCGGGCGTGTCCGAGATCACTTCGATGGGGATGGAAGCGCCGAAGGCGAGCGAGACCGAGATGCCGGCGAGCGCGGCGAGCTGCGGCGCCGAGGGTGTCAGGATGTGAGCCCACAACACGCGCCAACCGCTCAAGCCCTTGGCCTCCGCCGCCAGCACGTGTGGGGATTGCGCGGTGGCGATCAACTGGTTCTTGGCATAACGATAGACTTGCGGGAAGACCACCAGCGCGATGGCCCACCGGCCGCCAGACGCAAGCCACGGGCTGATCCAGAGAAACAGCAACGCGATCACGGCCGCCGGAGCGGCCAGGAAGATGCCGCTCAGAATGCCCGGCAGCAGATCGGCGCCGGGAGCGCGCCACCAGACCGTCAACAGCGCCAGCGCCAGCCCGAGCGCAACTCCTCCCGCGACGCCGTAGCCGAGCGAGGCCAGCGTGAGCGGCAGACGTTCGGCCAGCAGCTCGGATACCGGCCGATTGAGCGAGCGCGAAAAGCCGAAGTCGCCGTGCAGCAATCCGGCGAGATAGCGGAAATAGAACGCCGGAATGTTCGCGTCACGGGCGCGCTCGGCGCGGATGGCCTGCTGGCTTTGGGCGCTCAGACGCGTATCGAGCTCGCGCTCGTCGACGCCGAATCCGGGCGCCAGGCGCACCAGCGTGGCCCCGAGCAAACCGCCGAGCACGGCCGTGAGCAGGACGCGGCGGAGTTGACGGAGCAGCACGGCGAGCATGGGCTACCAGGCGCTGGTGGGCTCGAAGGCGAACCCGCGCGCCACTCCCACGATGGTGAGCTTTTCCTTCTGCTTGGCGATGTACATGCGGCGGTCCGCTTCGCTCAGCAGCCGGTCGGCATCTACGCCGTCCTCGGGAAACATGGCGTGACCGATGCTCAGCCCGATCTTTTCTTCGGGGAAAATTTCGAGGCCCGCCTCCGCTGTGATGGCTTTCAAGCGGTCGATCTTTTGCTCCAACTGCTCCGGCTGGAGGCCGGGAAGCACCAGCACGAACTCGTCACCGCCCATACGCGCCACGTAGTCGTATTCGCGGCAGGACTCCTTCAGCTTCTTGGCCACCGAATGCAGCAGGCGATTGCCCTCCAGGTGGCCATACTTGTCGTTGACTTTCTTGAAACCGTTCATGTCGCAGACTAAAACCACCAGCGGGGAGTTCAACCGCCGGCAGCGGGCCAACTCGCCATCCAAGTGCAGGAACAGAGAACGGGCGTTGGGCAGGCCGGTCATGTAATCGGTGGAAGCGGAGCTTTCGGCTTGCTGGAAGCGCAGCGCGTTCTCGATGGAGAGCGAGAGCTTGGGAACAATGGCGAGCAAGATGCGCAGATGATCGTTGGTGAACGCATCGCGTTCGGTGTGATACAGGCTCAGCACGCTGACCGTGCCGTTCAGACCGATGAGAGGGACCGCGAGCGCGCTGCGCATGGTGGTGAACTTGGTCTCGTCGTCGAGATAGCCCGGCTCAACTGACGGATTGCCGTTCACGATCGGCTTGCGTTTTTCGGCCACCCATCCGGACAAGCCCTGGCCGATGGGAATTTCCAGCGAAGAGAACAGGCGGAAGTTTTCGCCGTTCACGTATTCGGCGCGCAGGCGATCGTCGTGCAGAACATAGATGGCGAGCGAGTCGTAGGGGATCATGCGCTTCAGGCGCATGGCCAGCAGCGACAGCGTCTCGTTCAGGCTGAGCGAGTTGCCCAGGTCCTGGGCGAGCTCAAAGAGGTTCTGGACTTCCTGGCGCGCCGCGGCGATGGAGGCGAGGAAGTTTTCTACCGGCTCAGGCGGGGCATTCCGGCGCGAGTTCTCGAGGCCGGCCGCCGGTTCCAGGCCGCGCTCGATGCGCACGCCGGTTGAAAGCTTGGCCATCTCAGGTTCGCATGCGGTGGCCAGGGCCTCCAACTCGACGTAGCGCCGCTGCAGCACGCCTACCACTTGAGGATCGAAAGCCTTGCCCGATTCCGAAGCCACGCGCTCCATGGCCGCATCCAAGGGTAGAGCGCGGCGGTATTGCCGGTGCGAAGCGAGCGCGTCCAGGCAATCCACGGCCGCGAGAATTCTCGCCCCTATCGGGATGCTTGCGCCGCGCAGCCCGTCCGGATAGCCGGTGCCATCCCAGTGCTCATGATGCGAGCGCACGATGGGAGTCACCGGGTAGGGAAAGCGCACGCGCTCCAGAATTTCGGCGCCCACGACGGGGTGAATCTTCATCTTCTCGAACTCTTCGCGCGTCAGCTTGCCGGGTTTGGAGATGATGTGCTCGGGGATCGCCAGCTTTCCGATGTCATGCAGCAACGCGGCCGCCCGCAAGGCCTCCAGTTGCGACTCATCCAGACCGAGATCCTTGCCCACTTCCACCGCGTAGATCTGCACGCGCTGCAAATGATCGCGCGTGTTCTGGTCCTTGGCTTCAATCGCCAAAGCGAGCGCCTCAATGGTTCGGAGGTGCAAGGCCGCCATTTCCTCGGCGTGCTTCTTTTCGTCCTCCATGCGGCCCATGTAGAGGTAGTAGGAACGGTAAATGAGATACACCACGGGGATGCCGAGCAACGCGGTCTGCCAGCCGAAATGCTGATTGACGGCGCTCGCGGCGGCCACTACGATGGCGCCCAGCAGGTAGTAGGGGAAGGACCAGATGTAGCATTCGCGCCAAACGCGGCGCAGGGAGCGGTGCTCAGTGAGAGCGATGGCGCCGGCCACGGGGAAGGTGTTCATCAGGAAGAAAGCGATGGCGCACAGCACCAGGCGCAGCGCCGGCTCCAGGCGTACGCCGGCCAGGAACGTGGAATGATATACGCGCTCCGACGCCAGCACTGTGATCGCCATGCTGCCCACGTTGAAGATCACTTGATGCCACTTGGGCCGCTGCCGGTAATTCCATATACACTGCGTCAAAATGGCCGCGCAGGCGATGAACAGCGCTTCGGGAAGCGACAGCTCCACAATCGCGAACAGGATAAAAATGAACAGCACCGATAACGCCCCGCTGATGCCGGGCAGGGATACCTTCAGGCGGGACGCAAAGATCGCCAGCGCCAGATAACACGCAAAGCGAACCAGGTCCACGGATTGCCAATGCGCCAGCTCGACCACCGCAACCGCGGCGCCGATCGCTACGATGGCTGCGACATAAAGCTTGGCGAATAAGGACATCGAATCTGTGTTTGTCCCCAATCTGCGGTCAACCGCCACACGGTGGATCAGGGTCGGGCCCGGTGTCCTTCTGAAAAAGGGCATGCGTGCCGGTAGGGTTGCAGATGCGCTGCCATCCCCGATCGAAGCTATCCAACTGATAGATCGGCTCCCGGGGAGCGCAGCGTTAGGAGGATTGAGCCAAATTGGCTTGGTGGGACGAGACAATTGAGACATTCTGTCCGCGCAGTCACGGTCCTTTGCGGGGATTGAATGAGCGATTCCTCCGATGTGATGCGGAACCGAAGTACTATACTCGGCGAGGCCAAAATGGCCGAATTGCCAAGGAGTGCCTCTATCCCCACAGGCTAAGACGTTCCTAGGAATGCAGGCCGTCATAGCGAGCCCCGCCATGCGGCAGCTCATCGAACTGGCCGAACGGATCGCGCAAAGTAATGCAGCCGTTCTGATTACGGGCGAAAGCGGGTCGGGGAAAGAGCTCATCGCGCGCGCGGTGCACCATTATTCGCTGCGCTGTGCAAAGCCTTGGGTGGACGTAAGTTGCGCGGCGCTGCCGGAGCATCTGGTGGAAAGCGAGCTGTTCGGCTACGAGAAGGGCGCGTTCAGCGGCGCCGACTCATCCAAGCCCGGCTTGTTCGAGCTGGCGAATCACGGAACGCTGTTTTTAGACGAGGTTGGCGAATTGGAGCCTCGCATGCAAGTAAAGCTGCTGCGCGTGTTGGATGGCGTCGCATATTACCGGCTGGGTGGGACACGGAAAGTGACCGTGGACGTGCGCATCGTGGCGGCCACGAATCAGGACCTCGAGAACATGGTGGCAACGGGGAGCTTCCGCGGCGACTTATATCATCGGTTGGGGCAGATTTGTCTGCGCGTGCCGCCGCTGCGCGAGCGCGTGGAGGACATCGTTCCGCTGGCCGAGCACTTCCTCGAGCAGTCCAATCCGCGGCTGAGCTTTTCGGGTGAAGCGCTGCAAGTGCTGGAAGAGCATTCGTGGCCGGGGAACGTGCGCGAGCTGCGCAACGTGGTGACCAAGGCTGCTGTGCTGGCGCGCGCCGCCGAGATCGGCGCTGGGGATCTGCTGCTCGCGCCGCCGCGCCCGCCCGCCCCGGGCGCAAATGTACTGACTGTTCCCGCACCGCCTCCCGCGTCCACGAGTTCGTCCACGGCCGCGCCCGCGAATTCGGAAAACCTGGACGGCATGGAAAAGAGCACCATCCTGCGCGTGCTGGCGCAAACCAACGGGCACCAACAGAAAGCCGCGGAGCTACTGGGAATTTCGCGGCGAACGCTGAGCCGGAAATTGAAACTATACGGAAGGGAGGCTGTGCGGCAGTCCTACGCGTCATAAGCGCGCTGGAATTGTCCCGCTGAAATGGAAATGTCAGCCGCCGATCGCCGCTCCGAACGCCGTTACCGCGGCCAAGGGCCTCTGAAGCTTTCGTTCGACGATCCCTCGCCGCAGGAGATCGTCGGGCGCCTGGTGGACTACAGCAA
>JASHQT010000477.1 GCA_030039005.1 Bryobacteraceae bacterium
TCGCGGAAATCGTCGGGGTAAGGGTTCTTGTGCGAGACGTAAGGCTCCTCAACAGGCTGCCCATTCAAGAACAGCCGGCCACGTTCAAAGTGAATTTGATCTCCCGGCACGCCGATCACGCGTTTTACCAAAGAAATTTTCTTGTCATACGGCGCTCGGAACGCAACCACGTCGCCCCGGCGGACGCCACCCATCCACACGGGCCGAAGCGCAAAGAAGCGGTCGCCGATCTGGAGCGTTGGTTCCATGCTGCCCGAGGGCATGTAGAAGGCGCGAAGAAAGAATAATTGGACGGCGCTGGTTCCGAACAGCAGGGCGAAGGCGACGAAAAATATGGACCGTGTCCAACGCCACACCCGGGTCCAGCTTGTAGGCTGAAATGCTGGGGGCTGAAACCACTCCGGATGCCCGCGCATGAACCACGCCGCCCGAATTCCCGCGATGAACAGCCCCGTGGCGATCACTGCGATCACAACTCCCGAACCGATCATCCCGCGTAGGATCGACAGAATGAACTCGGCGGCGTAAAGAACCGTGGCGAGAATCGACGCCGTCATAGAAAATTGCCGGATGCCCAGCGCCAACACAACGAATAGGGCGGCATCCAGAAGGCTGGCTAAAGGAACGAGCCGCACTAGCGCCCCGATGGTAGTCAGAGCGGCAATCCCCAAAGCGGCGTACATCGCGTTTTGCGCCGCTGTATCCGCTGCAACATCGCTCTCGATTCTCGGCCAGAACAACGCTCGCAAGCGGCCTTCCGGTTTCGGCGTGGAATCCGATAGCCCTAACGTCTCCATGGGTTCCCGCGATTATACACTGCTCCTTCCCTCCGATCCATTTCGCCTCAACCCCTAAGCCGCGTGCCTGAGGACCCAACCGCCAATCGCCGCCAACAGCCAAAAGCCAATAGCCAACGGCGTGCGCCGCAAGCGCGCCCGGCCAATCGCCAAGCGCGGTGCTAAAATCCTGGTAGATCTCATTTCCTGTTATGCCTGAATTACCTTCCACTCTCGGAGCCCTGAAAAGCAGTAAGTTTGGCGAACACCTTGGGGAGCGCTCTGTCAAAAGCGAGTTGCGCGAAAACCTGATCTGCAAGCTACAGCGCGGCGAGGACCTGTTCCCGGGCGTGGTGGGCTACGACGATACCGTGGTTCCGCAGATCGTCAACGCGATCCTCTCCCGGCACAATTTTATTTTGCTCGGGCTTCGCGGCCAGGCCAAGACGCGCATCATCCGCATGCTGACCGGCTTGCTGGACGAGCATCTGCCCTATGTCGCCGGCTGCGAGATCCGCGATAATCCCTTTCACCCAATTTGCAGCCGCTGCCGTACGCTAATCGCCAAGCAGGGCGACGACACGCCGATCGCGTGGCTCGATCGCGACCGGCGCTACGTGGAAAAGCTTGCCACGCCGGACGTGACCATAGCCGACATGATCGGAGACATCGACCCTATCAAGGCCGCCCGCGGCGGGCACGAGCTCTCGAGTGAAATGACCGTGCACTACGGCCTGGTTCCGCGCGCCAATCGCGGCATCTTCGCCATCAACGAACTGCCCGACCTGGCGGGCAAAATCCAGGTGGGTTTGTTCAACATCATGCAGGAAGGCGACGTACAGATCAAAGGGTATCCGGTGCGCCTGCCGCTGGATATCATGCTGGTGTTCACGGCCAACCCGGAAGATTACACCGCGCGCGGCAAAATCATCACGCCTCTCAAGGACCGCATCGGCAGCGAGATTCGCACGCACTATCCGCTCACCGTGGACCAAGGGCTTTCCATCACCAAGCAGGAATCCTGGGTGGAGCGCCCGTCGCCGCTGCGCTTGGAAGTGCCCAACTATATCCGCGAGATCGTCGAGCAACTCGCCTTCCTGGCGCGCGAAGACAAGCGCGTCGACAAGCGCTCCGGCGTCAGCCAGCGGCTGCCGATTTCCGCGCTCGAAAACGTGATTTCAAACGCCGAGCGCCGCGCGCTGAAGGCGCATGAAGACTTGGCCGTGCCCCGCGTCATGGATATCTACGCCGCGCTGCCCTCCATCACCGGCAAACTCGAGCTCGAGTACGAGGGCGAGCTCAAGGGCGGCGACAACATCGCGCGCGAGCTGATTAAGACGGCGGTCGGCAAGGTCTACACCAACTACTTCGAAGGCGTCAACGTAGCCCAGATCGTGCAGTGGTTCGAGCTGGGCGGATCGTTGAAGCTCGACGAATCGGTGAATTCAGCCAGCGTGCTCAAGCAGCTTTCGAAGATCCAAGGCCTGGTCGAGAAAACCGGCGCGCTCGGCGTGAGCGCGAACGATCCCGACGCCGTGCGAGCCTCGGCGGCCGAGTTCATCTTGGAAGGACTCTACGCGCATCGCCGCATCAGCCGCAGTGAGGAGCTGGGATTCACCGCCGGCGAGCGCAAGCGCGACGCACCGGAAGGTAACGAAGGCCGGCGTCCGCCCCGGAGGCAATTCAATTAAGGTCGACAGTTTAATTAAGGTGGCGTCATGAAGTGGATTCACTACACCAAATTCACCGGCGATGATTTCGGGCTCAGCTCCGAGGATCTGCTCAAGGCACTCTCGGATTTCTTCCTCGAGAGCGGCTTTCAAAACCAGTACATGGGCTTCAGCGAGTGGAACCAGCATACGCTCGAAGACTTGAAGAACGCGCTGCAACGCGCGCTCGAACAGGGCGAGGCGTTCGATCCCGAGCAGGCTCAGCGCATCCAGCAGGCGCTCGAAAACATGACGCCCGAACAGATCGACGACCTGATGAACCGCCTGGTGCAGAAGCTAGTGGACGACGGCTACATCAACACCGATCAGCAGCAGGCTAACGAAACCGGCCCCGGCGCCACCGGCAACGGCGACCGCAAAGTGGACGTCAAGATCACGGACAAATCCATCGATTTTCTCGGCTTTAAGACGCTCAAGGATCTGCTCGGATCGCTCGGCAAATCGAGCTTCGGCGCGCACGATACGCGCGATCTCGCCACCGGCGTCGAAACCAGCGGCGCGGCCAAGCCGTACGAATTCGGCGACACTTTGAACCTGGACATTTCCCAAACGTTGTTCTCCGCTATCCAGCGCGAAGGCGTGAAGGTGCCGCTCAACCTGGAATATTCGGATTTGCACGTACACCAGTCCGAATACCAGAGCTCGTGTGCAACCGTCCTGATGCTGGATTGCAGCCACAGCATGATTCTGTACGGCGAGGATCGCTTCACTCCCGCGAAAAAAGTCGCGCTCGCGCTCGCGCATCTGATCCGCACGCAGTATCCGGGAGACAGCCTGCGCTGCGTCCTGTTTCACGATTCGGCCGAGGAACTGCGGCTGTCGGAGCTGGCGCGCGTACAGGTGGGTCCCTATTACACCAACACGCGCGACGGCCTCATCCTGGCGCAGCGGCTGCTGAACCAGGAAAAGAAGGACATGAAGCAGATCATCATGATCACCGACGGCAAACCCTCGGCGCTCACGCTCGAAGACGGGCGCATGTACCGCAACGCCTTCGGCCTGGATCCGCTGGTGATCAGCCGCACGCTCGAAGAAGTGGGCCGCTGCAAAAAGCAAGGTATTTTGATTAACACCTTTATGCTGGCGAGCGATTTCGGCCTGGTAAACTTCGTGCAGAAAGTCACCGAGCTGTGCCGCGGCAAGGCCTACTTCACCACGCCATATAATCTGGGGCAATATTTGCTGATGGATTATATGAACCGCAAAACCCGCACCATCCACTAATCCTGGTGGCTAATAATACGTGGCGCACGCACCGGGTGCCCTCTGGGCGCGTGCCGCGTTCACACTCATG
>JASHQT010000478.1 GCA_030039005.1 Bryobacteraceae bacterium
TTATGGCATTTAGAAACGCTCTACCGCATAGAGGGCCAGATCATGATCCTCCTGCGCGATCCACTTCTTACCCTTGTCCGGTTTGGCTCTCCTGAACGTGGCCAAGATTCGCAACGCCCTTTGCCGATAGTGTTCGTCGGAGTAATCCCCGCTCTTCCCACGCGGGCGGATTGCCACGTCTTCAGGGCGAATACCGACCAGGCACGCAACAGGCTTGCTGCGCGACGTGATGATCACATCCTCGGTTGCAGCCTGCCGGATCAGCTCCGAAGTCTTGTTCTTGAGTTCCCTCACCTGGGCGGTCTTCATAGTGGCTACATCCGTAGCTACATCGTAACATCGCTCCGCCAGCCTCAATCCCCATCCCCGCGATGGCCAGCGGCCATCGCTCAGGCCACCGCTCGCACGCGAGCGATAGCCGCCATCAACTCTTCCACCTCGATCGGCTTCGACACATACCCGTCCATCCCCGCCGCCAGGCATTTCTCGCGATCGCCCTTCATGGCATGCGCCGTCATCGCGATGATCGGCAGGTGCGCCCCGCCCGCTTCCTCCGCCTTCCGGATCGCCCGCGTCGCCTCATAGCCGTCCATCTCCGGCATCTGCACGTCCATCAGAACCACATCGAAGCGCGTCCGCGCCACCGCCTCCAGCGCGTCGCGTCCGGAGATCGCGGACTCCACCGCGTGCCCGCGCCGTTCGAGCAGCCGCACCGCAAGCTTCCGGTTCACGACGTTGTCATCCACCACCAGAACGTGCAGTGGACTCCGCGCCATGTGCTGCTTCCTCTCGAGCGAATCATCCCCGTTCGCGCGCGCGCCCTTCGCGCCTCGATCTTCATCCACCGTCACCGCCCCGGTCACTGCTCCAAAGCGGGCCGTGAAATGAAACGTGCTGCCTCTCTCCGGCTCGCTTTCCACGCCGATGCTTCCGCCCATCAACGCGACCAGTTGCTTAGAAATCGCCAGGCCCAGTCCCGTGCCTCCGAAGCGCCGCGTCACGGAGCTATCGGCTTGCGTGAACGCGTGGAAAATCGTCTCCTGGCGGTCGCGTGGAATGCCAATGCCGGTGTCGCGCACCGCAAACCGCAGCGCCACCTCGCCGCGCGAGGTTGTGGAGAAGCTGCTCGCGGAGTCGGCAGCCTGCTCCACCCGCACGGCCACTTCGCCCCGCTCGGTAAACTTGATCGCGTTCGCTACCAGGTTGAGCAATACCTGCCGTAGACGGCCAGGGTCGCCCACGACGCGCCGCGGAACGTCCGCTGCCACCTCCGACTTCAGTTCGATCCCCTTGGCTGCGGCCACGACCTGCATCGGCTTCATGCCTAGCGCCAGCATTTCGCGCGGGCTGAAAACCGCGCGCTCCAGTTCCAGCTTGTGCGCCTCGATTTTCGAAAAATCGAGAATGTCATTGATCACCCGCAGCAGCGCTTCCGCGGAGCTGCGAACGATTTCCAGATGCTCGCGCTGTTCCCGTTGAAGATCGGTGTCCAGCACCAGCTCCGTCATGCCCAGCACGCCATTGAGCGGCGTGCGGATTTCATGACTCATATTGGCGAGGAAATCGCTCTTCGCGCGATTCGCCGCCTCCGCGGCTTCCTTTAACGCGTTCTCCGCTTCGTATCGCGCCGCGATGCCGGCCAGAATTCCGCGGAAGTGCCCCGACAGCGTGGAGGCGAACGACACCACCGCTGTCGCGAAAATCAATCCGAAAGAAGAAATGAAAAATGCCGCGCCATTGACGATTTTGTCCACCGCCCCCGCTGCGTGCTCCAGATCGGATTGCGATGTCCGCAGGGAAGCGAACAATTGTCCGCCGGTGATCATCACAATCGCCGTCATGACCACCAGCAAAACCGCGAACACGCCCACGTACACCCGCGGATCCAGTCGCGCGGGCGGACCCGCCAGCGCATGCCGGCGCATGTAGCGTCGGGCTGGGACGTACAGCCAGTGCAGCAGTGGACTGCCGATTAACACCAGCTCGATCAAGTCTCCATACAGCCATCCTCGCCAAACCTGAACCGCCTGGTCGAAACGGGCTCCGGCCTGGGCATGCCACAGCAGCACGCCGATCGAACAGATTCCCGCGGCGATCAGCGCAAACACGGCGAAACGCACGCGGTCCGCCCAGGATCGCAGCGCGGGCGAAATGCGCAGCATGGCCATCGAGGTCCACATCACTACCAGCGCCAGCGGAGTACCCATGGCCGCGAAGACGGCGACCACCGGTGGCATGCCGTCGTGAATCCAAAGCGCTAGCGCCGCCACGTATCCAGGGATCAGACCCAGCGCCGGATCGCAAAACGTGAGCAGCAGCAAGAACGCCAGCGGCGGGTTGAAAGAAAGCCTGCCGGCACACGGCGCCACCGCCGCACCCATCAGAGACAGCAACGCCAGCAGCACCAGCCGGCGCGCCGCCGGAGCGCTCCCGAGCGGTCGCCACACCTCGGGGTCCCCCCACCGGAACAGCCGCACGGGCGTTGCAGGTTGGGCCATACACACACTTCTGATAGTCATATCGACCAACTCCCCACGCTCTGCAGCGTTTGCCTGCTCCCCAATCCCTAGCCCCCCGATGGCCGCTGGCCATTGCGTGTGGCCGTTCCTGCGATAATCAAATCAGCAGGCGGCCGCTCCGCCTCTCCCGAATCAATCCCCTGGGATAGTTCCTTGGACGAATCCATCCTCATCCGTGGAGCGCGAGTCCACAACCTCAAGAACGTTTCGCTCGCGATTCCGCACAACGTTCTCACCGTCGTCACTGGCGTCTCCGGCTCCGGCAAATCCTCGCTCGTCTTCGACACTGTCTATGCCGAGGGCCAGCGCCGTTACGTGGAATCGCTCTCGGCTTACGCGCGCCAGTTCCTCGAGCGCATGGAAAAGCCCGACGTGGACGACATCTCCGGCATCGCCCCGCCCATCGCCATCCGCCAGAAAAACACCACGCGCAACCCGCGCTCCACGGTCGCGACGTCCACTGAAATCTACGATTACCTGCGCTTGCTCTACGCGCGCGCCGGCCGCAGCTATTGTCCCCAGTGCGGCGACCTCGTACAGCGCGACACCGTCGACCAGGTCGCACAAAAAATGCTCGCCCAACCCCAGGGTTCGCGCTGGTACGCGCTGTTTCCCGTGCACGCTACAGTCGGGAGCACCGATGCTCTGCGCGATCGCTTATTCGAGCTGCGCCGGAAAGGCTTCAATCGCCTCTATCAAAACAGCCGCGTCTTCGAATTTTCCACGCCCGAATCGCTGCTCGATATCGATTTCTCCCGAGCCGTCTTCATCCTCGCCGACCGTTTCGTCATCTCTCCCGATCTGCACCAGCGCATCGTCGATACCGTTGAAACCTGCTATCGCGAAGCGGCCGAAGTAATTTTCGAAGAAGCCACTCCGCAGGCGCCTCCGCCCGTGACGCTGCGCTTCAGCGAAAAATTTGCCTGCAAGCGCGACGGCATCGAGCTCCTCACGCCCGAGCCCGCGCTGTTCAGCTTCAACAATCCCATGGGCGCCTGCCCGCGCTGCCAGGGCTTCGGCAACACCATCGATTACGACATGGACCTGGTGATCCCTAACCCCGGCCTGTCGCTCGACGAAGGCGCCGTCGAGCCCTGGACCAAGCCGCAATACGAATGGAACCAGGCGCACTACAAGAAGCTGCTGCGCGGCAAGGTCCGCTGGGATGTCCCCTACTGCGATCTCACGGCGGAAGAGCAAGCCATCCTCGCTAAAACCATTCAGGACTTCTTCGCTGAAGTGGAAGCCAAGAAGTATAAGGTTCACGTGCGCGTGTTCCTGAGCCGTTATCGCGGATACGCCACGTGCCCGGAGTGCAACGGTTCGCGCCTGCGCCGCGACGCGCTGAACGTGCGCATTGCGGACAAGACGATCGCGGACGTTGTGAAACTGAACATCGCGCAGGCCTACACGTTTTTCGAATCTTTGCAATTGTCGCTGGAAGAATCGGAAATCGCCGACAAAATCCTGGTCGAAATTCGCCAGCGCCTCAAATTCCTGAACGACGTCGGCCTCGATTACCTGACGCTCGATCGCCTTTCTTCCACGCTCTCGGGCGGGGAAGCGCAGCGCATCCAACTCGCTACCTGCCTTGGTTCGCGGCTGGTCGGCGCCTGCTACGTCCTGGACGAACCCTCCATCGGACTGCACGCGCGCGACACCGGACGCCTTATCCGCATCCTCGAGGAGCTGCGCGACCTCGGCAACACGATCGTTGTCGTCGAGCACGATGCCGATGTGATGCGCGCGGCCGACCACATCATCGATATGGGCCCCGGTGCGGGCGAGCTCGGCGGCCAGGTGGTCTTCGAAGGGTCATATCGCAAAATCGTTGCTGATGGAGCAGGCTCGCTTACTTCGAAGTATCTGCGCGGCGACTTGCACGCCAAAATCCTCGGCGACGGCCGCGAAATCGATCGCCGCCGCGCCGTACGGTTCATCGGCGCCCGCGCTCACAACCTCAAAGGTATTGACGTCGAGATCCCGCTGGGCATGATGGTCGCCATCACAGGCGTCTCGGGTTCCGGAAAATCGACTCTGGTGCACGACGTCATCTATCAATCGCTCACGCGCCTGTTGCGCCAGGTTGCGCCCGAAGGGTACGACCAGGATCAGGATCAAAAAGCCGAAAAGGTCACCTGCCGGCGCGTCGAGCGCGGCGAACTGGTGCGCGAAGTCGTGCTTGTCGACCAATCGCCCATCGGACGTACGCCGCGGTCGAACCCCGTCACTTACATCAAAGCCTTCGATCTCATCCGAGAAATCTTCGCCTCCACGCCCGACGCGCGCAAGCGCGGCTATAACGGCGGCCATTTTTCCTTCAACATCCCCGGCGGCCGTTGCGAGAATTGCCAGGGCGATGGAACGGTCACGGTGGAAATGCAATTTCTAGCCGATGTGGAGCTGGTCTGCGAAGAGTGCAAAGGCACGCGCTTCAAGAGCGCCATTCTCGACATTCGCTATAAGGGCCTCAACGTCCACGAAGTGTTGCAGCTCACCGTCAAGGAAGCGCTCTCGTTCTTCTCCGAACACAAGCGCCTGGTGAACCGGCTGAAAGTCCTCGCCGACGTCGGCCTTGGCTATCTGCGCCTGGGGCAATCGGCCACCACGCTCTCGGGCGGGGAAGCGCAGCGGGTGAAGCTGGCCTCGCATCTGGCGCAAGCCACCTGCCAGGGCACGCTGTTCATCTTCGATGAACCCACTACCGGGTTGCATTTTGACGACATCGCCAAGCTCCTCTCGGCCTTCCAGCGGCTGATCGAAAACGGCGGCAGCATTTTGATCATCGAACATAATCTCGACGTGATCCGCAGCGCCGATTGGGTGATCGATCTCGGGCCAGAGGGCGGCGAGCGCGGCGGGCAAATCGTGGCGCAAGGCACTCCCGAACAGATCGCGGCGGCTCGGAATTCCTATACTGGACAATACCTAAAGGAATATGCCGCAAACGCCGCACGTTGAGGCGCACTTCACCGCGTCGGAATTCGTACGCGACATCGTGATCGGAATGGCCGACGGTCTCACCGTCCCCTTCGCTCTCGCCGCCGGTCTCTCGGGCGCGGACACTACCACGCGCATCATCGTGATCGCGGGGCTGGCGGAAATCGCGGCCGGCTCCATCGCCATGGGCCTGGGCGGATACCTCGCCGCGCGCAACGATGCCGATCATTACGCGAGCGAACTCAAGCGCGAGCAGCGCGAGGTGGAAGAGCTTCCGGAAGTGGAAGCGCAGGAAGTCCTGGAGGTTTTTGAGAATTACGGGCTCACGCATGCCGAGGCGGTTCCCATCGTCGATTCGCTGCGCACGCGCCCCCAGCAGTGGGTGGATTTCATGATGCGCTTCGAACTGGGCTTGGAAGCGCCGGATCCGGGCCGCGCCGTCCGCAGCGCCTCCACCATCGCGGGCGCCTATATCGCCGGCGGTTTGATTCCGCTGGCGCCCTACATGCTGATGGCTTCGGCGGCGCCCGCGCTGCTGGTTTCGGTGGTTGCCACGATTGTTGCGCTCGCCGTCTTCGGCGCGGTGAAAGGCCACTACACCGGAATGCCGCTGGCATCGAGCGCGCTGCGCACTGCGTTCATCGGCGGCTTGGCCGCGGCGGCGGCGTTCGGTATCGCGCGCCTGGTTTCTGGAGGAAAATAGAGGAAGCATGTTGGCCGGTATTGCTCTGGTAGTTTTCCTTGCATTTCAAACCAACCTTTCCGAACAAGGTCTCAAGGCGCTCGACGCGAAAGATTACCAGTCGGCGGTGGACGATTTCACCAAGGCGATCGCGGCCGACGCGAAAGACTACAGCGCGCATTTCAATCTCGCGTTGGCTTTCAGTCTGCAGGGCAAGAACGCCGAAGCGATTCCCGAATATAAGAAGACGCTGGAGCTGAAGCCGGACCTGTACGAAGCCGAGCTCAATCTGGGCATCTCGCTGCTGCGCGAAAAGCAACCGGCCGAAGCGGTCTCGTACTTCACCTCCGCCGTCGCGCAGAAGCCCAAGGAATACCGGCCCAATTACTACCTGGCCGCGGCGCTGCTGGGTACGGGCGATTTCGCCAAAGCCGAGCAACAGTATGTGGCCGCGCTGGCCTTGAATCCGGCGTCGCCCGACGCAGAACTGGGCCTGGCGCACGCGCTCGCCGGCGAAAACAAGTTGGATGATGCCGCCGGTCATTTTCATAAAGCCGCGGAGCTGAATGCGAGCTATCGCGACGATCTGCTCGAACTCGCGACGATGTACGAAAAAGCCAGCCAGCCCGATCAGGCCATG
Source organism: Bryobacteraceae bacterium (assembly GCA_030039005.1). The sequence continues at coordinate 6,782 of JASHQT010000478.1, forward strand.
GCGATCTATCGCGAGTTTCCGCAAAATGCGGGTGCGCAGGAACGCCTGGGCACGCTGCTGCTGAAGGCGGGCAAGGCCGCGGATGCGATTCCGTGCTTTGAGATCGCGGTCGCTAAATCGCCTACCGAGGCCAATCGCGCGGGACTGGCCGAAGCGTACTTGAAGAATAATCAGCCCGATAAAGCGCAGCCGGTGGTGGAACAGATTTTGGCTTCTGATCCGGATAATTTCGACATCCGCATGCTGCATGGCCGCCTGATTCGCGATCAACGCAAATTTCCCGAAGCGGCGATGGAGTTCGAGCGCGCGACCAGGCTCAAGCCCGATTCCGAGCAGGCCTGGAGCGAACTGGCCGGAGTGCTGGTGATGGCCGAGAATTATCAGCCGGCGCTGGCGGCGCTGGATCGCATCGCGGCGCTGCACGCCGAAAAACCCGGCCATGTGTTCCTGCGCGCGATCGTTTTGGACAAGATTCACGACGTCAAGCCCGCGCTCGAAAGCTACCAGCGTTTTCTTGCCATGGACAACGATCAAAATCCGAATCAGGACTGGCAGGCGAAGCAGCGCATCAAGGTTCTCCAAAGAGAGGCGGGCGGGAAATGACATTCGCGATCGTGGTCGTTCTGGCATTCGCCGATCTCGCGGCGGTGAAAGCTGAGCCGGATCTCAATCGCAGGTCGGAGTTGGCGCTTGCCAATGCCGAGGAGAAACTGGACGCCGCGCGCCAAGCCTACGTGGCCGGGAACGATGCCGCGGAAGCGGCCGACATTCAGGAAGTCGGGGATTCCGTAGCGCTTTGCTACGAATCCTTGGAGCAGGCTCGCGGGGCGCCGCGCAAAAGCCGTTACTACAAGCGCGCGGAGCTGAAAACGAGCGAGCTGATGCGCCGCTTGAGCGGGTTTCGCGATGACGTGAATTACGACTTCCGTTCCAAGGTGGACGTGGTTCTGAAGAGGGTGTCGGACATTCATGACCAGTTGCTTTCCGATATCATGAGCAAGAAGAAGTAGAGGTACTGGAGTATGCGAATTCTGGCGATATTGCTGATCTGCGGCGCGTGCGGTTGGGCGCAAAACCGCGATTTTCTGACGGCGGATGAGGTCGACCGGGTGCGCGACGCGCAGGAGCCGAACCTGCGGCTGAAGCTGTACATCGAGTTCGCGCGCGAGCGGTTGGCGCTGTTGCAGCAATACCTGGCCAAGGACAAACCGGGCCGCTCGGCGCTGATTCACGATGCGCTCGAAGACTACGGGCACATCATCGAAGCCATCGATACGGTTTCCGACGATGCGCTGGTGCGCCACGTGCCGATCGACGTGGGCATGAAGGAAGTGGCGTCGGCCGAGGGCGAAATGCTGACCACGCTGCAGAAAATCGAGGATTCCGCGCCTAAGGATCTGGCGCGCTACGAATTCGTTTTGAAGAACGCCATCGACACGACATCCGACAGCAAGGAGCTTTCCGAGGAAGATCTGCACACGCGCTCCGGCGCGCTGGCGGCGGAGGAAAAGAAAGACAAGCAGGAGCGCAAAGCGCTGGCGAACAGTGAAGATAAGAAAGCGCAGAAGACCCCGGAAGACAAGCCGGGCGTGATCAAAGCCGGCGACAACAAGGCTCCCACGTTGCTGAAGCCGGGCGAGAAGCTTCCGGACGATGATCAGAATCTGAACCCGAACCAGAACCAGAATCGGAATCAGTAGCTGTTTGACGGGAAGGCACCGCCGCGTTTCGACACAATCCGACGATACAACGGCAAACGTGGCCGGTCGATCTTGCTTGGTTTCGGCAAAGCTGTTCGCCGCGGGCTAAGTCTTTTTGTTAGTCCTGAATACCGACGGATTGGATCAGCTTAGCCCGGACGTGACCGAGCGTTACGCTGTCCGCATGGCTTCGGTTTTATCCGCGCCGGCGATGGCGGCTTGGGCGGCGGCTAATCTGGCTATCGGCACGCGATAGGGCGAGCAGGAAACGTAATCCATGCCAACGCGATAGCAGAACTCGACAGAATTCGGGTCGCCGCCGTGTTCGCCGCAGATTCCGATCTCGAGATTGCGGTTGGTGGTGCGGCCGAGTTTAACGGCCTGCTCGATCAGCTTGCCGACGCCTTCCTGATCTATGGTCTGGAACGGATCGGCCTTGAAGATTTTGAGCTCTTCGTATTTTTTCGAGAACTTGGTGTAATCGTCGCGCGACATGCCGAGCGTGGTCTGTGTGAGGTCGTTGGTGCCGAAGCTGAAGAACTCGGCGACTTCGGCGATCTGGTCGGCGGTGAGTGCGCCGCGCGGGATTTCGATCATGGTGCCGATCATGTACTTCAGATTTTTCATGCCGGCTTTCTCGAGAACTTCCTTGGCCACGCGTTCGACGATCTC
>JASHQT010000479.1 GCA_030039005.1 Bryobacteraceae bacterium
TCCAGCCGCGCGGCAGGCCGTCGCGGTCGCGCTGGTAGTACAGCGGGATCACTTCCTCGCGCAGGACGCGGTACAAATCGTCGCCGTCGCGGGAATCGTGCACGTTCATGTTGGAATGCGTCCGCCCGGTTCCGATGGCGAAGCCGTTTAGTCCATCGTAGGCCTCCGCCCACCAGCCGTCCAGAACCGACAGGTTCAGCCCGCCGTTGAGCACCACTTTCTGGCCGCTGGTCCCCGAAGCTTCAAGCGGCCGGCGCGGGTTGTTGAGCCATACGTCCACGCCCTGGACGAGCAGGCGGCCTACGTTGATGTCGTAGTCTTCGACGAAAACGAATTTGTCGGCGAATTTGGGGTCGCGCATCAATTCGGCGATCTGCTGCAGCACGCGCTTGCCGGGCTCGTCGCGCGGGTGCGCCTTGCCGGCGAAGACGAACTGCACCGGACGCTTGGGATCGTTCACCATGGAGGTGAGCTTTTCGATATCGGCCAGAATCAGGTTGGCGCGCTTGTAGGTGGCGAAGCGCCGCGCGAAACCGATGGTAAGCGCATCGGGACTCAGGACGCGGCTCAGGCGTTGCAAGGATTCCGGCGATTCGCCGCGCCGTTGCGACTGTTCCACCGCGCGGCGCCGCACGAATTCGAGCAGGCGGAGCTTCAGGGCGCCGTGCGTTTCCCACAGCTCGCCGTCGTCGATATTTTCGATGCCTTCCCAGATGCGCGATTCGCCGCTGTGCTCATGCCATCCGTTGCCCAGATGCCGGTCATAGAGCCGGAACATCTGCGGCGCGAGCCAAGTGGGGACGTGCACGCCGTTGGTGATGTGGCCGATGGGCACTTCGTCCTCCACCTTGCCGGGATAAAGCCCGGTCCACATGGCGCGCGAAACTTCCCCGTGCAGCGCCGAAACCGCATTGGCGCGGCGCGAGAGCTTGAGCCCCAGCACGGTCATACAGAATTCCTCGAAATCGTTGCCCGAGATCTCGCGTCCCAGGTCCATGAGCCGGCGGTCCGACAGACCCAGGCGCTCGCGCAGCGGCCCCAGGTGTTCTTCAATCAATCCGGCGTTGAACCGGTCGTGGCCGGCGGGCACCGGCGTGTGGGTAGTGAAAACGACTTCGCGCGAGACCCGCGGCAGGGCCTGCTCGAACGAAAGCCCTTCCTCCTGCATGCGCGTGGCGATCGCTTCCAGCACTGCGAACCCGCTGTGCCCTTCGTTCAAGTGCAGCACCGACGGAGTGATGCCCATGGCCTTCAGCGCCCGATAGCCGCCCACGCCGAGCAGCAGCTCCTGACGGATGCGCACGCGACCGTCGCCACCGTAGAGGCGCGAAGTCAGTTCGCGATCCTCCGGCGCGTTGCCTTCGACACTCGAATCGAGCAGCAGCAGGTCGCAGCGGCCCACCTTGATGCGCCAGACCTTCGCGCGAATGGTGCCGCTGCGCGTTTCGATCTGGATCTCCGCCGGCTCGCCGTTTTTTCCGATGGCGGTCTCCATGGGAAGCTGGTTCACATCGGTGGGCAGATATTCTTCCTGCTGCCAGCCGCTGCGATCCAAGCGTTGGCGGAAATAGCCCTGGCTGTAAAACAAGCCGACGCCGACCAGAGGGATGTCGAGATCCGAAGCGCTTTTGATATGGTCGCCGGCGAGCACGCCCAAGCCGCCCGAGTAAATCGGAATGGACTCGTGCAGGCCGAATTCGGCCGAGAAATACGCGACCGGCCGAGGACGCAATGCGCCGGCGTGCGTAGCGCCCCAGGTGCGATCGGCTCGCAAGTACTCCTGCTGGCGCCGATAGGCGTAATTGATGCGGCTGTGCAGCACCAGTTCGCCCGCGCGGCGCTCGAGCTTAGCGAGCGGAATCTCCGCGAGCAGCGCGATGGGGTTGTGATTCAACTGCCGGAAACGCACGGGGTCCAGATCGCGGAACAGACCGGTGGAATCGTTGTCCCAGCTCCACCACAGGTTGCGAGCGATGGCCCACAGACGCTCCTGCACGGGCGCGATGAAGCGGTCTAGCGCGCGCGCTTCGCTGACTACCGGCGCCACCTGCGCGGCCGCCTCCACCAACATCTGCACTTCGTCGTCGGTGAAGGCGCGAGGGTCCACGGTCTGGACTACCAGCACGCCTTGCAGCACACCCTGATCGATCAGCGGGACGCCGCAGAAGGAATGGTAAGCCTCTTCGCCCGCCTCCGAAAAATATTTGAACCGCGGGTGCGAAGTCGCATTTTCCACTGCCACCGGCCGGACTTGCTCGGCCACCAGTCCCGCGAGACCTTCGTGCAGCGCCATGCGCAGCGTGCCGATGCATTGCGGGCGCAGCCCGATGGTGGCGGCCATCACCAGGTTGGCGCGATCCGGCTCCAGCAAATATACCGAACAAACGTCGGTCTGAAAACGGGCGGCGATCAATGCCACCACGTTCATGAGCGTTTCGGCGGGCTTCCCGCCTTCGGCCGCCAGGTGACCGATCTCTTCCAATGTCAAAACATAACTGGCAGCGCGGGCGCTGGCCGTGGACATAAACTCGACTCCCTGTCGTAGTACATCAGGCTTATCGTCAAACGACAGGGTTTAGACACGCCCAACCGCGCGTACTCGCGCAAAACGCGCGAACCGGGGAGCGGTTGGCTATTTACCTAGTCTATGCGGATCGAGGCGCGGCGGCAAATCCGGCTTTTGGAAGCGGACCTCGGGCGCTCCTTCATCTTTGTCCCTTCAGGGCCTGCGCGATCGATCTCCAGCGCATGTTTCGAGGGTCATCCTTGCCGCCGCGATCGAGCGCCTTCTTATAATCGACCAAATATCCCGGACACGGGCCCTTCAGCGACCCATTCGCCGGGCACGGATGCGTCGCGCGAAATTTTCG
>JASHQT010000480.1 GCA_030039005.1 Bryobacteraceae bacterium
ACCACCGTATAGGTGCCGCTTGCCGGAACTCGCGTTCCAACTCCTCTTCGTGCCCGCGTTTTTCTCCATCGGAGCGCTTGGAATGTGGATCGCTGCTCACAACGACGCGACGGTTGCCGCGCGCCAGCAGTCTGCAATGGGCACAATCAGCTCCCACGAGCCTCAGAATCACAACCGCTATGGCTACCGATTCCGAGTCGAAGCGACATACTACAGCGGTTGGGAGACGCCCCTCAAAGCTGAGCCCAAGATCGGCCAGTCGGTAAAGGTCTACTTCGACTCCCAGAACCCCGCCGAGAATTCGCTCACCGACTTCGCCGAACTCGCTGCGGCCTGGCGAGGCCGTGCCATCGTCCTCTTCATTATGTGCGCCGCTTTTGCTTCCGCCGTCCTCGCTCTCGATCATCGGGCCAAGAGCCGCTCTTCCAACTCGCCGGCGAACTTGAGGAGCGCTCCATGACCGGCTCGCTCCGGAGCGCCGAAATCGCCGCTGGGCGTACCACCGAGCGTCGCGCCACGTTCGTCCTGAACGCGCGGGAAAGCGAAGTGTTCGTGAAATCGTTACTCGATCCGGCCAGCCCCGGCCCGGTCCTCCTCCGCGCCGCTCGCGATTACCGGCGCAAAACCGCCTCGACCGCCGTTCACAAGTCTTCAACGCCGATTTCTCCCCGCCCTGCGTCCACTTAATCGCCGAACGATTTCCGATCCGTCTCGTCCCTGCTATCCTTCCCCCGCACAACATGCCCCCTTCTCCAGCCCGCCTCCCGATTCGCCCGAACTTCGCCTTTTTCAGAAAAAATGCGCACGACCCACATCATGCCCTCCCACCCCCCATTGCCTCCGCACCACTACAGCGTTTCCTGCCCCCGAATCCCCGATCCCCAGCCCCCATCTCCTATACTTGTGGCACGGGCCTTCCCCGCAAATCACCAAGGAGTGGAGATTGTCTCTCGAAGACGACTTGTACCAGCAGCGCGTCCAGCGCATCGCCGAAATCGAAGCCCTTGGCTTCCAGCCCTACGGCCACCGCTTCGATTTCACCCACACCATCCCTGATATCCTCGCCCAATACCGCGACGCCCCCGCCGAGAGCCTCGAAAACCCGCGCGTCACCGTCCGCGTCGCCGGCCGCATCATGACCATCCGCCGCATGGGCAAGGCCGGTTTCGCGCACCTTATGCAAGCGGGCGAGCAACTCCAGGTCTACGTCCGCAAGGACGCGGTCAGCGAAAGGGAATTCGCGCTCTACCAGCTCCTCGATTTGGGCGACCTGATCGGCGTCGAAGGCTATCTGTTCCGCACCCGCACCAACGAGCTCAGCATTCACGTCGAACACCTCTATTTCCTCGCCAAAACGCTGCGCTCGATGCCCGAAAAGTGGCACGGCCTCGAAGACGTCGAAACGCGTTACCGCCAGCGCTATCTCGATCTGATCGCCAACCCCGATGTCCGCCGCGTCTTCCTCACGCGTGCGAAAATCGTCGCCTCGCTGCGCCGACAGCTCGAATCGCGCGGCTATCTGGAAGTGGAAACGCCCATGCTCCAGCCCATCTACGGCGGCGCCGCGGCGCGTCCGTTCTCGACGCACCACAACACGCTCGACATGGATCTCTATCTGCGCATCGCGCCCGAGCTCTATTTGAAGCGCCTGGTTGTAGGCGGTCTGGAGCGTGTTTACGAAATCAATCGCAATTTTCGCAACGAAGGCATCTCCACGCACCACAATCCCGAATTCACGATGCTCGAGTTCTATCAGGCCTACACGGATTACCACGGCATGATGGATCTCTCGGTGGAACTGCTGAAGCAGGTCGCGCTCGATGCGACCGGAAGCACCGTCGTCGACTATCAAGGCACTGCGCTCGATTTCGCCAACATCCGCCGCGTCTCCATGCGCGAAGCGGTCGGCGATCCGAACCTCAAGGGCCACGCCCTCGTCGAAGCCTTCGAGCGCGACGTCGAGCCCACGCTCTCACAACCCACCATCGTCTATGATTTTCCGGTCGAAATTTCGCCGCTCTCGAAAAACAAGCCCGGCGAGCCGGACTTCGTCGAGCGCTTCGAAATCTTCTGTATGGGCATGGAAATCGGCAACGCCTTCACCGAGCTCAACGATCCCCGCGAGCAGCGCCAGCGCTTCGAAATGCAGCTCGCCGAACGGGAACGGGGCGACGAGGAGGCGCATCAAATGGACGAGGATTACGTGCGCGCGCTCTCTTACGGCCTTCCACCCACCGGCGGCGAAGGCCTCGGTATCGATCGCTTGACGATGCTGCTCACCAATTCGCGCTCCATTCGGGACGTAATTTTGTTCCCTTTATTGCGTCCACAAACATGAGCGTTTTCGAATCCTTCATCGCCCGCCGCTACCTGCGCGCCAAGCGCAAGCAGGCCGTGATCTCGATCATCACTGTCATCTCGATCGTCGGCGTGGCCGCGGGCGTAGCCGCGCTCGTCATCGGCATCGCCATTAACAACGGTTTTCGCGACACGCTCCAGCGCAGTCTGCTCGGCGCCACCGCGCACATTATGGTGCTCGAAAGAGAACCGGGCAACGGAATCTCGAACTGGCGCGAGCTCGACGCCAAGTTCCGCACGCTGCCCCACGTCGTTGGCGTCGCGCCCAATCTGTACGGTCCCGTTCTGCTCACCGGCCCCTTGGGCGCGAGCCAAGCCGGGGGCGCTGAAATCAAAGGCATCCCCGTCGATCGCGCGCCCGACATGCTGAAACATTTAAAGCAAGGCTCGTTTGATAAGCTGCACGACACCTCCGGCCTGCCCGGCATCATCCTCGGCTCGCGCTTGGCGCAAAACGACGGCTTACTCTACGGGAGTGTGGTCACCGTCTTCAGTCCCCAGATTGAACTCACGCCCTTCGGCCCTCGCTTCCCGCCGCCCACGCAGTTCCGCATCGTCGGCATTTTCGAGTCCGGCTTCTACGACATCGATTCATTCTGGGCTTTCACTTCCCTTCCCACCGCGCAGCGCCTGTTTAGCGTCGGCGACGTGGTCAATTCCATCGAACTGCAGCTCGACAACATCTACAAAGCCCCCGAAGTGGCTCAACTGGCCGAAAAAGCCGCTGGGCCCAAACTCTCCGCCACCACGTGGATGGAGAAATATCACGAAATTCTAGACGCGCTCGGCATGGAGCGCATCGTCACCGCCGTCACCATCGGCCTCATCGAAATTGTGGCCGCGCTGAACATCCTGATCACGCTGGTGATGATGGTGATGGAAAAGAATCGCGAGATCGCCGTGCTCATGTCCATGGGTGCCAAGCGCCGCCAGATCCGCAAAATCTTCATGCTGCAAGGCGGGCTCATCGGCGTCGTCGGCACGGCCATCGGCCTTACGCTGGGATATTCGTTATCGCTGCTCGCCGATCATTACCGCTGGCTGCGGCTGAACGAAGACGTCTATTCGCTCAGCTACGTCCCCTTCAATCCGCACTGGCAGGATGGAATCTGGATCGCCGCCGCCGCGATCCTGGTCAGCCTCATCGCGACGTTGTATCCGGCGAAGGCTGCGACTTCGATTGCACCAGTTGAGGCCCTTCGCTACGAGTAGCCGAGGGCGGCACGTACTGGCAAAACGGATCTTCGCCCAACGGATCTCCTGTCGCCACATACGCCCGCGAGCGCGAACCGCCGCACAGCGCATGATACTCGCACTCCCCGCAGCGCCCGTGAAATTGCCCGGGATCGTGCAGAGCCAGAAATACCGGCGAACGCCGATACACCTCGGCGATGCGGTCCCGCCGCACGTTGCCCACCGCCAGCGGCAGAAAACCCGCCGGGCAAATGTCGCCGGTGTGCGAGACGAACATGATGCCGTTGCCATCCCGAATCCCGAACCCCCGATAGCTCTGGCTGCGCTTGATCTGCTCTCCGGTAAGACCTTCCTCGCGCATGCGCAGCAGCGCGACGCGCCGGTAAGACGGGGCTTCGGTGGTCGCCACGATGAACGGTGCAGCGTTGGAGATCTTGTAAATCCAGCTCATCAGCGCCTCGCCGCGCTCCGGCGTCAGCGGTTGCAGCACTTTCCCGCGTCCCACCGAAATCAGAAAGAACAGGCTCCAGCGCGCGACGCCCAGCGGCTTCAGCAGTTCGTAAATCGCGGGGATGTCCGCTTCGGTTTCTTCGGAGACCAGCGTGTTCACTTGCAGCGGCATCTCGAGTTCGCGCGCCCACTTGATCGCTTGGATGGTCCGGTCGAATGTGCCCTGCACCTGCCGGATCGAATCGTGCCGCGCCGCGGTCGATCCGTCCAGGCTCAAGCCCAGGCCCTCGACGCCGTGTTCTTTGAGGCGCTCGAGCACTTCGCGTGTGAGCGCGGGCGATGCCGCCGGAGTGATCGAGACTCCAATGCCCAGCCTGCGCGCCTCGTCGATCAGCTCATAGAGATCCCGCCGCGCCAGCGGATCGCCGCCGGTCAGGATCAACTGCGGCACGGGCGAGCCAAATTCCGGCAGTTGGCGCAGAAACGAGACGCTTTCGGCGTAATTGAGCTCGTCGGGATGGGCCGTGGCCACGGCTTCGGCCCGGCAATGCCGGCAGGCCAAGGGACAGGCCTGCGTCATTTCCCAGTACACGTTCAGCGGTGTCTGCGCGTAGTCCCGCACCTGGTGGTGCGCCGCGCCACTTTTTTCAGCCCAATGTGCCGGCATATGCCAGTGCCGAGCAAAATGGGGGCCAATGCCGCTTCAGCCCGGCCCCGCTTCGTTGGACCGATCCAGCTAACTGTGGGAATCCGCTCTAGTGCTTGTTCCCATCGTGATCGACGTCATTCGATTGGGTCGCCTGCTTGCTCAGCACCACCGTATCCTGCGGCTCCTGATCGTTTTGGCTGTTCTTGTGTGTTTGTTGATTGTGCTGATTCTGCTGCAGTTGATAGGATTGTCCAACCTGCGAACTATTGTTCACGCTGTTGATCATGGAAATCTCCTGATGCCAGCCTCATCGGCCGCGGCCGGGAAAGTCTTAGCGCCAGAACGTTAATGAAAATCGGCCACTTCTTCCCGAGTCAGCTCCCGGTACTTCCCGATCGGCAGATCCCCAATGCGCAACTCTCCAATGCGGATCCGCACCAACTTCAACACCTTGCTCCCTACTGCCTCGATCATCCGCCGTACCTGGCGATTGCGCCCCTCGTGCAACGTAATCTCCAGGAACGAATATTTCGCCGCATCGCGCACCCGTTTCACCTCGGCGGGCTTGGTCGGCCCGTCGCTGAGCATCACGCCCGAGCGCAATTGCTGCAGTTCGGATTCGCTCAACAGGCGCGAGGCCTTCACCAGGTACGTCTTGGGCACTTTGTAATCCGGATTGGTCACCCGCTCGGCGAACTGCGTGTCGTTGGTCAGCAGCAGCAGGCCGCTGGTGTCGCGGTCCAGCCGCCCTACTGGAACCACCCAGCGCCCCGCGTCTTCGATCAGATCGTAAATCGTCGGCCGTCCTTCCGGGTCTTTGAACGTCGTGATGTAGCCCGCGGGTTTGTAGAGCAGCAGGTAGATCTTCTTGCCCGCCCTTACAGGCCGGTCGTCCAGCGTAATCCTGTCCCGCGCCAGATCCACCCAGCGATCCGGCGACTGCACCCGCTTTCCATTCACTTTCACGCGCCCGGCGCCGATCCATTGACGCGCTTCGGTGCGCGACCCCAAGCCCGCTTTCGAAAGCGCGCGGTCCAATGTCTTCAGGGGTGTTTTCAGCGGCGTCTTGAGCGGCGCCTTCTGCCCGGACTTGGACTTCACGCCCATACACTAGGAGTGTATGCAATGCCGAAGCTGACGCTGCTGCGCGGCGCGCGCCAGTTGCTCACCTTGCGCGGCCCCGATGGTCCTCGTCGCGGGACCGAACTCCACAACCTAGGAATCATTCCAGACGGCGCCGTGCTGATCTCGGACGCCTCCATCGCCGAAGTCGGTCCCACGCGGCGACTGGAGAATCTAGCCGCCACGCGCGACGCCGAAGAGATCGATGCCAGCGGCTGCGTGGTGATGCCGGGATTCGTCGATAGCGGCGTGACCTTGGTTCACGGCGTCGCCGAACATTCGCCGCGCGCACTCAAGGCGCTCGCGCTGCACCGCATCGAAGAAGCGGTCCGCTGCGGCACTACCGCCATCGAGGCCATCTGCGGACCGGCCCTCGCCGAAGCCGCTGCGTTGAAGGTTCTCCGCGTCCACGCCGCGCTGTGCGAGCTCCCGCTCACCCTGGTTTCGACCATCGCCCTCTCCGGCCCCCATCTGCTCGCGGCGCCGCGAATCCGCCGGCTCGCGGACTTCGCCCAGATCTCGAGCGACGATCCTGCGCTACTCTCCGGCGTGCGCCAAGCGGGGTGGAATCTGAAGCCCTACGCCGTGGCCGCGCTGAACCCGCTTCCGGCATTCGCAGCGCAAGCCGGCCCCGGGCAAAACGGATATCCGCCTGCGCGCTCACTCATCGATCGCGGCGATGCCGTCGCGCTGGCCGCGGGCGGCGACAACATGCAAATGGCCATTGCGCTCGCCTGCCGCGCGATGAACCTGATGCCCGCCGAAGCTATCGCCGGCGCGACCATGAACGGCGCCTGCGCCATCGGCCGGTCACGCAGCGTGGGCTCGCTCGAGCCCGGCAAAAGCGCGGACCTCCTCATCCTCGGCGTGCCCGATTATCGCGAGTTGCCGTATCATCTGGGAGTGAACTTAGTGAACCTGGTCATGGTCCGAGGCGTCGTACGCGCGCGAAAATCCGAGGTCCAGTGGCGCTAATCGAATGCGTGCCCAATTTCTCCGAAGGGCGCGATGCATCCACCGTTCGCGCCATTGAAGACGCCATCGCCTCTTCTGAAGGCGTCCGCATCTTGCGCTCCGAGCGCGATACCGATCACAACCGCAGTGTCATCACCTTCGCGGGTTCGCCGGAGGCCGTCGCCGAAGGCGCGCTGCGCGGCATCGGGGTCGCGTTGGAACGCATCGATCTGCGGCGGCACCAAGGCGTCCATCCCCGGATGGGCGCCGCCGACGTGGTGCCGTTCGTTCCGCTCGAAGGCGCTACCTTGGCCGATTGCGTCGCCATCGCGCACCGCGCGGGCGAAGAAGTCTGGAAACGTTTTCATGTCCCCGTGTATTTTTATGAAGCCGCGGCCCGCGTTCCCGAGCGCCGCATGCTCGAAAACTGCCGCCGTGGAGGTTTTGAAAATCCCAATCTCGCGCCCGATCTGGGCGGTCCGTCGCTCCATCCCTCGGCGGGGGCCTGCATCGTCGGAGCGCGCAAAATTCTGATCGCTTTCAACATCAACCTTGCCACCGATGACGTGGCTATCGCGCGCGCCATCGCGCGCAAGATACGGACTTCCTCCGGCGGCCTGCCGTTCCTCAAAGCGCTGGGGTTGCCTCTGGCAGCCCGGGGCCTGGCGCAGGTCTCGATGAACCTCACCGATTTCGAGCAGACGCCGCTGCACGCGGTCTTCGATGCGGTGGCGCGTGAGGCCGCGCTCTACGGCGTCGAGATCGCCGGCAGCGAGATCATCGGTTTGATCCCCGAAAAAGCGCTCGAAGACGCCGCCGCGCATTTCCTGAAGTGCGAAAATTTCGCGCCCGGGCTGGTGCTCGAATACCGCCTGCGGTCGTCAGAATAGAAGCATTCGTTAGAATAGAAGCAAGTGCTGGTTTCCATCCATCCGCAACCGCCGCCGCGGCCCTCTTGGCTGCGCGCGCCCGCGCCCTCCGGCGATAACTATCACGAGCTTAAGAAGCTGGTGCGCCAGTTGAATCTGCACACCGTGTGCGAGAGCGCGGCCTGTCCCAACACCGGTGAGTGCTGGAACCACCGCACCGCGACGTTCATGATCCTGGGCAACGTCTGCACGCGGCGTTGCGGCTTTTGCGCCGTGCAAAAGGGCCCGCCGATGACGGTCGATTACGACGAGCCGCGCCGTGTTGCCGAAGCCGTCGCCGCACTGGGCCTGAAATATGCAGTCGTTACCAGCGTCAATCGCGACGACCGCAAGGACGGCGGCGCCGAGCTGTTCGCCCTCACCATTCGCGCCATCCGCGAGCGCATCCCGGGCTGCAAGGTGGAAGTGCTGGTGCCCGATTTTCAGGGCTCGCACGCGGCCATGGACCTGGTGATGGATGCGCGCCCGGAAGTTCTCAATCACAACACCGAAACGGTGCCCCGTCTCTACCGCCAGGTGCGCTTGGGTGCGCGCTATGAGCGCTCGCTCGACATGCTGGCATACGCCAAACAGCGCTGCCCCGAAGTCCCCACAAAGTCTGGCCTGATGCTGGGCCTGGGCGAAACGTCCGATGAAGTCCGCCAGGTGATGCGCGACCTGCGTGCTCACAACGTCGACATCATCACACTCGGCCAGTATCTGCGCCCCTCGCAGAAGCATCTGCCGATCATTCGCTACATCCCGCTCGAAGAATTCGCCGAGCTGAAGCGCTACGGCTACGAGCTGGGATTTTCGCACGTCGAGTCCGGTCCCTTGGTCCGCAGTTCCTACCACGCCGCCGACGCGGTATAGCGCTGGCCCGTTTATGCAGCCGTGCCAGACCGCGTTGCGAGCCGAGCTACCGTCAAGTGACATCGGAATAGGCCGAACAGCTTTTCGACATTGCGGCGATCCAGCTTCCCGAGCCTCGAATGGACCTCCACCGCGTCTGTGATCTGTGCTTCGGTAACGACACCGACTTGGATCTCGGAAATCATGCCTACCGTGACGCAACGCTTCAGAAAATTACGCGTGGGGTCCTGCCTACGTTTCGAGTAAGCGAAACCATCGAGGCTTCCGTTCGGAGAGTTGAGGCGTGCATTTAGGTCCTCGGCTTCTCCGACGTATAGCGGCGCTGCACTAGCGCATATGAAGTACCATCCGGGAGTACGCGGAACACGGTCCTCGGGCGTCGACAGATAGTACGTATTGCGGACCGCGATTTTGTGCCAGCTTGTCTGGAGCGCAAGCGCGTCCCGCGCCGCATCCAGGACGCGCGACATAACCGCGGTGTTGTTCAGGTCAATCAGGCCGCAGATCAATTCGCCGCGCATCTGACGAAGCTCCGCCAGTTACTTCTGCTCCGCCGGCGTCGAGGTCGCCGGGCCCATCCCGACAATCTCCAGCACCGTGTCGCCGTCCTTGGCGCCGTCGTAATGGATCTGCTTGGCGTAGTGAGTCACGAAAGTTCCGGCCGGCATCGGAGTGGTGGAGTCGGGATCGTACTTCGGCCCGGTACCCACCCACCAGGTCCCCGAGATCACGTAAATGAAGCGGTCGTTGGGGTGAAAATGCGGATGGCTCATGTGGTGCGCGGTCCACTTGGTCAGCACCACGTAGAGGCCGGGTTTGGACGGATCGCCGGCCAGCACCGCTTGCTCGGCGCCTCCGGCGTTCTTGACCCACGGAATCTTGTCGGGCAGCGTGAAAGAGAGCACTTTGGGATCGGGCTGCGCGGCGCGAACGGAAAAGACGCCCGCGAACACGGTTACTGCCGCGATCGCGAGCAGGGCGCGAGAGGCAATGGAGTGACTATGCATGACGGTCATCTTAACTCCGCAACACGCCGCGCTGCTATTGTCAACATCAATACTTCTGATAGTATGGTGGCCGCATGGCATCCGCCGAGGTTAGTCGAGTTCGTTTCCAAGCCCCCACGGGCGAGTTCAATTTGAGCCGTCTGGAGCGCGTGATTTATGGGCCGGGAAAGATCGCGGCATTGAAAGATGAAATGGAGCGGCGCGGGTTGAAGCGCGCCGTAGTGGTGACCACGGACGTGGTCGCGGCGCTGCCCATCCTGAAGCAGGTTACCGGCGTGCTCGGCGATAAATGTGCGTCCGTGTTCGCCGGCATCATCCAGCACGTGCCGCGCGGCACAGTCAACGAACTCGAAAAAGAGATCGAGCGTGTAAACGCCGACAGCCTGGTGAGCCTGGGCGGCGGCAGCCCCATCGATTCCACGAAAGTGGCCATGTACGGACTCCTCGACCGGCGCGAACTGGTGCACATCGCCGTGCCCACCACGCTTTCCGCCGCCGAATACACGCACGCCGGCGGCGTCACCGACGAAAGCACGCGCGTCAAGAGCGGCGTCTACGATCCGCGCGTGCTGCCGCGCACCGTGATCAACGATCCCGCGCTGACGCTCTCGACGCCCGACTGGCTGTGGGTCTCTACCGGCATTCGCTCGCTGGACCACGCCATCGAATGCGCCTACGCGATCCGGCATCAGCCCATCAGCGATGCGTTGGCGGCGAAATCAATCGCGCTTTTCGTGGAACATTTGAAGCCGTCGATTTCGACCCAGGACGACGAACAGCTCGCGCATCGCGGCCACTGCCAGTTTGCCGCCTGGTACTCCATCTATGGCGCCATGAACACGCGTTTCGGGCTTTCGCACCTGCTGGGGCATCAGATCGGCCCGCGCTGGAACGTGCCGCACGGCGTGACGTCCTGTATCACGCTGCCGAACGCCATGCGCTTCATGGCCCAGCTCGCGGCGGACCGGTTCGGACCCGTCGCCGAAGGCTACAAGATTCCATTCGATCCGGCCAATCCCCTGCCAGCCGCGCTTCAATGCGCCGACCGCACCGCCGAATTCATCGGCCAGTTCGACGTGCCGACGCGCCTGCGCGATGCAGGCGTGCCGCGCGAGGAAATCGGATCCATCGTCGGACCTATTACGCATGAACTCCGGCACAACGGAGTCGTGGACCGGCCCATGACCGAGCAGGAAGTGCTCGCGCTGCTCGAAGCCTGTTACTGAGCCGCGACCGTGAAGGAGCGGGTGTCCGCTAGCGCTGCTCGGAGACTGATTTTTCCGCCAAGTCGCCCAGGATCGGCAGCTTGTACATTTCATCCTGCGAAGTTTTGATGATCATGAAGATCCAGGTGCCGAAAATGACGGCCTTCAGCAGATCCGGCAACGCGCTGTGGAACGGCGGACCCCAAAAGGCGAAGCCGAACATCGGCGCAATGACCCAATCCACCAGCAGCCAGGCGACGAACAGATAGAGCCCCTGGAAGGCATGGAAACGGACGCGCGTGTCGGAGCGAAAGCGCGCCGAAGCCAGCACCACGATGGAGACGATCCAGCCGAGGATCGGGATGTAGCAGAGCAGGGAAGCGGTGCGGGGGCTGATGCCGTGCAGATAGTCGATGGGAGGCGGAGCGTTCACCGGCTGGCGCGCGCCGCACGAGCCGCAATAAGCGTCGCGGTTCCCCACGGGCTTTCCGCATTGGCAGCAGTAAGGCATCCCTACAATTATTACTACGTTATAATTTCGGGCAATGTTCCGGCAATGCGTTTCCGGCAATGCGCGAGCCTGATACAGGCGTGATACGATTGCGGTCAAATGCGAACGTTTCGCCCGCGCTGGACCTTCTTTGCCCTGTTTTTGACACTAGCTGCGGCGCCGTGCGTCTCGGCCAGAGAGCTTGAAATTTTTTTCATCGACGTGGAGGGCGGCCAATCCACCCTGATCGTCAGCCCGTCCGGCCAGTCGCTGCTGGTGGACACTGGATGGCGCGGCTTTGAAAATCGCGACGCGGACCGCATCGTCCAGGCCGCCAAAGCAGGCGGGGTGAAGAAAATCGATTACCTGCTGATCACGCATTACCATCGCGACCACGTGGGCGGAGTCCAGGCTCTCGCCAATGCTATGAAGATTGTGAATTTCCTGGACCACGGGCCCAATATTGAGGATTCCAAAACGACCAAAGAGGACTACACGGACTACATCAAAGCCGTGCAGCTCGGCGAGCATACGGTGCTGACGCCGGGCGATACCGTGCCGATCAAGGGACTTTCGGTGAAAGTGCTGACGGCGGCTGGGGTTCACATTCAGGCACCGCTCGAAGGCGCGGGGCAGCCCAATCCGTTTTGCGCATCGTCGCCCCAGCGCGATGCCGATCCCACCGAAAACGCGCAATCGGTCGGCATTCTGGTGACGTATGATAAGTTCCGTTTCCTCGACATGGGCGATCTCACCTGGAACAAAGAGCTGGAGCTGATGTGCCCGAATAATCCCATCGGAACCGTGGACGTGCTGCTGGTTTCGCATCACGGGCTGAACCAGTCCAATTCGCCCGCTCTGGTACACGCGGTGCATCCGCGCGTCGCCATCATGAATAACGGAGCCAAGAAGGGCGCCAGCCCCGATGCGTGGCAGATCGTGAAGGATTCGCCGGGTCTTGAAGACCTGTGGCAACTGCATTACGCCGAAGCCGGCGGCAAGGATCACAACGTCGCCGATTCGTTCATCGCCAACGTCGACCAGGGCGACGGGAACTACATCAAGCTGACCTCGGAAGGCAACGGCTCGTTCACGGTTTGGAACCAGCGCAACAAGTTCGAGAAGGTGTATAAAGCAGGCACGAAGTGAAGAGCCTGTGGTTTCTGGCTTCCGTCCTGTCACTCGTGACGGTCTGTGCGGTCGGGGCGCAAACGCCCGCCCCGTTGCCTCACATCGTCGGGACGTGGAAGCTGAATCCGGAAAAATCCAACTTGCGC
>JASHQT010000481.1 GCA_030039005.1 Bryobacteraceae bacterium
AGAGTTATTCTACGGGCGCAAGCCCCAGCAGCTTCGCCGGATTCGTCCTCGACATCTGCGCGACCTCGGCGTCTGAAAATCCCTGGGCCTTCAGCGTCCGGTACAGCTCCAGAAGCCCATCGGGATGCAAGGGATTATTGGGCTGCCCGAGATCGCTCGAAATCACCACCCATTGCGGAGTCGCCGCGCGAATCGCCTGGATCCAACGCGCGAGCCCGGTGCCTTGCGCTCCTGACCACACGAATTCCAAGTACGCCCCCAGTTGCGTGGGCTGTTTCAGCTGCTCGATGGAAAGGCCAGGATATTGGCTGATCGCATGCGTCACCAGCATGTTGCGCACGCCCTGGCGTTTCCCTTCGCCCAGCACCATAAGCACTTCGGCCGGTGAGATATGGCCCGTTTCCAGCACCATGTTGTTTCTCGCGATGATCTGTCGTCATCCAGACGGAGCGGCGGACGCGCGTACCGAGCACTTCGACGACATGGCGAGAAACCAGCCAAGCGGATCGGTGTTAGCGCCATTCCATTCGTCCGGGTTGTAATGCCGCTGAGCAACCCGGCTCGGATGTTCCGCTTCGCGAAAGTGCGGGAAGTGACCATTAAACCTCGGCTCACGCCAAAGCCAGTTCGTTAGAATCGTACTTCTATGCATTTGGCTCCAGGAACCCGCTTAGGGCCTTACGAAATCATGGCCGTAATTGGCGCCGGAGGCATGGGCGAAGTCTACCGCGCCCAGGACTGCAACCTAAAGCGGGACGTCGCGTTAAAAGTATTGCCAGATTCGCTGGCACTTGACCCGGAGCGGTTATCGCGCTTCCGGCGCGAAGCCGAGGTGTTGGCTGTGCTGAACCACCCCAACATACTCGCCATCTATGATGTGAGCCGCCAAGATGGCTGGTCCTTTCTGGTCTCAGAGTTGGTCCCTGGTAAAACCCTGCGCACCGTAATCGCGCAGGGCCCTCTGCCACCACGCCGAGCCATGGCGATTGGCGCGGAGGTTGCTGAAGGACTTGCTGCCGCCCATGCTGCTGGCGTTGTGCATCGCGACCTGAAACCCGAGAATATCATTTGCACGCCGGACGGTCGAGTCAAGATTCTCGACTTTGGCATTGCGAAGTATTCCAAAGCGCAAGTCCCCACGCAAGAGGATGCAACCCGCGAGCTGTCGACTCCGACGCAGCCTGGCGCGGTAATGGGTACTCCGGGATATATGTCACCGGAGCAGATACGCGGCGAAACGGTGGATCACCGCACCGACATCTTCAGCCTCGGCGTCACTCTTTATGAGATGCTGGCTGGCCAGCGTGCGTTCAGCAGCCAGTCATCGGCTGATGTGATGACCGCAACCCTGAGAGACGACCCACCCGTATTGCCTACAAGCCTTCCGCCCGAGGTACGCCGGATCGTTGACCGGTGTCTCGCAAAAGATCCGGCGCGACGCTACCAGAGCGCCGCCGATCTAGCTTTTGCCCTCCAACCCGCTGCTACCAGCGCTTCCACCGGCGAGGCGCGTTCGTCTAAAGTGAGCCAGCAGTTTGTGAAGATTGCCGCGGCGGCGGGGCTCCTGACTCTCGCGGTCGTGGGAGGTTGGTTTTGGCGAAGCTTTTCGCGAGCGCCTGTACATCTCGCTTTTCAACGACTCACCTTTCGCGACGGTTACATTGACCGCGCACTGTTTCAACCTGACGGCGCCGAGTTTACTTATACGGCGAAATTGTCAGGCGAGCCGCTACAGACCTTTTCTGGGCGCATTGGTGATCCCCAGATCCGCGAGATCCCGCTTGCTCCTGGAGCTCGCCTTACTGCTCTCTCCCCTTCTGGCGAACTTGCCATCGGCATTTCCTCGGATGATCTTGTTGGGACGCTAGGGCAGCCGATGCTGCTTGCTCGTGCACCCTCCGAAGGCGGCCCTCATCGTGAAATCGCGGACAGAATTGTGACTGCCGACTGGGCGCCGGATGGTTCCAGCATGGCTTTGGTGCGCCGCATGGATCGCGCCGACCGGGTAGAATATCCGATCGGCCACAAGCTGTTCGAAAGCTCCGATTTCCAGCCGTCCTTCATTCGCATTTCACGAGACGGGAAGCTCCTGGCGATGGAGGGCTTGCGCACTGACTCATCCTTTCATGGCGAAGTTGGGACTCTGGATCGATCGGGACGCTACACCGCGCTTTACAAATCGCCCGTGGGAAGCCCAATCCGCAAGGTTCCGCTGGTCTGGTCGCCAAACGGCTCGGAAATTTGGTTCGGGTCATTGAACAGCAGCAATTTGGGAGTTCTGTATGCCGTGAGCACCTCTGGCAGGATAAGAGAACTCGCCAGCCTTCCGGAATCGGCGGTCATTGACGATGTCGATCGCAGTGGGCGGATGTTGATCGCGCTCACTGACCGGCGCCAGGATATTGCGATACTGAACGCGGCCGGTCGCCAGTCCCTGCCTTGGCTCGGCGGATCCGACAGAGTCTATCTGACAGGCAACGGAAAAACGGTTGTGTTCAACGAAGAGTCCCGCCCGGAATTTGGCCGCGCCATCTACAGCCGTTCCCTCGATGGCAGGCCGGCCGTGAAGCTTTCCGACGGTTTCCCAGTCGCGGTTTCGCCGAGCGGGCGCTATGTGATCGCCTGGCGCGCCAACGCCGACCCTTCTTATATCATCGTTCCCACGGGTGCAGGCGAGGAGCATCCGATTCAGATCCCAGGCTATGATCTTGGCCCTGGAGCTCCTATGGCTTGGCTGGCTGGTGAGAAGGAGATTGCCGCTGCGGCCCATCTACCAGGTCACGATTTACGGCGCCTGATTGTCTACAACATGGATACGGGAACGGTTCGTCCCATATC
>JASHQT010000482.1 GCA_030039005.1 Bryobacteraceae bacterium
TCTTCGTCCGTCTCGGCGCAGATGGCCCACGCCGCCACTCCCACGCGTGGGGCCTGCAATCGCGCCGAAGGCTCAAAGTGCTCGCGATAATGTTCGGCGATCGCCTCGCCGTTAGGGTGGATGAAGTCGGCAAACACATACGGCAGCCCCAGTTCCGCGGCCCAGACTCCACTGTGCGGCGACGATCCAAGCAGCCAAGGCTCCGGACTTTCGAAATGCAGCGCCGCCAGTTGCCGGAACGGCCCCGAGGACGGTCCGCGATTCTCCAGATACCCGAGCAACTCAACCAATTGTTCGCGAAAATCGTCCGGCGCGGCTTGCCGGCGGTCACGCTGCAGAGCGTAGGCGATGCCCGAGCTGGTACCGGGCGCGCGTCCCAACCCCAAATCGATGCGCCCGGGGAACAAACCGCTCAGCATGCTGAATGTTTCGGCCACTTTCAGCGGGCTGTAGTGCGGCAGCATGATGCCGCCGGTTCCCACGTGCAAGCGCGATGTTGCCGCTGCGATCGGCCCCACCATCACCTCGGGACTTGCGCACGCCAAGCCCGGAGTCCCGTGGTGCTCGGCCAGCCAATAGCGCTGGTAGCCCAGCCGTTCGGCCGCGCATGCGAGATCGATGGTGTTGCGCAAGGCGTCGCCGGCGGTGGATCCTTCCGGGATGGGCGACTGATCGAGTACGTTCAGCCGCACCGTTCCCGACCCGGCCCAGCTTCTAAGGCAGTCGCCCACAACGAAGGCGCGGGCGAGCTTACTTTTCCGTGTTCAGGTGCGCCCGCGCCTCTGTGGGCTAGTAAGCATGGCATGGTCACTATCATTGCATGCGGATCGAATTTGCTGCCTGCATGCTACAATGCGGGCGTTCATGAGTAAGGTTGTGCTTCCGACATCATTGGTTGGGTCCTATGCTCAACCGGACTGGCTGATCGACCGCGCTCAGCTTGTGCACCGTCTGCCGGCGCGCATCCGCGCCGCCGATCTTTGGCGCGTGCCGCCGGAATTTCTCGACGAGGCGCAGGACGACGCCACCATCGTGGCTATTCGCGCGCAGGAACGCGCGGGCCTGGAAATCATCACGGACGGCGAGATCCGCCGCGAAAGTTACTCCAACCGCTTCGCCACGGCGCTCGAAGGCATCGATCTCGAAAATCCGGCGCAGGTGGCCGCGCGATCCGGCAAGCTGAACTACGTGCCGCGCGTGATCGGCAAGATTCGGCGGAAATATCCGGTCGAGGTTCGCGACGTGCAGTTCCTGCGTGCCAACACCGGACGGCGCGTGAAAGCTACGGTGCCCGGCCCATACACGATGGCGCAGCAGGCCAAGAACGATTTTTATCAATCCGAAGAAGAGATGGCGATGGATTACGCCGCCGCCGTCAACGAAGAAATCAAGGACCTGTTCGCCGCCGGGGCCGACATCGTGCAAATCGACGAGCCTTACATGCAAGCGATGCCGGAAAAGGCGCGGCAATTCGGGCTGAAGGCGCTGAGCCGCGCGCTCGATAGCGTGTCCGGCGAAACCGCCGTGCATCTGTGCTTCGGCTACGCTGCGGTGGTGAAGAATCGCCCGCCGGAATATCAGTTCCTCACGGAGCTCGACGTGACGCCGGTGAACTCCATCTCGATCGAGACGGCGCAATCGTCGCTCGATTGTTCGGTCCTGGCGAAGTTCGCGGCCAAGAACATTATCCTCGGCGTTCTGGACCTTTCGACTAACGAAGTGGAGACGCCGGCGACGGTCGCCGCGCGCATTCGCCGTGCATTGCCTTACATCAGCGCCGATCGGCTGATCCTTGCGCCGGATTGCGGGATGAAGTACCTTCCCCGCGACGTGGCTTTCGCCAAGTTGCAAGCCATGGTGGCGGGGGCCAAGCAGGTTCGCACCGAAGTGGGCGAGCGCGAGCTTGCTACTCAGACGGCCTGAGCGATTTTTGGCCGGACGCTGCCGCGTCCTCGACGTCCGGGATCCTTTCCACCGACACGTACATCGGACCGACGCCGATGGTGCCAACCAGAAACCAGGTGAACCGGCCGCCGCGACTCACCGCCAGGAAGCGCGCGTGTTCGCCCGGCGCCAGCGTGAAATCGACGTTCTTCCAATTCCAGGTATTGTCCACCTGCAGCCGGTGCCGTCCGGGTTCCACCTCGCGCGATAGCGTATCGCCGTGCATCAGCTCGCCAAGACGTTTGCCGTCCAGTTTCACGACGATCTGGCGCTGCTTGATGTCGTCCGGCGAGGTTCGGCTCACCGTCACGCGAGTCTCCACGCTTCGAGTATAAAGCGTGCTTTATTTGAATTTCTGATAGAATCAATGCGCTTGAGAGGTTTCATGCACAAGCTCGCACTCGCGATCCTGGCGGTTCTCGGAACGACGGGAATTCCCGTGTTTGCGCATCACGCCTTCTCGGCGGAATTCGACGTCAAGAAGCCGATCACCGTGAAAGGGACGGTGACGAAGATCGAGTGGATGAACCCGCACGCCTGGATTTACGTCGATGTGAAAACCGACAGCGGAACCACCGAAGCTTGGCAGTTCGAGACCGGCGCACCCATCGAGCTGCTGCGGCGCGGCTGGCACAAGAACGATTTGAAGGTCGGCGACGAGGTGACCATTCAAGGCGTGCGGGCCAAGGACGGAACCAACACCGGTAGCGCGCGTCTGGTGACATTGCCTGGGGGCAAGAAGGTGTTCAGCGGCTCGGCGAACGACGACGACTCGCCTTCACAAAATCCCGGGTCTTCCCAGACCCCCGGCGCCCAACCTCCCGCCGCCCAGAAGTAGCATCTTCCGCATAAATCACGCGCTCGAGAAACAACCCTGCGGCGGGCGCGGTCCAGGCGGCTACATCCAGCCGCGGATCCGTCTGACCTCGGAGTAAGAGCGCGAAATCGTCCCCCGTGATCTCGGCGTGCCCTAATTTCACCAACGCGCCCACCACCCTTCGCACCATGCGCCACACGAAGTGCGAGGCGGTGATGCGGAAAACCACCAGATCGCCGTCGTGTTCGACCGCCGCATCTTCCACCACCACGATCGGCGATTCATCGGGCCGCGAGGGATCGGCGGCACGAAACGCGCTGAAGTCGTGCCGGCCGGTGAGCGTATGCGCGGCTTCCGACATCGCGGCGATATCGAGCGGCTGCTTCACCCACCACACGAATTTCTTGAAGAACGCCGTGCGCCGCAGCGAAATTTGGTAGACGTACGTTCGCGCCACCGCATCGTGGCGCGCGTGGAATCCTGGCGCCGCCTCCGCCACATCGATGACACAGACATCGGACGGCAAGCGGCCGTTGATGGCGTCCAGGATTTCCGCCGGCGTGGGCCAGCGCCGCGTGTCATTGTCCCGCTCGCGATGCACTCTCAGGTGCGCCACTTGTGCCCGCGCGTGAACTCCGGCATCGGTGCGTCCGGCGCCCTGGATCTCCACTGTCCCTTCGAAGAACCCAGCGGCCGCCGTGCGGATCTGGCCCTGTACGGTTCGCGCGTTGCGCTGTTCCTGCCAGCCGCTGTATTTCGTGCCGTCGTATTCGATGGTCAGCTTCCAAGTCTGCGTCTTCCAGTTCTGCATCGCGCGCGTTTTCAATCCACCAGTGTAGCCGTGTCTTGCCGGCCGCAATGCTATGATGGAGCGCTTCGGGGAGGACCTACCCATGTTCAAAGGATTTCGCGAATTCATTATGCGCGGCAACGTGCTGGACCTGGCGGTGGCCGTCATCATCGGCGCCGCCTTCGGCAAGATCGTCACGTCACTGGTGAACGACGTTCTGATGCCGCCCCTGGGGCTCGTCCTCAAGAACGTCGATTTCACGAATCTCTTCCTGGACCTATCCGGAGGGCACCACGATACGCTGGCGCAAGCCAAGGCCGCGGGCGACGCCACGATCAACTACGGCGTCTTTATGAACAACGTCATCGACTTTCTGATCGTTGCCTTCGCGATCTTCCTGCTCATTCGCGCGGCCAACAAGATGCAACACGCACCCGCGCCGGCTCCCCCGAATACGAAGGAATGCCCGTTTTGCCACACGTCCATTCCGCTAGCGGCCACCCGGTGTCCGAACTGCACTTCGAATATCGAAGGGGCGGCTACAGCGTGATCTCGCAGCCTTCGTAGGCGCAGCGGACTTCCATCGGCGAGCCGAGGCTTCGCGCCAGATCCCGCGCCGCGCGTTCCACCTGCGCGATGCATTCGTCATCGTGCGAAGGATCGTGGTGCGTCAAATACAGCCGGCCGACTTCGGCCAGCGCCGCCATTTGCACTACGTATTCGTACGTGCTGTGGCCCCAATGGCGCTTGGAAGGATATTCTTGCGGCGTGTACTGTGCCTCGTGAATCACCACGTCCACGCCTTGCATGAACTCGGCGTGGCGGTAGTCGCCCGGGTCGAAGATCGATTCCATCATCCGCGCCGGCGCACCGTCGCGCCAAATGCCCTCAAAGTACGGCTCGTGGTCGCACAGGTAGCAGATCGCGCGCCCCTCGGCCTCGATGCGGTAACCGAGCGTCGGCGACGGGTGATTCATTTTCTGCGCGCGAACCACGAGGCCGTCGATTTCGTGAACACCTTCTCTCAAGTCCTGATAGGTGATGCGCGCCGCCAATTGGTCCAGTTCCACGGGAAAATAATGGTGTTCCATCTGGCCGGCCAGCACGTCGCGCAGCGAAAGGTGCGCGCCCTCCGGGCCGTAGACCTGAAAGTGGTTGCCGGCCTGAAAGAGCGGCGCAAAGAACGGGAACCCCTGAATGTGGTCCCAATGCGTGTGCGTCAGAAGAATGGTGGCCGACACCGGTCCCGAAGCGCGCTGGAGCAAACGGTTTCCTAGCGATCGCGCGCCGGTGCCGCAGTCCAGCACCAGCACGTTGCCGGAAGGCGTGGTGAGTTCCACGCAAGAGGTATTGCCTCCGAATTGGACCGTGCCAGGACCCGGTGAAGCAATCGAGCCCCGAGTGCCCCAAAAGCGCGCCAGCATGTAGATCTCAGGTTATCCTATCGACACAAGCCCGCTGCGCTAGTAGGCGGAAAGGCCCGAGTCCCGAACTAAAGGGCTGCGGGCGCAGCGCCGTCGCGTCCCGGCTCCAGAAAGTGCCGCACGATGCCGCCGATGGCCATGAATTTCTCCAGATCGGCCGGCTTATGGAAGTAAAACGAGGCTCCTAAATCGCGCGCGCGGGCGCGATCGCGCGGCGAGTCCGAGGAGGTGATCACGATGGCCGGAACGTGCGCGCAACGG
>JASHQT010000483.1 GCA_030039005.1 Bryobacteraceae bacterium
GGCTCAGCCGGTTCACCAGGCCCACCATGTTTCCTTTGGTGACGGCCAACTTATCGGCGAGCTCCTGCTGATTCAAGCCTTCCAGGCCCAGCAGCATGGCCAGCAGATCGAATTGCGCGAGCGTGAGCTTGTGTTTTTTGAGCGAATCCTCGATCTTCGACTGTAGCGTCCAGAACGTCCGGATCATCTGGAGCCACACTTCTAAATTGAGCGGTAGCTGCTTGCCGATCAGCGCGCCGTGCACGGCTCAGGATCCCAGCCGGAGGCATCGGCGATCTTTTTGAAGTGGCTCGTGGTCACGAACGGCACCGCGAGATACGTGGGATCTTCGACGATCGTGGTCACCATGAACCAAGTGTCGGCGTTAGGCTCGCTGAACAGGTCGTAATATTCTTGCAGCACGGTTTTTTCGCTATACGGAACGCCGTTCTTGCGCAGGTAGCCGGCGCGTAGATTGGTGGTGGTCACTTCCAGGGATCGGGAGCGCGAGGCTAATCTCGGCGCCAGGCCGAGTCCGAACGTGATGGGCGGATTCGTGGTGGCGAGCGGCCCTTCCCACTTCGCGGCCGAGTAGCCTTGCCAGGAGGGCGCCGAGTTGCTCGCAGGCTTCCCATCGAAATGCAAGAGGCGCGTCTGCTGGCCCGCGTCGGTCTCGATCTTCAACGTCAGTTCGTCCTGCCAGGTGATGTGCAGACGTCCCGGAACGCGCATGATGGCTGCCGCACCATACGCCTTGCATTGCAAACCCGCCGCCTCATCCTTGGCCGGATCCCAGGCGTCGATCACTTTCCGCGCCGCGGCATTGGTGGGAACACTCGCCGCGTCGCCCTTTAGCGGTGTCACCATCCGCCAGCGCCAGTCTTCGGTCACGTAAGCCACCCAGTAACCGGTCAAATCGATGGGCGCGCCAGCCTTGCCGGGCGCCGGTGCGGCGGGCGGGCCGGGCGGACCGAATTGCCCATAGAGTTCAGCCGCGGTGGCGAGGATCAGGATCGGGAAGAGGCATTTCATCTCGCAAGACTCTTATAAACGGCTTCTACAAACCTGTCGGCTGTTACGAAGCTCCCAGGCCTCACGTATTCGGTGTCGTAGTCGCGCGTGGGCTGCGCCGCTTTTACTTGTTCGAGCGTCATACCCTTCCGGATCAGGTCCCGCACGCGATCGCGAACGATCACCACCATGTCGCGAAACTCCACCACGTCGGCGTCGTCGCAGATGCGCCCATGGCCGGGAATTACGTAGGTTCCGCCTTCCTGCGTTTTCGCCGGAACGGCCAGCTCCAGGATGTGGTTCAACGCCGCGATCTCGCCCTGCACGCTGCCGCCACGTTCGATGTCGAGGAAGGGATACGCATCCGGAGTAAAGATATCTCCGGCGCTGATGACGTCTGACCCGCGGAACAGAACCAAGGTGTCGCCGTCGGTGTGGGCGTTGGGCTCGTGATAGAGAATAACGGCCTCCCCGTTGAAGTGCAGCCGCTTCGTCGTGCCGTATTCGTCGATGGGCAAGCCCTCTTCGGGAAAACGCGGCTGTCCGGGCGCCGTGGCGGTCAGCCGGTTCAGCACGTTTTCCTGCGCGATGATCTTGAGCGGCAGCGCAGGATCGGAACCCGCGAGCTTCACAATGGCGGCGTTTCCGCCCACGTGATCCGGATGCATGTGGGTGTTGATGATGTAGCGCACGGGCCCGGGGGAAAGCTTGCGGAGGGCCGCCATCAGCTTCGGCGCGAGCGGCGCGAATTGCGTGTCCACCAGCAGAACTCCCTCGGGTCCCACTTGCACGGTGGTGTTGCCGCCTGCTCCGGCGAGCAGGTAGATGTTGTGCTGCACCGGCTCGACGTGGATTTCGACTTTGTCGAAATCCTGCTGCTGGCTCTTAGCCGTGGCGGCCCAAAGGAGCAGGAGGAAGGTGGACAAAATAATGCGTATCATGGCCGTTTACCCGGCGGCGCTGAGGTTGGGCTCAGACAAACCAAGCCTTCGGCCCCGCAGGAGCAGTAGCGCTCGCAATGATCGCGAGGATGTTCGGGTTGGCCCATTTTCTTTTTGTACTCGGGATACAGTGTTTCGGCGCCCCCACGCGTCGCCGCGTAAGGCAACCCGTACCAATCCGCCACTTCATGCAGGAACGGATTGGTTCCCGGCAGATGGTTCGGCACGTAATCGGCCGGCTTGGGTATTTCGGGCGCGGTCTCGCAGATGTCGCGCGAGATCACCTGGCCCGGATCCAACACCCAGGTTTGCGTTCGCACCAGCGGCTCGGTCATGAATACTGGATCGGTGACGACGGTAGCGACGGTCAGATAATTGCCATGCCGCACCCAATGCTCGGTGAACGTGGCCCGGTCGCTGCGGGGAACGCCGTTGCGCTTAAGATAGCTTTCCTTCAGGTGGGTGGTGTAAATGTCGAGCATGTTCTCGTTCCAAGTGCCCGTCGAGAAACCTTGCCAGGTATGCGGCGCATATTCAGAAGGATGCGGCCGGCCGTCCAGCCAGATGGTGCGCTCCATCTCCTGAAAGTTCATGCGCGTGTGGAACGCGATCAGGCGCTGCGTCACCGCATCCCGAATGGCGTCCACTCGCATGTTCGCCAGGCCGCGCATGGAGTAGTCGGCCGAGTGCGGGCGGCACTCATACTCGGACACCACGGAAATGCGATCCGCGTCGTAGCTGTCGGCGCGCATCCGCGCCGCGTCGTTGAGGGGAAGGCCAAGGTAGTCGCCGAGCTCCGGGCCGGGAATCCGGTCGGGCAGGTCTTCGTGATATAAAGGCGACCAGCTTCCCGAGAAATCCACTTGTGCGAAGACAGGCGCGGCGGCCAGCAACGCGGCGGCCAGCGGGATCAGGCGATTCGTGAGCATGCGGGGCTCTCGCGTAAATGAGTTTATGTATAAACCAACGCCCGGCCCAAGTCAAGCAGAAACCGCAATCGCGCGGGCGGCCAGGCCGCCTCTAGTTCGGCAGGGCGCGGCGCGACGTCCTGGCTCGTGCACGGCTCTTCGGCACTGCCAGCTTTCGGAGGAGCGGCGCCGAAGTAGGTAACGGCGACGACAATCCGGCGCCGTCGCTGGAGAAGCCCGACAAGTCGATGGTCGCCATGCCGTTGAAAGCCTCATTCGTCCCCACAAAGATGGTGGACTCGCCATTGTTGAGGCCGTTCGACGGCAAAGTGAAATTGATCTGGTACAAGCCCGCGGCGTAAGGGGCCAAGCCCGCGTAGGAGACGCTCGCCTCTGGAAAATCCTCGCCGTCGAAAAGGAATACCGCGATGTCGGCGGCTTCCACGCTGACGCTCAACGGGCTAGCGGGCGCAGCGGCGCCATCGGCCACTTGAGGAGTCACGGGCCCGAGGCCGTCGAGGAATACGGCGACGGTTTCGCCAGGCTTAGCCGGGCTGCTTGAATTCACGACCGTCCCATCGGAGTGCTGGATGGCTCCGTCTCCCACGCCATTTTGAGACTGCGTGTAGATGCCGGGCGCGGAATTGTCCACGTATACTGTTACCGCATTGGATTGCGTTCCATTGACGGTCACCTGAAACGTAGCGAACGATTCCCCCGCAACTTCGTACGGAATCAGGGCGCTGATTTGATTCTGGCTAACCAAGTAGACCGGGGCAGCTTGCCCGTTGACCAGAACCTGCACGGTACCGAGCTTGGTTGGAATCGGCAAGGCCGGCGCGGTCTGGGTTGCAACGCCAAAGGTCCCGAACAGGTTGACCAGTTCACCTGGGGCGAAGCTGTTAGTGATGGGCGTGTAATTGGCCGCATTGGTGATGCCGATGGGATCAATCCAGGGCGCGGGCGTCGGCTGATACGAAGGAGCGTGAACGCCGACGATCAGCGAAAACTGTCCGTTGGAGCCGATCTGCATGAATCCCGCACCATTGGCGCCGGCGAAATAATTGTAAGTGCTGCCGTCGTAGTAGCTGCCGCTCGGGCTGATTTTGATGGAGGTGTTGAAGGTGTTGTCGTAAGTGAAAATGGGCACGATCTCATCAAACCGCTGGTGCGTGATGAGTTCACCCGAGCCCGTGGCGTTGATGGAACCGTAAAAGGCGTCTAACAGATTCTCCGACACGGGCGCGCCGTCCTCCATGCCCGCGGTGAAGTACGTTCCATTGACCAGAGAGTTGGAAGCGGACCCGGAGGGCGCGCGAAAACCAAAGAGCATGTCCGAGCCATTCGCCGAGCCGCCCACCAACCAGTTTCCATCGGAGGACACGTACAGAAGTTTCTCGCCGGCGATGATCTCGGTGGTGCTGGTGGAGCTGCCGGGAAACGTCACTGTGCCACCGGAGGCGCCGGACAGCGAGTATGTCGAAGCCGCCACCGGCTGCGAGACGGACGCGCCCCCTTTTACATTCTGCAGGGAGCCGTTGACGGTGAACGCGGCGATATTGCCGGCCCCGTCGGCGGTCAACGTGAAGTATCCCTGCCGGGCGAGAGAAGCGGAGGAATTGGGGAAGTCCAGAGTTCCGACCGTGAAATTCCCTGACAGCACGCCGTTCCGCGACGAGGCGGACGGAGCTTGGACCGCGATGAAAAGATCGAAATAGTCGTCCTCGGTGGAACTGGCGATGATGACAGGTTTGCTGAAGGCGCCGAGCAGAGTGGCCGGATACATGGGGTTATCGAGCTGGGCCATGCCGTTGGACTGCACGCCGTAGGTCCCACCGCCGAGGGAAGCGCAGTATCCGGTGCCGTTCGTGCCCATGGAATCGGCGAGCTGCGTGTTCGAGAGCGTGTAGTGGCCGGAGCCGTCGAAGCTGATGGTGCCCGACAGCGTGCAGGACTCGGTTAGGTTGCCCAGGCTGTCGTTGAAGAAATTGACGTACCGAAACAAATAGGCGCCCGTGAGGCTGCTGGTTCCGCTGGTATCGAAATTTTGAGCCTGGATGCGGGGCGCGGCAATCGCAAGCAGGAGAGCGCTGCTCAAAAGTTGGGTCGTTCTGAAGACGCGCGTCATGTGATTGGGCATTTTATTGACCCTTGCTCCAATTCATGATCAGGTTGAAGGCATCGACGCTGCCGAGCCCGGTGGCGAAGCTCCATCCGGCCGCCGCGCCGTAGGCCGCCGTGTAAGTCTGGGTGCTGGTGGAGAGGCCACCGTTCCCGGCGAACTCTGTCCCGCGGCCTCTGCCTTCGAATCCGCTTCCGAAGCAATCCAAATCGCCTGAGCAGTTGACCGAGATATCGCCGCTGGCGATGGTATGAAACACGGACGCCGACAAGGCCGAGGAGCTGGCTGCCAGCTTGTAGTAAACCGGGTTCGGATTACCCTGGGAGGATCCCATCTTCTGATTTACGAGGGCCTGAATGCCGGCCATGATGGGGGAGGCAAACGACGTACCGCCTCCGCCGGCCCAAAGTTCCGGAGGGGCGGAGCAGGTGGCGCCGCCATTGGCGATGTCAGTGAAGCAAAACGCATAGTAGTGACCCCAGAGGCCATTGGCGGCGAACAAAGCAACATCAGGAAGATCACGCACGCCGTCGGCGGGAATACCGGAGACACCGGCTTGCCAGGTAGGCTTCGCGTAACCCTTGCAGGTTCCACTCACCACCCGATTCTGCGCCGGCACGCCGCTGGAGCATCCGCTCGGACCGCCGCTGCCCGCGGCTGTGGTAATGCCCAACTGTTCCTGGGCGAGGACGCTGCCGCAATATCCGTTGGGCCCGTATCCAACCGTGTAGCCCCAAAAAACGGCCACGATGGAACCGGCGCAGGAATCGTTCCAAGGGATCTCGGGAATATAGGAAAGCGCTGATCCGTAGGTGGAGGTGTTGATGGGGCCCCAATACGTAGAGTTCGTGCCTTGGGAGGTGTCGGCGAAGTCGGTTCCGCCCACGGCCACGTTGTAGGGCGTGGAGGCCGTAGCGCTGACGCCGATGCCGTGGGTGGCGCTGGCGAATCCGTCATCGCAACTAGCGGCGCCCGAGTCGCCGGCAGCAACGAACACCGATACGCCTTCGGCAACCGCCTGCTGGTAGGCGGAGTTGTAGCTAGAGTTGGCCGAAACTCCGGCGGAGGCTTCGCAATAGCCGTAGCTCATACTGATGATCGCCGGCGGATGGCTGGAGTTGACGACGTTGATGGCCGCGATCATGAATCCGGGCGTGGTGGTAGTGCCGGCACAGGTCGCCAGCTCAATGGCGGCGTCCGGCGCGGCGGCGCTGGCCCACTCGGCGTCCAAGGTGGCTTCGACGTCGTCGCTGTTGACGCCGGGATCGGAGCAATTGTTGGCGCCGCTTGGGGGCGCGGGATTGATGGTCTTGAAAGTGCCGGAGGTATAGCTTGCCAGGCCCAGCGCCTTGCGGAACGTGTACCAATCGGCGGTGTTGTAGAGATCGCTGTCTTCGAGCAGCGAGATGGTCTGTCCCGCGCCGGTGTAACCAGCCGCAAAGGCCGGTTTCAAATCGTAAATGACGGCCAAATCTGCCGGAACGATCAGCTGCGTTTGGACAGTGTACTTGGGCACCGGTAATTTCATGTTGGGCGGGCGAAAGTCGTGCAGCGCGAAAATGCCGGCAATCACGGGCGCGAAAACCTCCGGAACGCGAGGGTCGCTCATATTGGCGATATGTTCCACGCCGTTGACGGAAAGCCGGTGAATTTCGGTGCCGAATGCCGCCAGCACCTGGCCGGCTGTTCCGGAGAAATCGATCGACATTCCGCTTGGATAGATGGTGTTCACGGTGAAGCCGTTGGAGCGCAGCCAATCGGAAACCGCGGCGATATCGGCGGGCGTCGGCCCATACCTTTCGCCAAACTGCTCGGCGCTCAGCCATTGATGGAAATTCGGCGAGGCGGGATCATGCAGCTGGTCGATAAAATCCTCGAGCGCTTGTTCCCGCGCCTGGCTCCTCTTCAATCCGAGCAGCATGTGATTCATCGCGAACGTTTCGGGAACCTTGCCCTGATCATTCTGTGCGTTCGCTTCCGGCCGGGTATTGCCCGCCAGTGTATACCATCCCGTTGCACTTACCGGTTTTCGAAGGACGCTTGGATCGCTTTGTGATCGGAGGGGGGAAACAAGACCCGCCAGAAGCAGGAAAAAATAAAAATGACAATTATTCGACATGAAGACTCCTCGCGCAATACGTGAATCGAGATGGATTCAATTGGTTATCGGTTTGACCGCTATTATCGAGACACAAGTTCAAAAGAGTCCAGTGACCCGCGACACAAAGTGAATAGATTAATCGACCAAGTATATCGTATCGGTGAGAAAATGATACGAACTTTTATAGCATAGCGAGGCTGTGGGCTTGTGGCTTTCGCAACTTCGAAAACTACAGGCCCCGAGGGTGAGGTCGTTTATGTTCTTAGGATCAGTTTGGAATCGGGGTTTGCCCCGTTGTTGGCACACCCCGTCGACCCGGGCTGTGTAGAGCCGGACAAAATGAAGGAGTAATTGGTCGGGCCGCCGGGATTTGAACCCGGGACCTCCTGCACCCCAACTATCGGGATGTCGTGAGCAACGCTACTAAGGGCTGCTCCGCAGTGCTGCAAACACAGGGTGATGGCGCTTCGGCTGATTCACCCTGAGCACCCTTGAAACTGCCATCACAATCGTACGTAATGGCCGTGTTTCCGTACATGCTTCCGTACGTGGTTCGCAATCCACGCAGCCTGATCCGAGCGCCAACGCCCAAAGGATGGTTGTTGATGTTTGCAGCCGCTCGGCGCGTGCGATGAAGCGTCTCCGACTAGTTCCCTGTGGAAGTCCCTGTACCAAATCAATGGTAGGGCGGTGCTTCACAATTCATCCCCCACTCCG
>JASHQT010000484.1 GCA_030039005.1 Bryobacteraceae bacterium
TGCCCATGGGAAATTGGAAAGTGGGCGGCATTACGCCAACGATGGTGGTGGGCACGTCATCCACACGAATGGTGCGGCCCACGATATTCGGATCGCCGCGAAACCGGCTGCGCCAGATTCCATCGCTCAGAATCGCTTCATGGTCCTGTCCCGGCTGGTCCTCGCCCGGCCGGAATGCGCGCCCGAGCGACGGTTGCACGCCCGCCACGCCAAAGAAATTGGCGTTGACCAGGGCCTGGTTGACGCGGTCCGGCGCAGCCCCCTCATTGGCCAGATTCGCCAAACCTTCCTGCCAACTGGCGAAGCTCGTAAGAGTGGTCGCATTGCGCCGGATTTCATCGACATCGGCAGGGGTCGCCGAGTCGCCGTACTCGGGGTTGGCTGCGTCGCCCTGCAGGATCGCGACCAGCGTTTCCATGTGCGGCAGCGGATGCGGCCTCCACAGCATGGCATCGCACAGGCTGAAGATGGCGGTGGTGGCGCCGATTCCCAGCGCCATTGTGAACGCCGCGGTAAGCGCAAAAGCCGGGCGCTTGAATAAACTGCGCAGACCGAAGCGGATGTCCTGCCGCAGGCTCATGGGACCTCCTGATTAGGTACGTTGTCGCGGCGGTTCGAGTTCCCGCGATCAGTTTACTTGCGCGCGCTGGTCTTGCGCTCCACGTGGTCGTCGATCCATTTGAGGATCAAATCGGCGAGCTGCAAATTGTTTTTGTCCTGCATCAGCATATGGCTGTTGCCTTTGATGCCCATCTTGGGCAGATCCATCATTTCGGCATCGCCCCCGGCATCGCTCACCTGTTTGACGAATTTGTTGCAACTGTCGAAGTTCGCCGGCCACATCCCTGCCAGACGTCCCGGAAGATCACCCAAGTGATCGCCGAACATGATCAGAATCGGAATCTTCGCCAGCGTGGAAAGCTGCTCGGGCTTGAGCGTCGTCGTGCAGCCCATTTCGATGGATATGATGCCTCTGACGCCCGCCGGATTGATCATCGCCGCCTCTTCGGGAAAGAAGCCCGATTCGGAATGGCCCATCAAGACTGCGCCGTGGAGTTGAACCGCCAAATTCGCCATGTTCGTCCACGTGGGATTGGGCGTGGGCAGAAAACCGTTGAGGTCCGGGATCATTTGTTTATACAGCTCGTCGGCCGCCTGAACCGGGAATTGCTCATCGGGGAAGGCCTTGTTGAACTCCGGGCCGAACCGAAACAGAACCCAGGACGTCTGATGGCTCGCCATGAAGATGTCAGGCAGCGCGCTGGAGGGAGCCTTGCCCAGCTTGACGGCGTTAATTTTCGTCGCGTCGAAACCCGAGCGGGCGCGCGAGGATTGATCCGCCAGGTACACCGAACGCCCCTTGCGCACGAAGTATTCGTTCCAGCCCATTCGTCCGTCCGGCGTGGTTTCCCAGGTTTTGCTGCTCAAGCAACAACCGTGGACCATCACCACCGGCACGTGCCGGTCCGCATTCAGCGGCTTTTGATACTGCACGTACATCTGGTTGATGGTGATGTCGCCCGGTTCCCCGCCGCCAGGGCCGCGGGGATTGGAGCTCAGTTCGCTCGAAGTTTTGGTTTCGCCGCCCACGAAGAAGCTGCCTTGTTCGGCGATGGTCAACGGCTTCGGGGAATCCGCCGCATAAACGGGCAACGTCGCCATGGCAGCCAAGATGACACCCCACTTACAATGCTGTGCTTTCACACCCGCCTCCAGTTCTTAGCTCCTACACTACCAGGACCGCTCGTTCTAATGTTTGCCCTAATGCTTGGCAATGAATTCGAGCACCGCGCGATTGAATGTTTCCGGCTGCTCCCAATACGCTGAATGCCCGGCCTCCGGGATCACCAACGTCTCGGCGCCCTTGATACGGGCGGCGAAGAGCGGCAGGATCGGCGGAGGCGCGTAAAGATCGGCGTCGCCCGTCATTAACAGCGTGGGCGCATGGATGTTTTCGAGCAGCGCAAAAGTAATGTGATTCCGGAGCGGCTGCGCCGCAGCGCGCGGCCCGGGCGGACGGCTGATCTTCTCCAGTTCCACCCAGCGCGCGGTGCCATCGGGGTTCGCGGCTCGATAAGAAGGCCCCACTTCGCGAATTTCCGGCGGAAGCTTGTCGAATTCGGGTGGCCGAAGGCGCCGGCCCATTTCGACATAATCGGCATCTTGCACGCCGCCGATGGAGTTGGCGACCACCAGACTGCGAACGCGCTGCGGATACGACAGCGCAAAATCGAGCGCCACGAACCCGCCCGCGGCCGTTCCGATTACGTGTCCGCGGTCCAGGTGAAGCTGATCCAGGAGGGCCAACAAATCGTCGGCGGCGGTGTCGGCCGGTCCGGCGGAAGTCACTTCCGTGCGGCCCCAGCCACGGCGATCAAAAGCAATCACGCGGTAGCCGGCTGCGGGGAAAGCGGAGAACTGGAAATCCCAAACACGGCTGCTTCCGGTGGCTGCGTGCAGCAACACGACGGGAGTTCCACTGCCTCCTGTATCGCGATAAAAGATCCGCGCTCCGGGGACGGTGACGTAGCCTTCGTGAACTGGAGTCTCGGCCGGTAGCATTGTGAGGGCGAGCGCGCCCGCAAAAAAACAACCCGCCAGTCGCGCTGTCATCTCACCATGTATACTGCTAGTCGCCGAGGAGAGCAAATGCGAAGCGACTGGGCCGCCGTTGTAGGCTGCGTGTCGATCGGCGCGTTGGCGCCGATGCTATGGGCGCAGCCCGGGGCGGTGATCTATGCAGGCGCGCGATTGATCCCCGGCGACGCGCGCCCTCCCATCGAGAACGGAGCCTTCTTGGTCCGCGGTGGACGCATCGCCGCGATCGGACCAAAGGGCTCTGTGCGTGCGCCCGCGAGCGCGGTGCGCGTCGACCTTACGGGCAGAACGGTGATGCCCGCGCTGAACAACATTCACGCGCATCCCGGATACGAGGGCTTCGTGAGCTGGAGCGTCAAAAACCACACGCCCGAAAACATGCTCGATCATCTGGAGCGCGAAGCCTACTACGGCGTGGCCGCCGTCCTTTCGATGGGCGAGCAGCCGACCGATTTCGCGATCGATTTCCAGCACAATCAACTGGCGGGAAAATTCCCCCCGGCCGCCCGCTTTTTCTTCGCTGCCGGAATGGCGCCGCCTGGAGGCGGTCCGGACTCTCTCTTGATTCAGGGAACGGGCCCGCTGCACGCGGTGTATGAAGTATCCACTCCGGACGAAGCGATCACGACGGTTCGCAAGCTCGCTGCCCGGAATATTCACGAGCTGAAGTTTTGGGTGGACAATCGCGACAACCTGCGCGGCGCGCACAAAAAGATGCCGCCCGAAGTGTACACGCCCCTGATCGCGGAGGCGCATAAGCATGGCATGATCGTCCACGCACACGCGACGAACCTGGAAGATCAGAAGGGCGTCGTGAAGGCCGGTGTGGATGTGCTGGTGCATACGCTGATGGCCGAAAAAGTGGATGACGAATTCCTGGCGATCCTGCGAGCAAAGCGGCCTTATTGGACTCCCGTGATGGGACTGGGCGACCGCTCCGAGTTGTGCGACGGCGACGATGGTTTCATCGAGCAATCGGTGACCGCGAACGTAGTCGCCGATATCAAAGCAGGCAAAACGTGGTTGCCGTCGCCGCCGTGCTCGGCGCCTCCCAGCGCGCAATTTGTCCAACGCGAAGAAAATCTCCGGTACAATTTCCCGAAGTACATCGCCGCCGGCGCGCGCATCGTGCTCGGAACGGACGCGGGCGTATCCCAGAAATATGCGTTCGGCTTTGCCGAGCACCACGAACTCGCGATGTACGTCGGGCTGGGACTGACGCCCGCGGAGGCGATCGTCGCCGCCACGTCCAGGCCCACGGAAGTGCTGCGCATTCACGATACCGGCGTACTCGCCAAGGGGATGCGCGCGGATTTCATCGTCCTCAAGGCGAATCCTCTGGACAACATTCGCAACACGCGCGCGATCGACGGTGTGTATCTGGCCGGTGTTCGCCTGGATCGCGCGGCGCTCGAAAAGAAATTCCAATCCGTGGGGGTGAACAAATGAACCGGCGTGAATTCATCGCAACGGCGGCAGCAGCTAGCGTGGGCGCACCCGCATTCGCGGCAGCCCACTACGATCTGATCGTCAAAGGCGGGCGCGTCATCGACCCATCGCGCAAACTGGACGCGGTCCGCGATGTAGCCATCGCCAACGGCCGCATCGCCGCCGTGCAGGCGAACATTCCGGGGAGCGCCGCCGAATCTATGGACGCCAGCGGCAAGTTGGTGGTCCCCGGATTAATCGACATCCACACCCACGCCACGCGCAGCAAAGATGGCCCCGCGCTCTGCCTGGCCGACGGCGTGACCGGTCTGATCGACGCCGGATCGCAAGGCGCCGATCACATCGAAGACGCGGTTGCCGTGGCGCAATCGGCGCCCCAGCCCTGCCGCGTATTGATCAACATCGGACGCGCGGGCATTATTCCCGAAGGCGACACCATGGATCTCAAACGTGCCGATGTCGCCGCCGCGCGCGAAGCCGTCGCCCGCAATCGCGCGATGATCGCCGGAGTGAAGGCCCGGCTGTCGCGGGACGTCGCGGGAGCGAACGATTATGAAGTGCTGCGCCGCGCGCAGCAGGTCGCCTCCGAGTTTCACATTCCCGTGATGATCCATATGGGCCAAACCGTTTCGCCGCTGCCCAAGCTTCTCGCGCTGCTCAAACCCGGCGATATCGTCACCCACATGTTCGCGCCGCCTCCGAACAGCATCATCAATGACGAGGCCCATATTCTTCCGGAAGTGATGGCCGCGCGCCGCCGCGGCGTCATCTTTGACCTCGGCAACGGCAGGACCGGCCATTTGCGCTGGGATATCGCCGATCAGGTGCTGAAAGCCGGGTTTCTGCCCGACACGTTCTCCACCGATTGGACCACCGAGAGCCGCACCGCGCAGGTGATCGATTTTCCCAACGTGATGTCGAAGTTCCTGATGCTCGGCATGCCACTCGATCAAGTGATCGCGCGCGCCACCGTCAACCCATCCCGCACGTTTCCGGTTTTCCGCGGCCGCGGCACGCTCAAACCCGGCGCACCGGCCGACATCGCGGTGCTGGAGCTCAGGGAAGGGAATTTCGATTTCGTCGACAACTACGCAAACACACGCACGGGGCGCCAAAGACTGTTCCCGAGCGCGACGGTGCTGGCCGGCAAACGCGTCGCCGCGCGCGGCTGACCGTTACTTTGCGTCGTCAATTTCCAACCAGGTGCTTGTAATCTTTCTCGTCCTCATCGCAGACATATTCGATCAATTCGCCGTCCGCCATGAGCGTCAAACCCAGATGCACGGTCCATGGTTTGGTGTAAGCCTTGGGATCGTCGACAGTGACAAGAAGATCGATATGTCCAAAGTCGCGCCGGTGGAAGCGCTCGGTCAGATGCAACGATTCGGTTCCCGGATGGCCGTTGTTGTCCAGCCAGTTGCCATCCACAAATCCGGCCGATTCCACCACCAGCGTGTCGCCATCCCAATGGCCGATGGAATATCCCATCCAGGACGGATTGGGGTCCTTAGGCAGCGCACGGCCATCCATGAAAATCTGGCGGTAGCTGTGCAGCGCCTCATAAAGAATCACCACCTCGTGGTTGGTGGTGTGCATGATCTTGAACGGATAAGGCACTACGTCTTCGCGCGGAACGCCGGATAGCACACAGCGGCCTTGCGGATCGTCAAAGCCGTGGGTGGACACCCGGTGCTCATACAACTTCGCAGCCCATGCCTGGAACGAAACCTCCCCAGGCGCTAAATCCTTCGCGATATTTCCCGTGTACCCGGCCGCCACCATCCAGACTCCCGAAAGGTCTGGCTTGCCATCAGGACTTTTCGGTGCGGGCGCGGCGAGATCGGGCTTTCCGTTAGGCAGCCGCGGGACGCCAGGCGTGGGAAACGTCACCCATTGCGCGGCCAGCGGCGCCGATACCAGACAAGACATCAGGCAAGCCATCATCCCGTTGCGCATGTTCCCTTTTCCCCTATCTCGCCGCCGTCTGTTGCGAGGCGCTCTTGTGCGAGACGCTGGCATCATACACGATCCTGCCCCCAACCATGGTCATCACGGGTTTGATATTTGCGATCTGGTCCGCCGGTACGGTCAGATAGTCGCGGTCCAGCACCACCAGGTCCGCCAACTTACCGGGCTGAATGGAGCCCAAATTGTCTTCTTGAAAAAGAAAGTAAGCATTCTTGCGCGTGTGCGCGATCAGCGCGTCTTCCCGGCTAATGCTCTGCCGGTTCACCTTCTTGCCGCCGGCCATTTTCCCGGTCACGGCGAAGTACAGCGTGGTGAACGGGAGGATTTGATTGGCCGCGGTCCCGTCAGTTCCCAATCCCCATTGGATGCCGCTGTTCTGAATCGTAGCGAGCGGCGGCATATCGTACGCGCCGTCGCCGAACTCATCGTGCATGATCGCTCCGTTGATCACCGCCCACGGGTGCACCGCGGCGTACATGCCGAGTTTCTTCATCCGCTCGAGCTCGGGCGCGTCGATCTGATTGATATGCGCCAGCGTCCACCGCAGGCTCTTGATGGGATATTGCTTGTTCACCGCCTCGATCTGATCGAGAAACGCGCTGATGGTGGTGCGCAGTTCCGCATGCACGTGCAGCGGCAAGCCGGCCTTGGCGATCTCCATCGCCATGCGCCGCCATTGCTCGAGCTGGTCGGGCTGGGGATCGGATTTTAGCGCGAACATGGGGTCATGCAGCGGCCCGTACACGCTCTCGCCGAAAAAGATGTTGTCGATTTCGCTGTCGCCCTGGAATAACTTGATTTGCGGAATCTGCGCGAGAGCCCGATCCACCTGCGCCGGATTACCCGCCGCCACGCCGTCAATGCAGAAGATGCGGACGTTCAGCCGGCCCTCGGCCTTCCACTTACGAAAAATCTCCAGCACGTCGGCGTTGCAGCCGGGAACCCCGACCGCCGTCAGCCCGGAGCGGTTCACTTCCGCGACCATTGCCGCTGCGCTTGCCTCCAACTGATCCGGCGGCACTCTAGGCAACTTGCTCGAAACCGCGCGCGTGGCGGGAATGTCGCCGCGGATCACGCCCGTGGGCCGCCCGCTGGAATCGCGCTGAATCGATCCTTTGGGAAATCCCTGCGGATCGGGCGCACCGGCTTCAATGCCTAAGGCCGCGAGCGCCCGGCTGTTGAGGAAGACCTGAAAATAGGATTCCTGCAGCGCGACCGGATTGTCGGGCGCGATCTGATCCAATTCCTCGCGCGTAAACGGCCGCGGGTCGTCTTGAAATTGCTCAGGCGCCCAGCCGCCGATGTTGTAAATCCAATCTCCGGCAGCGGTCGCTTTCACTCGCGCGCGCAGCATTTCGACCGCCCGCTCGCGTGAGTACACGCCATCCCAGCGGAGTTCCCGCTGCCAGGTTTCGGCGCCGCGCAGCAGGTGCATGTGGTTGTCGATCAGCCCGGGAATTACGGACCGGCCTCGCAGGTCGATCCGTCGAGTATCGGGGCCCGCGAGCGCTCCGATCTCTTGATTGGTCCCGGCCTTCAAAATCCGGCCGTCTTTGATCGCCACGGCCTGTGCGATGGAGAAGCGCTCATCCACCGTGATGATCTTCCCGTTCGTAAGAATTAAGTCGGGCGCAGGCTGCTGGGCGGAGAGCGTTGCCATGGCTGCTGCGACAGCGAACAGCCATCCTACGCGTGCCAGAGTTTCGAAAGACAAGGCCATCAGATTATCACGATGATTATAGGCACAGCCGCCGGCCGCCGCCACCCCTCCCTGCTAGAATCGATTCGTGCCCTACTCGGAAATTCTCATCGCTCCCATGCGCGCCGACCTCACCCGCTATGGTGTCGAGGAAGCGCGAACTCCCGCCGATGTCGACCGCCTTCTTGCACCCGGCAGCGGCGCCGTTCTGATGGTGGTCAATTCCGTCTGTGGTTGCGCCGCGGGCCGCGCGCGTCCGGC
>JASHQT010000485.1 GCA_030039005.1 Bryobacteraceae bacterium
TGTCCATGGAGATGGCTGACGCCAGTACGCCCGCGCCGACATACGGCAGATCGGCGAGCTCCAGTAAACCTTGCACAGTTCCATCTTCACCAAATGTTCCATGCAAAACGGGGAACACGACGTCAACGCCCGGATTTCCGCCGGGTTCGGGCACGATGGGACGGGGGCTCCATCGGCCTTCCCTGGAAATCACGTAATGGAGTACGTCGTAGCGCTCCGGGTCCATCGCTTCCATCACCGATTTCGCCGAGCGCAGCGAGATTTCGTGCTCGCCAGTGCGCCCTCCGTAGATTACCGCCACGCGCGTCTTCATAAAATTCGTTTCCCCATGGCCGACATCACCAGTTCTACCGCTAAAATGGCCGTCCGGTTCGCCTCGTCGATCACCGGGTTCACCTCCACCACTTCCATCGACGTCATGCGACCCGTATCGCCGAGCATCTCCATGGCCAAATGCGCTTCGCGATACGTGATGCCGCCCTGGACCGGCGTTCCCACGCCCGGGGCTTCGCGCGGGTCGACAGCGTCCATATCGAGCGAGACGTGAAATCCGGCCGTTCCGGCGCTGGCGACACGGATCGCCTCCTCGAACACCGAGCGCATGCCGCGCTCATCGATATCGCGCATCGTAAATGCATGAACCCCGGACCGCTGGACAATGTCGCGCTCGGTGCCGTCCACCGAGCGAATGCCCACCAGGGCGACATTCGCGGGATCCACTTTCGGTGCGTATCCGAAGATCCTGGTCAGCTCTTCGGGGCCTTTGCCGATGCAACACGCCAGTGGCATGCCGTGTACGTTGCCGCTAGGGCTGCTTTCGGGCGTGTTCATGTCGGTGTGAGCGTCAATCCAAATCAATCCCAACCGGTCGCCGCGCCGATGAAAGTGTTCCGACACCCCCGAAACCGTCCCCACCGCGATGGAATGGTCGCCGCCTAGCACCAGCGGAAACTTGCCCGCTCCCAGCGCTTCCAGCACGATCTTAGCGACGTGTGTACAAGTTTCCGCAATCTGTGGCAAATATTTCGCGTGCGAGTGCACTTCCGTTTGGCTCTCCGGCTGGACCACCGGGACGTTGCCCAGATCTTCGACCTGATAACCCAAGTCAGCCAGCCGCCCGTTGAGATTGGCCACGCGAACCGCCGACGGTCCCATATCGACACCGCGGCGTCCGGCGCCGAGGTCGAGCGGCGCGCCGAGGATTGCGATGTGCTTGGGGCTCATATCAAGGGCGTGCACACGAGTGTGAACGCTACACACATCCTATGGCCGCGTGCGATAGAGCATGCGTGGAAACGCGATAGTCTCGCGAATATGCTCCAGCCCGCACATCCAGGCCACGAAGCGCTCGATGCCCATGCCGAAACCGGCGTGCGGAACGCTGCCGAACTTGCGCAGGTCGATGTACCAGTCGAAGGCTTCGCGCGGGAGATGGTGATCGTCGATGCGCTTCAGGAGCAGATTGAGATCGGAGATGCGCTGACCGCCGCCGATGATCTCGCCGTAGCCTTCCGGCGCGATGAAATCGACGCCCAAGGCCAGTTCGGGACGCTCGGGGTCGGGCTCGAAATAGAAAGCCTTGATCTCGCTCGGAAACTTATCGACGATGAGCGGCCGGTCCAGACCTTCCGTGATGAGCGTCTCATCCGTATTGCCGAAATCGCCGCCCCACTGGATCTCGCTGCCCTTCTTTTCGAGCGCGACCACGGCGTCGTCGTAGCTCATGCGCGGGAAGGGCGACTGCACGGTTTCTAGCTTGCTGGTATCGCGCTCCAGATCGTGCAGTTCGTTGCGCCGGTTTTCCAGCACGCGCCCCACCACGTACACCACCAGCTCTTCGCCCACGCGCTTGACGTCCTCGAGCGTCGCGTAGGCCATCTCTGGCTCCACCATCCAGAACTCGGTGAGATGGCGGCGCGTTTTCGATTTCTCGGCCCGAAACGTCGGCCCGAAACAGTAGACCTTGCCGAAGGCCATCGCGTCGGCTTCGTTGTAAAGCTGGCCGGATTGCGTCAGGTAGGCTTTTTCGTCTTCGAAGTAGTTCACCTCGAAAAGCGTCGAAGTGCCTTCGCAGGCCGAGGGCGTGAAAATCGGCGTGTCCACCAGCGTGAAGCCGTGATCATCGAAATAATCGCGCACCGCGCGGATCACCTCGTGCCGCACCCGAATGGCCGCGTGCTGGCGCTTGCTGCGCAGCCAGAGATGGCGATGGTCCATCAGGAAATCCACGCCGTGCTC
The DNA here is from genome assembly GCA_030039005.1 of Bryobacteraceae bacterium. The sequence continues at coordinate 2,239 of JASHQT010000485.1, forward strand.
TTTGGGCGTAATGGGATAGGGATCGGATTCCGGGATGCGCTGCAGCACCTCGGCGCCTTCCACGTCCATCTCGTAGCCGCCAGGAGCGCGTTGTTCGGCGCGCAGCTTGCCTCGCACGATGAGCGACGATTCCTGCGTCAGGTTTTTCAGCGCTTCAAACGTGGGTTCGTCCAGATTGGCCTTCACGGCCACGGCCTGGATGGTTCCCGTGCCGTCGCGCACCAGGGGGAAGACGATTTTTCCGGACTTACGCAAGTTGTAGAGCCAGCCCGCGATCTCTACCGGCTCGCCCTCGTGCTGGGCGGCGTCTTCAATACGAATGCGGGTATAGGGCATCAAACGGTCTCTAGTTTTGCAAAAATCTGTTTGACGATCTCGAACGATTGCGGCAGCGGGAACTCGGGGTAGTCGCGCAACTCGAGCAGCAGCGGATACTGTCCGGGCGCCGAGCGCAGCAGCCGCATCGTCGCGCTCCAATCGATGGTCCCGCCCTGTGACTGGAACGGCCACAAATGGCTGTCGTCGGCGCCGCCGTTATCGTGCAGATGCGTGGAGCGGATGCGGTCCTTCAGGGTCTCGAACGCAGCGGCCACGCCTTCGTTCATGTGGGCGTGTCCAACGTCCAGGCAGAAGTTTAACTTCAGATGCGTCTGTTCGAGGAACTGCATCAGGCGCTGGGCGCTCGAAAGGCCGTTGGGCGTGTTCTCGAGCAGCACCTCCACGCCGCGCGCCTTGGCGAATAAATGGATCTCCTCGAGCGCCGTGAACGCGGCTTCCACCTTACGCTCGTCGTATTCCTCGTCATGCACGCCGATGTGCTGGATCAAATAACGGAACGGAATCACTTCGGAAATATCCAGGGCGCGCTTGATCTCGTCCAGCATCTCCAGGCGCTTCGACTTTACCGGCTCCGTGATATTGATATGCGAATTCGGCCCCGACCTGCCCCACATGTCGTCGCTGTACATGGGGGAATGCAGCGAATACAGGGTTAGCTCGGAATCGCGAAACCAATGTCCGAGCTCATTGATTTGGGCGCGGTCGCGGTAGTCGAGATGCTGGCGCGCGCAGAAAATCTCCACCGCCGGAATCCCGGCTTGCCAAACGCGATCGAGCCAGACGGTGGTCAGGCGATGATTCACCAGCAGGTGCGTGGAGAGAACGTGATCCATCAGTATCCTTCGGCCCTTCCGTTGCCGCGGGGATCGGTGGCGCCTTCGAGCCATCCGTTATCCTCGGCGATCGCCTCCACGCGCGCCACCACGGGCGATGCGCCGGCCATGGGCGCGACCGTGTGTCCCATCTGGCGCAGCAGGTTCACCGTGTCGGGCGAGACTCCTTTCTCGACATACAACACATCCGGCATCCACTGGTGGTGGAAGCGCGGCCAGTTCACCGCATCCTGCACGTTCATGTGGAAATCGATCACGTTGAGGAGCACCTGGAGGACGCCGCTGATAATGCGCGGGCCACCGGGCGCTCCGAGCATCAGAAAAAGCTTATCGTTCCGAAGCACGATGGTGGGAGTCATGGAGGAAACCGGGCGTTTGCCGGGCACGATCGCGTTCGATTCGCCTTGTACCAAGTGGAACACATTCTCGACGCCGGGCTTGGCGGCGAAATCGTCCATCTCGTCGTTTAACAGGAATCCGAGTCCGGGCACGGTGACGCCGCTGCCGTATCCATCGTTCAACGTGTAGGTCACCGCAACGGCGTTGCCTTCGCTATCGACGACGTTGAAGTGCGTGGTTTCGGTACCTTCGCGAATAGACAGGTTTCCGGGGCGGATTTGATCGCTGGGCGTCGCGTGCAGCGGATCGATGCTAGCGCGACGGCGCGCGATATATTGCGGGTCGAGCAATTTGCTGATGGGCGTTTTGTAGAAATCGGGATCGCCGAAATACTCGCTGCGATCGGCGAAGAATCGGCGCATCGTCTCGGCGACATAGTGGATAGAGGCCGCCGACCCCGCGCCGGATTTTTCGTATCCCGAACCTCCCAGCATCCCGAGCATCTGAAGCAATCCTACGCCGCCGGCGCTGGGCGGGGGCGCGGTGATGATGTCGTAGCCTTCGTAATGGCCGCGCAGAGGCTCGCGTTCCACCGCGCGATATTTCTTCAGATCTTCGAGCGTGATCAGGCCGCCGTTGGCCGCTTCAGCGGCGGCGAATTTATGGGCGGTAACACCGTCGTAGAAATCATGCGCCCCGCGGTCGCGAATGCGCCGCAGGGTCGCGGCAAGTTCCGGCTGTATGAAGTTCTCGCCGTAATGCGCGCTGAGGAAAATCCTCTTCGATTCCGGAAATTGGGACAAGAGCTTCGCGGAGTTCTCTAGCGAAGCATCCATGCGGTACGAAACCGGGAAGCCCGCGGCAGCCAACTTGATCGCCGGCTCCAGTACCTCGGCCCACGGCCTGCGCCCGTACTTGCGGTGCGCCAATTCCAGGCCCGCCACAGTCCCCGGGACGCCCGCGGCGCGCCATCCGGTGACGCTATCTTCAGTGACGTTGCCGGCCGAATCCAGGTACATGTTGCGCGTGGCCGCGAGCGGCGCTTTTTCGCGGAAATCGATAAACGTGGTTCGGCCGTCGGCGAAGCGCGCGAGCAGGAATCCCCCGCCGCCGATGTTACCGGCGAACGGATACGTCACCGCGAGCGCGAATGCGATGGCCACAGCGGCGTCGATCGCGTTTCCTCCGGATTTGAGCACCCGCAGACCGGCGTCCGCTGCCAAGGGCTCCTGCGCGACTACCATGGCGTGCCTGGCATGCTCCGGCTGCGCCGCGAACAAGGACCAGCTCGCGAGCATCGCGCAGCCGATTTTCATTGGCATCCGTACTTCGATTCTACCGTGGAGCGATCCGTGACCCTAACCCTGCAGTTCGTTTTGTGGTAGCTTCGGACCGGAGGTGAGCCATGGAGGACGATTCTCCGCGTCCACAAATTGACGCCTCGAAGCTGCCCGTTGGAGGCGAGATCGTTGGAGCGATCTTTGCTGTGGGAAGCATGCTGATTTTCATCATCGGCGTTCCGCTCTTGCGCTATGTATTTCCGGTCGCCATTGTGCTGGGCTGCGCGATTGCGTTTGTTCTTCGGTTTAGCCGCCACGAAAAACCCGGCGAGCCGTGGCTTCTTGCCGCGACCGAAAATCAGCCAGAACCTCCGTCAGGGCAGAAACGCGACAAGGATCGAGAAGGCTCGACCAGAATCGAGTTCGTCCCGATGGCCGCTAATAGCTAGGCCGTCGAAAGTTGGCTCTGACGTCCGCGGTGGTATTCGGCCAGCGCGGCGTTGGCGGACGCGATGGTGCCCAATTCGTTCGCGACCGCTTCCAATGCGCGGCCGGGCAGAGCGGCGTACAGCTCGTCCTCGCCAATCCGCGTATACACCCGGTTGCCGATGCAGCCCGCGCTGGTGACCATACCGTGCGCAAGAGCCGCCGGAATCGCCATGCAAGTGGGGCGCGCGAGCAGCGGCAGCTTGGATACGGCACCCGCGCGAAGGGCTGCTTCTTCAAGCAGCATCAACTTGCCCGGCGCAAGCACGAACAACACGACGTCGGGTTCGATCGTGGTGTCGCCGAGCGGAGCGTACATGATCTTCTCCGGCGCCTCGGGTAGCACCGGAATCCCCGGCACTTCCTCCATTTTCAGGTAGCCCAAACTGGTCATGGTTCCCAGAATAGACGGCAGCTCTTGCGCGCGATCTTCCGGCAATGCGATGTGGTGCGTGTACGAACCTACCGGGCAGTTGTAGTGATCCGAAGGGGCCGTGGAGAAGGTGCGGCCTTCGGCGGCTAATCGCCAGAAGCTGCAACCGGCTGGTTCGGAGCCGGAGAACTGCTCGGTCTTGGCGGGCGCTTGTTCACGGAAAGAGACAGCCACCGGCCGGCGGCCCAAATTGAGAACTCGTCGGAACTGATTTTCGAGCGCTTGATAGTCAGGCATGCGTTTGTGTCTCTTTATCTTTGCACTTATTGCGGCACGTGCCAAAATCGAATGGGATGTCTTCGGCCGCCAAAGCGCTCACCGCGCGACAATTCTTTTCGCGCCATGGCATTTTGTCGCGATGGCATCCGCGCTACGAGTTTCGCCCTGGGCAACTGGAAATGGCCGAAGCCGTGGAAGCGGCGCTGGCCGAGAAAAAGCATTTGCTCGTGGACGCGGGCACCGGCACGGGAAAAACGCTTGCGTATTTGGTTCCCGCGCTGCTTTCGGGCAAGCGCGTCGTCGTCTCGACCGGCACAAAGAATCTGCAAGAGCAGCTCTTCTACAAGGACGTTCCCTTTCTGCAAAAACATTTCGACCGGCCTCTGCAAGTTTGCTACATGAAGGGCCGCGCCAACTTCGC
>JASHQT010000486.1 GCA_030039005.1 Bryobacteraceae bacterium
CCCTCAATGGGTTGGATGGAGCGATTGGGCTTCTTCTGGTGCCGGCATGCCCATTCCGCGGTCATGTGGCCCATTCATGGACACTATCAATGCCGCATCTGCGCCCGCCAGTTTCCGGTTCCGTTCGACCATCGAACGCACGGCTCCTCTTCGTGCCCTCCTCAGAGGCAGTCCCCGAAGGCGTTCGCAGGTAGTCACATCTCTCAGCGCTTGGCAGGAATTAGTTGAGGTGCCCGGCTCGTGGCACGACAACCTGCCGATAGCCCAAACCAGTACGATATCCGAAATCAATAAATATTTGCGCATCTTCCTCACGCGTTTCTACGGCTTCGCCAATTCAAGCCCAGTGCGATTCCCAACGGTCCCAAAGTGGGATCGAGAGGATCGTTATCGCCGCGCGGAGACCATTCGCGCTCCTCCCAGCGACAGCAGCGCCGCGGCCTGGCTCCAAGAGCTCCATCTGATTTCGGACGTAAAATAGCGTGGGGCGGAGGTCACGATTTGGTTCGCGGAATCGCAAACTGATAACATTGATCCTTATCCAAGTTGAGGAGGACAACCCACGTGCGTTGGCCAATCGTTTTTCTTCTTGCGGCATCCGGAGCCTGGGCGCAAACCGGAGCCGGCGCCGCACCCGCCAATCCGCTGGTGGCCAGTTCGAAGGTTTTCTACATGAATGCCAAGCAGGACATTTTGCGCTCGGCCGAAAAAATGCCTGAAAGCAAGTACACGTTCCGGCCCACCGATAGCGTGCGAACTTATGGGCAGATTCTCGCGCACGTGGCCGACGGCCAGTACGAATTCTGCGGCGCCGCGGCCGGCAACCATGACCGCAGAGGCATCGAAGAATCCGTCAAGACCAAAGCCGATATCGTCGCGGCGTTGAAAACCGCGTTCGCCTATTGCGACGCGATTTACGACAAAATGACCGACGCCCAAGCCCAAGAAATGATCCCGGCGTTCGGCGGCGCGAAGATCTCGCGGCTCAGCATGCTGGATTTCAACGTTGCGCACACGATGGAGCACTATGGAAACCTGGTGACCTACCTGCGCATTCAAGGCATCGTGCCGCCGAGCAGCGAATCCAGGCAATAGCGCCCAGCGCCGCGAGCGATATCGCGCGGCCGTCCGATGCGCCCGTCCGCAACTGCAAAGCCTGCTAAACTAGTAGGAACTTCTGCAGGGCCTTCCCCGAGGAGCATTGTGACCAAGCGGAATTCAGGAACTGCGCTGGCTGTGTCGGCCAGCCCGAGCGCGGAGCAAATCCGCGCCCAAGTCGGCAAAATCCTCTCCAGCCGCTTGTTTACACGCTCCGAACGCTTATGCAGATTCCTGCGTTTTTGTGTGGAATTAACGCTGGAGGCAAGGGGCGAGCAACTCAAGGAACAACTGGTCGGAGTGGAGGTCTTCGACCGCAAGGGCGATTACGATCCGCGAACGGATCCCATCGTGCGCGTGGAAGCGCGCCGTCTGCGCTCCAAGCTCAAAGCCTATTACACGTCCTCGGGAAAATCCGACGGCGTGCTCATTGATCTGCCGAAGGGCGCCTATGTGCCGTCGTTTCGGACGCGGAACGGAAGCCAGCCCGCGAATGCCGTCCCTCAATGGTCGGCGGTATCCGAGCCTGCCGCCGAACGGTCCATCGCCGTTCTGCCGTTCACCAACTTGACGCCGGAAGCGGGCCCGGATTACTTCAGCGACGGCCTGACCGAGGAGCTGATCCATCTGCTCACGCGCATTCCGGGCTTGCGCGTGGTGGCGTGGAGTTCCATGTCGCAATTGCGCGGCCGGGATCGCGATCTGGCCGGCATCCGCCAGGAACTCAAAGTCGCGACGGTGTTGCGCGGCAGCGTCCGCCGGACGCCCACGCGAGTGCGGGTGACCGCGCAGTTGATCGACACTGAATCCGGCAACTACCTGTGGTCGGAAGCCTACGACCGGCAGTTGGAGAACGTGCTCGCGATCCAGGAAGAGATGGCGCGGGCGATCGTCGATACCCTGCAGCTCTCGCTCCCTTGGCGTGCCGACGGCGCCGCGCGCCAACATACGGACCTGACGTGCTACAACCTGTGTCTGCAAGGGCGCTTTCACGCCAATAAACGAACGCCGGAAGGGCTGCGCCAGAGCGTGATCTGTTTTGAGCAAGCCGTGGCGGCCGACGATTCCTCCGCCGACGCGTACGCGGGCCTGGGTTGCGCGTACAGCTTGCTGGCCGATTACGGCGTGGCCAATCCCCAAGAGGTGCTTCCCAAAGCCAGGCTCGCGACCGAGAAGGCTCTTCGTTTAGACCAGCAGTCCGCGCTGGCGCACCTCTCGCTGGCCTTTAACCTTTCCACGTTTGAGTGGGACTGGAAAACGGCCGAATCGGAATACCGTCGCGCGATCGCGCTGAACCCCGGCTTCTCGCGCGCCCGCCACTGGTACGCCACAGATTGCCTGGCGCTGGTGGGCCGTTTTGACGAGGCGGTGCAGGAAGCCGAAATGGCCTGCCATCTGGACCCGCTGTCGCCGCTGATGCTCGAAGGTTGCGGGTATGTGCACATGCTGCGGCGCGATTATCAGACGGCGTTGCGGCTCTACCGGCAGCTCGCGGAACTGGATCCTGTCTTTTGGAAAGCGTATAGCGCGCTGGGGCGCGTGCTGAGCCTGCTCGGACGATACGATGAGGCCATTGCCGCACTGGAGCGCGCGCGAGCCTTGGCGGGTGACGTTCCCACCCTGCTGAGCGCCACGGCCCAGACGTTGGCGTTGGGCGGCTTCGTTTGGGAGGCCCGCGCGCTGCTCGATCGGCTCTTCGAGATTCACAAAAGCCAGTGGATTCCGTCCGCCAGCTTCGCCATCGTCTACCTCGGGCTCGGCGATCACCAGGCGGCGCTCACCCACCTGGAGGCGGCGTGCGATGCGCGCGAAAAATCGGTGACCGCGTTGAAGGTGCACCCGCTGTACGATCCGCTGCGTTCCGAGCCGCGCTTCGAGCGTTTGCTGGAGCGCACCGGCTTGCGCTAGGATCGCCTTACCGTAAGACATTCGGTTAGCTTACCGTCCCGTTACTTCCCGCGAAAAACAAACTCGGTCCAGAATGATTCATGCGACGGGCTTTTGGTGTACTTCTCGCGCTGGCCGTTTCCCTGGCCGCCGCTCCGTTCGACAAGCCAGGCGAGCAAAATCCCTGCCCGTCTGGCTCCTCCGCGGATACGTGCGCGGCTACATTGCTCCAACTCGGACGGACGTATCGTTCGCAAGATCGTTTCGACGATGCAGTTCGCCTCTATCTGCGCGCGCTCGACCTGCGCGAATCGGCCGCCGGACCGGACGGCGTCTCCTTGCTGCCGGCTCTCAATGAACTCGGCGTTATCTTCCTGGATATGGCCCAGTACGATCACGCGGAAGCCGCACTGCGCCGCGCGGTCGCGATCGCGCAAAACCATGCAGCCGAATCCAGCACCGATGGCGCGGACGCGCTGAACAACCTGGGCCTCGTTTTGAGACAGCAGGGACGCCTCACGGACGCCGAAAAGCTCTATCAGCGTGCGCTGGCCGTTTACCGCCAAACCTCCGACTTGCAGCGTCAGACGGCCGTGCTGAATAACCTGGCGGTGGTTCTGATCGACCTGAGACGCTATAACGAAGCGGAACAAATGGATCGCGAAGCCATCGCGCTCGCCCAGCAAATCGCCGGAAATGAAGACCCAGAGGTCGCCGTCGGCTACGGCAATCTGGCCAGGCTCATGATCGCGCGCCGCAAGTTTTCCGCCGCCGAGCGCCTGCTTCACCGCGCCGAGCAGATCGACCGCCTGAATTTTCCGCCCAATCATTCGCGCATCGGCTACGATTTATACCTGGAAGGCGTCGCGACCGCTGGGCGCCAACGCTACCCCGAAGCCGAACGTCTCTACCAGCAGGCGGAGGAGATCCTAGAAAAAGCTCTGCCGGCGAACCATCCCGAGGTGGGCAAGTTGGTCGCCCGCCTGGCGAACGTATATCGCCTGGAAGGCCGCTTGGAAGAATCCGAACCGCTTTATCGCCGCGCCCTGACCATCTTGCAGCAAGCCTGGGGCCCCGAAAACCCGCAGCTCGTCGCGGTTCTCGAATCCTACGAGGCGGTACTGCGCGCTCGTCGGGAATACGCGGAAGCAGAGAGCGTCGAAGTCCGAACCACTCGGATTCGCGTGATGCAGGCACTGCGGGACTCGAATTAGTCCACTCGAACTAATCCAAATGGCAGAGCTTGCAGGCAAGCTGCAAATCGGCCGGGTTATCGCAGGCGAGGGTGTAGCGCTGGCCGTCCATCACCCAAGAGGAAACATTGCCGTCGGCATGATTATGCGCCACGTTGGCGGCGCGGGCGCCGGCTTCGGCTCTTGATACCAACAGCACCGCATCGCGATTCCCTGCCCGGTAGGCGACCTCGACGCCCCGCGAGTGTTCGATTGTCCGGGCGCCAACCAATTGGATCGAAGGCGAGGTTTCCTCACGCAGCGGAAGATCCAGCCCGGTTTTCGCGCGAACCCAGGCTCGCAGCCGCGCGGGATTCTCGCAATAGAATCCGATGGGCTTCGAATCGGCGTTCACAGCCCGGAGCGCCAAGGCTTCATCGCTGCGCGCACGCTCGATATGTACGAGCGTCGCGGATGCAGCCACCAGGATAGCCGCGGCCGCGGTCGCCCACACCAGTCCCCAGCGGAAAGCCTTCACCGGCCGAGTATCGAACATCCTGGCCGCCTGCACACGCTCCCAGAGCTCCGGCGGCGCGCTCACTTCCCGCAGCGCACGTTCGAGCTCATGGTCCAGCTTATGCACGGGAACCTCTGTGGGCATTCCGCAGATGCGACAATCTCCGTTCCAGAATCTTGTGCGCACGATTCAGCCGCGAGGCCACGGTGCCCGGCGAGCAGCCCAGAATGTTCGCGATTTCGTCGTAGGAAAACCCCTCGGTGTAGCGCAGCACGATCACGATGCGATGCTCTGGCGCCAGGCGCGCCACCACTTCCTGGATGCGCTGCTCGGTTTCCGCGCGCAGCAGCTTGTGCAGAACGCTTTCGGCCGGTGCGCAAACCGCGTCGAGCAGTCCGTCCAGAAACGGAGTCAACCGCCGGCCGCGGCGCTGGTCATCGATGCAGCTATTCACCACCAGCCGGTAGAGCCACGAATCGAAGCTGGATTCCGCGCGATAGTCGCCGATACGCGATAGCAGTTTGACGAACGTATCCTGGGCGATGTCCATCGCCGCTGCGGGATTTCCGGTGTAGCGCAGCGCGATGGAGTACACACGGTCTTTATACGTCTCAAACAGCTCCCGGAAAGCGTCCAGGTCGCCGCGCCGGCAGGCTTCAATGGTGTCCCGGCAGGCTTTGTTGACGTCGCGCCCGTTCCTGTCCAACACGTCCGCGTCCAACACCATGCCGTTGGTTTGGACGTACGAGAACGTCATTTCCTTCCCGCTTTCCGAATCCCTTCCCGATTTTTATCGGCTACTTGATCTTTTTCATCCAGGCCAGGATCGGCCCGGACACGGTCTTATCAGAGGTGCCAATCGAAAATACTTCCGACATGTGGCTTTCGGCTTTGAAATACAACAGCGTGGGGCAATGGGAGGGCCCCTCCTTGCACAGCTCGTCGTGCAGGACCTGGTTGAACGGCATGACGCCGCCGTCCACGCTCGGGTCGGCGCCCGGATCGAGCTCCGCGCTGGCCAAAATGATTTTCACGGTGGTTTTCTTCAACTCAGGCAGACTCGATCGTGCCAGACGCGTCGCGGCATCCACCGGAGGACCGCCAAAACCGGCAGGCGGTCTGCCGCCGGGTTGTCCCGGCGCTCTGGCTGGCGGACCAAACGACGCGTCGGGACCGCCGGGCTGTCCTTCCGTCCGTCCAGGAAGCGCGCCGGCTGAAGACATGGCTGCACCAGCGGCAAGGCCGCAGGTTTTCCCCGAATCCGTCAACGCGGCGAACGGGTTTGACCCGGGCTTCGGCGGCGGCACTTCCAGCGGCGCGATATCGAAAGCCGCAGGCGACATGAAGATCACGCCTTTCACGCCCACCCCCTGGGGTCCCCACAGCTCCGGCCGGCCGATGTACGTGCCCAGCGGATTGTTGCCCGCCGAGTGCGCCCAAATGAACATGCGATCGGGATTGCCGTGATACTTCGAGATGTTCGCTTCCACCCACTGGATCATGGCCGAAATGTCTTTGGCGCCGCCATCCCAGCTCTGCCCCGCATGGCGCTGCATATTCACGCCCACCATGCCGTTCTGCGTTGCCCAGCGCATGATGTTGTCGTAAAACGCATTCGCCTCTTTGTCCTGCAGCTCGATTTTATTGCCGCCGCCGCCCGGGACATAGATTAGAACTGGCCGCGACGCAGCCCCTTTCTCCGCAGTAAAGATATCGACGACATCTTTGGCATTGGGACCGAATGATTGATCGCGAA
>JASHQT010000053.1 GCA_030039005.1 Bryobacteraceae bacterium
AAACCACTAGCGGCCAATGAAGCTCGGATGACTTTGCGCAAGGCGGCCTCATCATCCACGACGAGAACTCTACACGGCGGTTGCGACGAGGTCATGGCGTTCACTGTCGGCCGTCGGTAAAGCCAGGCGGAAGGCGACGCCGTCGAAAGCCTCGAATTCGGCGTCGAGCTCCAGGCTGCCTCCCAATGCCAGTGCGATTTTTCGCGCCACAAAGAGCCCCAGCCCGGAGCCGGGCACACTGCGGCGGACGTCCGTGCCGCGGTAAAAGCGATCGAAGATTCTGTGCCTTTCCCCCGGCGGAATCGGCTTGCCAGGGCTGATGACACGCACCACAATGTGTTGTTCGCGGCGCGCGATGGTGAGGGTGATGGTGCTCTTCGGATCCGAATACTTGCACGCGTTATCGAGCAACTGGCTGACTGCCAGGCGTAGGAGCTCCGGATCGGCCATAATCTCCGCGGAATCGCATTCCCGGATCACGGAAATCTCGCGCCCCGACGACACGCGGGTGTAGTAATCAACGGTATCGGAGATGGTGGCGCCGAAGTCGATCAGTTCCATCCAGGGCTTGATTTCCTCGCGCTCCAGGCGCGCGGTACGCAGAAGGCGCGAGGTAAGCCGGCTCAGGCGCGCGGCTTCCGATTCGACGGTTTCCGCCATCTCGCGGTGAAACTGTCCCATGGAGCCGGCTTCCCGCAGGGCTCCCGCGGCGGCCATGATCGTGGCCAGAGGCGTTTTGAATTCGTGCGCCAACGCATCCAGAATCGCGGTGCGGTAGGACTCGGATTGAGCGGTTGCGGCGGCCCGGCTGGCATGGGCGAAGGAATGCCTGCGTTCCACTTGCGCGCCGGCGAGAGCGCTCAATGGGCCGGCGGTCACGCTGGGTTCTTCCAAGCCTTCAAATCCGATGGCGCCAATGTTTCGTCCCGCGATTCGAATGCACCGCACGGTGATGTTGTGCGCGGGATCGTCGATATCATGGCCTCGGATGAATGCGTCACCGGTCCTGGTCTCCAGATGATCGCTGGCCGGACCGGCCATGTAGACCTCGGCGCTCACGGCGTCCAAGACACAAGCGGCCCGAATCCCGAAGGCGCCGACAAACGGCTCCAAAAACCTGCTTCCCTTGGCCGGCTCCAGCTCCAGCGCCAGCAGTTGTTGTGCCAACTCGTATAAGCGCTGCAATTGTTGCTGTTGCAATAGGGACGACTCCGTTTTCGCACGGACCTTCGTCACCAGGCGCGTAATGACCAGACCGATGACCAAGAAACAGATCAGGCCGAGTAAGTCGAATGGGCTAGAGACATCGAAAGAGAAGAGGGGATCCGTGAAGAAATAATCCAGGCACCCCACGGCCGCGACGGCAACCACGGCGGAGGCGGCAAAGCATCCTGCCAGCGATTGCAGCACCAGAAGCAGCAATAAACAGAAGCTCACCGTAGAAAGGCTAAAGTGCATCCGGATTCCGAGTGCGGTAACCGCGGCCACGCCAGCCAACCCTATCGCACACCACATCGCAGCGTTCCAAAAGTTGGAGAACTTGAGGCGTTGCATGGGCATCCTGGAGGTGCAGCTACAGGGACAACCAAAGTTTGCGGCATAAGCTGTGAAAAAGGCATAAAGTTAGGGGGCAACTGGTTGGAGGCACGGGATCTTTATAAATTTTTTATGAGCCACGGCCCGGTGGAATGCTGCGCGGTAAACTGGTAACGAGCAAAACCAAGATGCACGCTCGCGGGCTGAAGTCCACCCTCCGGCACATGGCGATTGGCGCGATTGCAGTAGCGTTACTGACTTTCGTCGCCTTTCGGACGCACCTGAACCTTGCCTCCGCGATCCCGCTTTACCTGTTTGTGATCGTGCTGGAATCCCTGACCGGCGACTTCCCGTCGGCCTTGTTCGTTGCGGCCATCTCGGCTGGCTGTTTAGACTTCTTTTTCACCGATCCGCTGTTTTCGCTGTATATCGCCAACCCACGGAGTGTGCTGGCGTTGATTGCGTTTGCGTTTACCTCGCTGGTCATTACAAAACTGGTATCCCGGTTCCGCAAGGAAGCGATCTCGTCGGCCACGCAGAAGGAGCGGCTGGACCGTTTGTACCAGCTCTCGCAGGAACTGCTGCATCTGGAACCGGATGCCGCTACGGCCGGACAACGGTTACTGGATCCTTTCCGGCGGATTTTCGGCGTAACCGCGATCTGCTTCTTCGAAGCGCAAACCATGCAAGTGCGCGCTTGGGGTGACTCGGAAACCTTGCCCAACCAGACGCGGGATGCTTATATCCGCGGAGCCGATCTCGACGAACCCGGCTCGGCCACATCCGTGCGGTGCCTTCGGGTGGGGGGGCATCTGAGTGGAGCCATCGGCTTTCAGGGGCTGAAGGAACCGGCTGAGACCGCGAGTGCATTGGCGGCTCTGACGGCGGCGTTGCTCGAAAGAACGAAGTCTTTTCACGACGCCAGCACCGCGTCGGCGGCGGCGCAAGCGGAAGTTTATCGCTCCGCCATCCTGGACGCGCTGGCACACGAGTTCAAAACCCCGCTCGCCACGATTCTGGCGGCCGCGGGCGGAATCCGGGAAGCAGGACCGTTGGGGCCGGCGCAAACGGAAATGGCGGATACGGTGGAGAGCGAGGCCACACGGCTCGGCAACCTCACTTCGCGCTTATTGCGGACCGCAAGGCTCGAAAAGCAGGACATCCGGCCGAGAATGGAACTCACCGATCTGGGCTCGCTGATCAGCCGCGTGGCCCGCCAATACGCGGAACGCTCGCCGGACCGGCGGATCGTCACGCCGGCGAGTGAGAGGGTCGAAGTGATGGCGGATGCCGAATTACTCCGGCTCGCCATCGGTCAGATCCTGGAGAACGCCTGCAAATACTCCGAGCCCGGGTCGACGGTCACGATCCGCATGGACCGCCAGCCGGATGCGGTGGTCATTCGTGTGGCTAACGACGGCAGCAGCATCCGGCCGCAGGAGCGGCAGCTCATCTTCGAGCGATTCTACCGCGGCGCGGATGCGCGACGATCGACATCCGGTTCCGGCCTAGGGCTCTATGTCGCGCGCAAGATCGCCACAGCGCATGGCGGCGGCCTGGATCTGGAATCCAATGAGGCCCAAGACGGCCGCGTGACGTTCTCGCTGAAATTACCCGCGGCAAACACCGAGGTTGAGATTAAGGATGAGTTCAACCATGTCGTTACCGCCGAATAGCGTCTTGATTGTGGACGACGAACCCCCGCTGCGCAAAGCGTTGCGGAGTTCTTTAGCCGCCAGCGGGTTCGAGGTCGAGGAAGCACGCAACGGCGAAGAAGCGCTGCACACTGTGCAGCAGCAGCGCTTCGATCTGGTATTGCTCGACATTAACATGCCCGGAATCAGCGGCATCGATGCCTGCCGGCGCATTCGCGGCATGTCTCCGGAATCGGGAATCATCATGGTCACAGTGCGGGACCTGGAAGAAGACAAAGTCCGGGCGCTGGAGGCGGGGGCGGACGATTACATTACCAAGCCCTTTAAGCTGCGCGAGTTGACGGCGCGTCTGCGCGCGGTGCTGCGCCGCACGCATGCCAACGTGCCGGCCGAACCTGCGATTTTCGAGGCCGGAAACTTGAAACTGGATGTCGAACGCCGGCAACTCTGGCGGGGGGATGAGGAGATTCATTTGTCCCCCAAGGAGTTTGAGTTACTGGCGTTCATGATGAAGCATGCGGGGGCGCCGCTCACGCACGTGAAACTGCTGCGAACCATTTGGGGCCCGGAGTACGGCGGCGAGTTGGAGTACCTGCGTTCGTACGTGCGCATGCTGCGCAAGAAGATCGAAAAGGATCCCGCGCAACCGGAGTACATTTTGACCGAGCCGTGGGTGGGCTACCGCTTCCGGAATCCTTCGGATCCCGATGCTCCGTCGGTACCGGAGGAAGATGAGTAGCGATCCCCAGCGGCAACGCCTCTAACCCGGAATTCCGCGCCAATATAAAAATTTTATAAAGGGCATCTAGACGCGCGGGCGTCTCTTTATGCCTTTTTCATTGATCGTGGGCCACACTGAATCGGTATTTCGATGTTTGGCTTCACGATTCCCCGGCTTTGTGGCGTTGCCTTAGTCTGCGCCGTCTTCGTAACTGACTTACAGGCGCAACGGCTGCTTCCTACTACCTTCCAAAGTAACTCGGCCATGGTGCTGATCCCGGTGAACATCACGGACCGCGACGGCAAAACCATCCAAGGGTTGCGGGCGGAGGACTTTACGGTCTTCGATGAACAGGCGCCGCAGCAAATCGCCAGCTTTTCAAGCGAAGACGCGCCCTGTTCGGTCGGCTTGGTGCTCGATATCAGCGGCAGCATGCGCTACGCTCTCACCACCACAAAGCGAATCGCCGATGTCTTTTTGAAGGCTTCGAATCCCGAAGATGAATTCCTGATGCTCACAGTATCGTCCGTGCCGGATGCGGATTCCAGGTTCACCACCGAGACGGAAGCGCTCGCGCAGGACGTCCAGGCGACTACGCCCGGCGGGATGACGGCTCTGTTGGACACGGTCTACCTGGGCCTGAATCGCATGCGCAAAGCCACGCGTCCGCGCAGAGCCCTGCTGATCCTCTCCGATGGCATGGACAACCAAAGCCGGTACTCGAAGCGCGAGTTGATGAGACTGGCGCTGGAGACCGATGTGCAGGTGTACACGATTCTGGTGGACGGGCTTACCGGCGCTTCCGCGGGTCCAGGTCCGTTCGTCCCGAGCATGGCGGCGAAGCCCTGGCAGCAGGCCTCCGAGCGCGAAGGCCCCCAGACGCTCAAGGAATTGTCGGAGAAGACCGGCGGTCTCTATTTCCACGTGCGCAACGACGCTGAGGGAGCGGAAGCCGCGGCGCGCGCTGCCCGCGCCTTGCGAAACGAGTACATCATCGGATATCGGGCACCGAATTCCGGTGCGTCCGGGAAATGGCATCGCGTTCAAATAAAATCGACGGTGCCCAAAGCGCGTATTTTCGCGCGAAGCGGCTACTACGCTCAGTAGGCGCGTAGAACTCCGCCCAGGGCCGGCGCCGCTCCACGCAGTTCAGTTAATGCTGAACCGTGTCCTTGTATGTTCCGTGCTTCTTCGCGGCTGCGATGAGGGTGGGATAATACTGCACGAACGTGGTGTCCACCGCCCCGTGATCGGCGTGGCAGGCGAAGCATTTCGCGGTCTTGTCGAAAGCCTTGCCGCTCGATGCGTCCTTCGGAATGGAATAGAACGCCCAACCACCGCGCGCGGAATCCTTTACGTGCGCCACATAGCCCATCAGGTCCGTCTGGAACTGCCCGTCCTTGTTCAAAAACGAATCGTCCGCCGCGGGGCGGCCCACGTCGCGTAGCTCCATCAGCAGCACTGTCTTGTCGGGCCAGGTCCCCGTATTCTCAAACCGTTCACGCACGGAGTGCTGTACAAAGATGTTGGCGAACATGGGATGGCCGGCCGGGCCTTCTTCCGGATAGTTCAGGCCGACGCTGGAACTCAGGAAATCCCACTGCCGGTAATCCTTCGGAAGCACCAATTCGCCGTTTTTGGTGTATTGCTGGGCGTAGCAGCCAACAGCCATGAGGGCGAGCAGTATGGCGGTCTTCGCCGTTTTCATATGTGGTACCTAGTATCGGAAACCAAATGAGGAACCGCCAGCCCCTTCCCTGCATAGGTCCGTGGATTGGCTGCATGGGCGCGCGCACTCCGCCTTTCAGGCATAAACTTTGATAAGACCACGATGTCTTATCTGAACCGCATGCGGCAAGCCCGGTCCGGCCATACCTGGTGGGTGGCTGTCCTCTGGCTCGCCGTCGGTCTGATCACAGCCACGCAGGTGGTGGTGGGTATGGCCGCCGTCGGGATGCAGCACAACTGGACGGCGCTATTCTTCACCACCGTCGGCGCCTGGCTGATCTTCCCGCTCGCCACGCCGCTGATCCTATCTCTGAGCCGCCGCTTTCCTTTGGCGAAGGCGGGCGACTGGAGAAACATCCCCCTGCACCTGGCCGCCGCCTTAGCGCTCGGCATCGCGCACATCGTGTGGTCCGCTACGCTCGAGTGGGTATTCAATCCGCTGGCCAATCATCCGCCTGCTTCTTTTCGCCACGTGTTCTTCACCACCGTGTACATGCAATTCCACACCGGGATTCTCATCTACGCGGCTACTGTGGCGATCGGGAATACCATCGATTCGATCCGCCGCCTGGTTCGCCGCGAAGCCGAAGCGGCCAAGCTGGCGGGCGAGTTATCGAAGGCCCAATTGCAAGCGCTGCGCCGTCAACTGGAGCCGCACTTTCTGTTCAATGCCCTGAACGGAATCTCCGGACTGGTGCGGGAACACCGCAACGAAGCGGCGGTGGAAATGATCGCCGGCTTAAGCGACCTGTTGCGGCGCGTGCTGGAAGACTCGGGCCGGCAACTGGTCCCGCTGGCCGAGGAAGTGTCCTTTCTCGAAAGCTACATCGACCTGCAAGCGATGCGCTTCGGAGACCGTCTGAAGGCCGTGGTGGATATTCCGGTCGAGCTGTATGGCGCGTTGGTCCCGCAGCTTCTATTGCAGCCGCTGGTGGAGAACGCGATCGTGCATGGCATCGGAAAGCTGGTGGAAGGCGGAGAGATCCGCGTAACGGCGCGCGAGGTGGATGGAATCCTCGCGATCTACGTCTACAACGACGGCCCGGCATTCTCGCTGGCGGGCGGTGATCGAACGGGCGTGGGTTTGTCCAATACGCGTGGACGGCTGGTCACATTGTACGGCGCGGGCAGCAGCGTGGAGCTTCGGAACGAGGGCGAGGCGGGCGTGGAAACGATCATCAAAGTTCCTTACAGGACCGGAGTGTGAGTCAAATAGGCGCGGTGGTGGTGGATGACGAACCGCTGGCGCGCGCCAACATCCTGAGTTTGCTGCGGACGGATCCTGAAATCTCGGTGCTGGCCGAATGCAGCTCCGGCGCGGACGCGGTGAAGGTAGTGCGCGAAGTGAGGCCTTCCCTGCTCTTTCTCGATGTCCAGATGCCGGGCCTGGACGGGTTTGGCGTACTGGAAACGCTAGGCGCCGACGTGCCTCCGGCGATTGTGTTCGTCACAGCCTTCGACCAATATGCGCTGAAGGCTTTCGAAGCCGAAGCACTCGACTACCTGCTCAAGCCTTATGACAATGCGCGGTTCTTCCGCGCGCTCTCCCGCGCGAAAGCGTCATTGACGCATCGTCCTCGCGAAAACCGCCGCTTGGAACGGATCATGATCCGCGGCGCCGGCCGCATCTCCTTCCTGACGGTGGAGGAAATCGATTGGATCGAAGCCGCCGATTATTATTCGTGCCTGCACTCCGGACCGAAAACACACCTGCTGCGCCGCAGCATGGGGGAACTGGAGCGCGATCTGGAGGCGGAGCGTTTCTGCCGCATTCATCGATCGACGATTGTGAACCTGTCGCGGGTGCGCGATCTGTGCCTTGACAGCAGCGGGGAATACGAAGTCGTGCTGCGGGATGAGACGAGATTGAAGGTGAGCCGCGGATATCGCGAGAAACTGCAGTCGGCGATTCAGCGAATGCACTGAAATTTGCAGGGAACGGCCTTCCCCCCCGCGCGCATTCTTTCGATACTGGGAATACGATGTTCCCGACGGCGAAAACGCTCCCCATCGTTGCGACCCTCGCGCTGGCTGCGCGTCTGCTCGCGCAAACAGGCCAGGGGCCGAAGATATTGATGCAGGAGCCGCTGGGCGATGTTTCCGACCCCAAGATGTCGCTGTTCATCCTCAATGTTTC
Organism: Bryobacteraceae bacterium; assembly: GCA_030039005.1. Next base: position 7,778 of record JASHQT010000053.1, read on the forward strand.
GCCGGGTGTGACCTTCCCTTCGCATTCGCACCAAGGCACGGTCTTCGCATACGTGCTTGAAGGCGACATCGAGAATCAGATAGATCCGGACCCGCCAAAGATTTACCATCCTGGTGATTTTTTCCACGAGCGTCCGATGCAGGTGCACCGGCTCCTCAAGAACTTGAGCCAGACGGAACCGGCGAAGATCCTGATCTTCCAAAACACCGGCACGTTGCCTTCCAGCATCCAGCCGCTGCTGCAGGAGCCGCTCGAAAACACCGCCAATCAGCAGGTGAGCGCAATTCTGCTGGTCGCGGCCCCGGGGTCGGCGCCATCGAGCCCGCACCAACATCCCGGGCCAGTGTTCGCCTACGTGGTGAAGGGCGAGCTCGAGAATCAGGTGGCTCCAGATCCGCCCAAAGTCTACCGCGCGGGCGATGTCTTCTATGAGCCCCCGATGCATGCGCACCAACTGTTCCGGAATCTGAGCAAAACGGAGCCCGCCGAGGTATTGGTTTTCGAGGTAACTGAAAAGGGACGGCCGCTAGTGCTGCCCGTGGCTCAGGCGCCTGCCGCGAAACAACCCCAGGGCATGATGCCCTATACGGCGGTACTGGACCCTCAATTCGTTCCCGCATACGAGGCAGGTTTTCTTCACGACGATGATACGGTGATCGGCGTCTCCCGCGGCGCAGTGGCGCGGGCTTACCCAGGCGCCGACCTCACGCAGCACGGCGTTGTGCTGGACCACATGCCGGATGGTCCGATCGCGGTCACTTGGTGAGGGGTCTGCAACACGGCCCTCGTGTTCAGGGCCGAAGTCAAGCGTAAGCATCTCCATCTCGATTACGACAGCATGGTGGCCGCGAACGAGGTGTTCAAGGATTCCGAAACAGGCAGCCGCTGGCAGCAGTCGACGGGAGAAGCCATCTCCGGACCGCTGAAGGGCGCGCACCTAGCGATCTATCCGTTCCTGCGCACCACTTGGGGCGAATGGAAGAAACAGCATCCCGATACGCTGGTGTTGAAACCGCTGCCCGGCTACGCGGAAAACATGGCGGGTTTGAATCGGCTGATTAGTCGCGCGAAGCTCGGCGAGGGCGCGGCGCCCAAGGGAGCGCAGGGCCATGACGATCGACTGCGCCCGAGGGAAACGGTGGCCGGCCTGCGGATTGGCAACGACACGGTTGCATTTCCATTCTCGGAGTTGCGGACGGCGCGCGTGGTCAATTATCCGCTGGGCGGAGTGCCGGTGGTGGTGGTTCACCAGCCCTCGTCCGACACGACAACGGCATTCGTAGCGCGCGCGAAGGGCAAGGTTCTCAAATTTCAAGCGGCGGACACAGATGCGAGCTCGTTAGTGGATCTGGAGACGCACTCGGCATGGAACGCGTACGGGCTTTGTCTCAGCGGGCCGCTGAAGGGAACGCAGTTGAAACCACTGGTGCTGGAGCCGGAGTTCTGGTTCGCGTGGTCGGAGTTTCACCCGCGAACGAAAGTGTTCACCGCGAGCGGCGCCCCGTCGCATTAGCGCCCAAGGCCGGTCCCAGCGCGCGAATTCGATCATACTGGTCCTATTGTGCTGGATGCGGCTTCTCAGGACCTTCGCTATGCGCTTCGCACTCTGAGAAAGAGTCCTGGCTTCGGCGCTGTCGCGATTCTCTCGCTGGCTCTCGGCATCGGAGCCAACACCGCGATCTTCAGCCTGATCGACGCGGTGATTCTCAAATCTCTGCCGGTCCCTCATCCCGAAGAGCTGCTGCAAGTGATGATGGGCAAGGACAGCGATTTTGCTTTCACCAATCCCACCTGGGAGCAACTCCGCGACCGTCAGGACGTCCTTTCGGGAATCTTCGCCTATGGCCGCTGGGGATTCAATCTCGCCTCTGGCGGCCAAGCTCATTCCGTCCATGGCAATTATGTTTCGGGGCAATATTTCGAAACGCTAGGTGTACACGCCATACTGGGCCGCACGCTAACGCCCGCCGACGACACACGCGGGTGCGCCGGAAGCGCGGTGTTGAGTTATGGCTTCTGGCAACGCGAATACGGCGGCCGCGCCGGCATCCTTGGCAAGCCGATTTCTGTTGACCGGCATCCCATCGAAATCGTTGGCGTCACGGAACCGGGATTTAACGGAGCCGAAGTCGGCGGTTCTGCCGACGTCATGCTCCCGCTTTGCGCGGTCGCCGTCATCGGGAGCGGTTACGCCGGCATGCTCGATATGAACTCTTATCCGGTGGGATGGTTGCAGGTCATGGGACGTTTGAAGCCCGGCGTTTCGGCCAGCCAGGCGACGGCCCGATTGAAGATCCTTGCGCCGCGGATTTATCGATCGGCATTCGAGCAACGCGGGCTAATCACGGAAACCGGTCACCCGGTGCGGCCGGAATGGCGGGAGGAGTACCTGCATCGGACCTTCGATACGCGGCCGGCTGCGAATGGAATCTCCTATGTGCGCCGCGAGTACACCCGAGTCCTGGCGGTCCTGATGGCGATCGTCGGCGTGGTGCTGTTGATAGCATGCGCCAACGTAGCGAATCTGTTGCTGGCGCGGGGAGCCGGCCGGCAGCGGGAAATCGCGATTCGTATGGCCGTAGGCGCTCGGCGCGGCCGCCTGATTCGCCAATTGCTTACCGAAAGCTTGCTGCTGTCAGGAATCGGGGCTGCGTTGGGTATTCTGTGCGCTCAATGGGGCGCCCGTTTGCTGGTCCGGTTTCTCGATGTTCCTCTCGATCTCAGCGTGGACGCCCGTGTGCTCTCGTTCACAGCGGGTGTTGCCGTTCTCACGAGTCTGCTGTTTGGCGCTGCGCCTGCCTGGCGAGGCACTCGCGTCGAGCCTCAGTCCGCGATGAAGGCCAATTCCCGTGGCGCGATAGAAGGTTCGAAACTCGAGCTCGGCAAAATGTTGGTTGTGGGGCAGGTGGCTCTCTCGTTCCTGGTGATCGTGGGCGCCGGACTAATGGTCCGAACCTTCTGGAAACTGATCTCGCTCGATCCCGGGTTTGAGCGCGAGCACGTTCTGCTGGTGAACGTCGATCTTCGTACGGGAAATTATCCGCGCGAGCGATGGTCCGCCGTGTATCAGCAGATGCTGAATGAATTGCGCACCATTCCGGGTCTGCGCTCGGCCAGCCTTTCCTCTGTTACGCCCATATGCCACTGCCGCTTCGCCGGCGAAGTGGCCGTCGATGGTTACACGCCGAAATCACATGAAGACGCACTGGTCTCCTTCAACAGCGTCAGCGATGGCTACTTTGAGACTCTCGGTAGTTCGATCGTGAAGGGCCGCGATTTCAATCGCCACGACACGTCCGTTTCGACAAAGATTGCCATCGTCAATGAATCCCTGGCAGCGAAATATTTCGGCGCGGAGAATCCTGTGGGACGGCATTTCCGCATCCAGGGCGCAAACGGCGCCAGCGACTCCATCGAGATCGTCGGCGTAGTCAAGGATGCAAAATACGGTTCGTTGCGCGATGAACCATCGCCCGTTGCCTTCTTCCCGTGGAGCCAAGGTGGGCCGCCCGGTCCGCTCGCCGGTTTCGAATTGCGAGCGGCCGGCGCGCCAACGGCGCTCATCCGCGGCGTGATTTCCGCGATCGGGCGAGTCAACCCGCACGTGTCGATCGAGTTCAAGACGCTTACGGCCAAAGTGGACGCCTCCATCCAACGTGAAACGCTGCTCGCGATGCTCTCCGGATTCTTCGGCGGTCTCGCCCTCGTTTTGGCTACCGTCGGACTCTACGGCGTTATGTCATACAACGTTGCGCGGCGGCGGAATGAAATCGGAATTCGCGTGGCGCTGGGCGCGGGCCGGTCCTGTGTCTTACGGACGGTGTTTGGAGAGATCGCGATGTTGCTCGCCGCGGGCCTGATGATTGGCTTGGGCGCGGCTTTGGCGACGACGCGGCTGGTCGCAAGCTTTCTTTACGGCGTCCAGCCCAATGATCCGTTGACGCAGGGCGTCGCGCTCCTGATGCTCATAACGGTTGCCGCCATCGCCGGATATTTGCCCGCTCGACGAGCTTTGTATCTCGACCCGATGGCCGCTCTGCGCGAAGAATAAACGAGCAAAACGAAAAAGGGCGTCGCCATGCGGGACGCCCTTCAGTGTTATCGATCCACGTTTGCCGACTTAAACAGCCGCCAGGTCGTAGCGGTCGGCGTTCATCACCTTGTGCCACGCGGCGGCGAAGTCCTTCACGAACTTCTCCTTCGATCCCGCGCAGGCATAGACCTCCGCGAAGGCACGCAACTGCGCGTGCGAACCGAAGATCAGGTCGACGCGTGTTCCGGTCCACTTGAGCGCGTTGGTCTTGCGATCGCGGCCTTCATACACGCCCGGCACTCCGTTGGGTTGCCACTTCGTCCCCATGTCGAGCAGGTTGACGAAGAAATCGTTGGTCAGTGTGCCGGGCCGGTCCGTGAAGACGCCATTCTTGGAACCGCCGAAGTTCGCACCCAGCACGCGAAGTCCGCCGACCAGCACGGTCATTTCGGGGCCCGTCAGCCGCAGCAGTTGAGCGCGGTCCACCAGAGCCTCCTCCGGCTGCATGAACAGGGTCCTGCCGCTCACGTAATTGCGGAAGCCATCCGCCCGCGGCTCCAGAGGAGCGAACGAGGCGACGTCGGTTTGGTCCTGCGACGCGTCCATGCGTCCCGGCGAGAAGGGTATCTTTACCACGACCCCGGCGTCCTTGGCGGCCTTTTCGATGGCGGCGTCTCCTCCCAGGACGATCAGGTCGGCCAGTGAGACGTTTTTGCCGGACTCCTTGCGGATGGTTTCGAGCTTGTCCAGCACCTTGGCAAGCTGCTGGGGCTGATTGACCTCCCAATCCTTCTGAGGCGCCAGGCGGATGCGCGCGCCGTTCGCCCCGCCGCGCTTGTCGGAGCCACGAAATGTCGAGGCCGAGGCCCAAGCGGTGGAAACAAGATCGGAGACCGAAAGGCCGGAGGCGAGGATCTTGGCCTTCAATGCAGCCGCGTCTTTTTCATCGATGAGCGGGTGGTCAACCTTGGGAATGGGGTCCTGCCAGATCAGAGTTTCTTTCGGAACCAACGGGCCCAGGTAACGCGCGATCGGGCCCATGTCGCGGTGCGTGAGCTTGAACCAGGCGCGGGCGAATGCGTCGGCGAACTGATCCGGATGTTCGTAGAAACGCCGCGCGATCTTCTCATAGGCCGGATCCATGCGCAGCGACAGATCGGTGGTCAGCATCGTGGGCACGCGCTTCTTCGTCTTGTCGAACGGGTGCGGGATGGTTGCATGGCCATTCTTGGCCTGCCACTGTTTCGCTCCCGCGGGACTCGCGGTCAGCTCCCACTCGTTTTCGAACAGGTTCTTGAAGAAGAGATTGCTCCACTGAGTTGGCGTCTGCGACCAAGTGACTTCCGGACCGCCGGTGATGGCATCGGCTCCGATGCCTGTGCCAAACTTGCTTTTCCACCCCAGGCCCTGGTCTTCGAGAGCGCCGCTCTCCGGCGCCGGCCCCACGAGCGATGGGTCACCCGCGCCGTGCGTCTTGCCGAACGTGTGGCCGCCGGCGATGAGCGCCACGGTCTCTTCGTCGTTCATGGCCATGCGGAAGAACGTCTCGCGAATGTCTCTTGCCGCCGCCACCGGGTCCGGGTTGCCGTTCGGACCTTCCGGGTTGACGTAGATCAGGCCCATCTGAACCGCGCCGAGCGGCTCCGCCAACTGACGCTCGCCGCTATAACGTTCATCGCCCAGCCATGTCCCTTCCGGGCCCCAGTACAGTTCCTCGGGCTCCCACACGTCGGCGCGTCCGCCGGCGAAGCCGAAGGTCTTGAAGCCCATCGATTCCAGCGCGACGTTGCCGGCCAGAATCATCAGATCGGCCCAGGAGATTTTGTTGCCGTATTTCTGCTTGATGGGCCACAGCAACCGGCGCGCCTTGTCGAGGTTCGCGTTGTCGGGCCAGCTATTCAGTGGCGCGAAGCGTTGCTGGCCGGCGCCGGCGCCGCCGCGGCCGTCGGTAATCCGGTAAGTCCCCGCGCTGTGCCATGCCATGCGGATCATCAATCCGCCATAGTGACCGAAATCGGCCGGCCACCAATCCTGGGACTCTGTCATCAGAGCATGCAGGTCCTTGACCACGGTATCGAGATCGAGGGTCGTGAATTCCTTCGCATAATTGAACTCGGCGCCCATAGGGTCGGACAAGCTGGAATTGCGATGCAGAACCGAGATGTCCAGCGCGTCGGGCCACCAATCGCGATTTCTGCGTCCGCGCGCGCCATGCGCTACCGGGCACTGCGCCGCGCCAGCTACCGTTTGTCCATTGTGGGCGACGGCTGCCGCTGACTCCCTTGCTTCTTTTTCCATCTGTTTATCCTTTCTTTCGAATTAGTCCAAAATGATTAGCGCGAAGCGTGCTTCATGTTAACGGAAGCATGCTTCCGGGCGCACTTCGTGCAAAGCCCTCGAAAAATGAGTTCGGATTCACGCAGAACCCGCTTGCCGAGGGAGGCCGCAGCGGGCCTGGGTACGTTGTACCACTCCATATCTTCCACGTTGCCGCAGCGATCGCAAATGAAGTGGTGATGCCGCACGCCTTTGGCGTCGAACCGCGCGGCGCGGCCTTCGACGGCCACTTCCCGCACCAAACCCGCCTCCACCAGATCCCGCAGATTGTTGTAGGTGGTGCCTCTCGAAGAGCGCGGGTCCACTCGATTCACGGCTTCGAAAATTTCGGCAGCCGTGGGATGGTTCCCCACATGATCCATGAGGAAAGCCATCACGGCGTAACGCTGCGGAGTGCAGCGCAATCCGCTTTCGGCGAGCGAGCGCTTGATCGCGTCGGCGTCCATGAACGTTTTTAGACTATATCTAATCTAAAAGTTTGTCAAGAGTTCTTGGGGTGCCGCGCGAGTGCAGCGCAGGCGTTCCCGCGGCGCTACACTCTATTCGGACCGGCCAATGAAGATCTACTTCCACGTCGACATGGACGCTTTCTTCGTCTCCGTCGAAGAACTCTTCGATCCGTCGCTCGCCGGGAAGCCCGTGGTGGTCGGCGGGCAGGCGAACCAGCGGGGCGTAGTTTCCGCGGCGTCCTATGCCGCGCGCAAATTCGGCGTCCATTCCGCGATGCCGCTGCGCACCGCGGCGCGGCTGTGTCCGCACGCCATTTTCGTGGACGGGCATCCCACGCGCTATCGCGAATACTCGCGCAAGGTCTACGAGATCCTCAAGACATTTTCACCCCAGGTCGACATGGCCTCGGTCGACGAAGCCTACCTGGATCTCACCGGCACTGAGCGACTTCACGGACCGCCGTTCTCGGCCGCGCACCGGCTGCACCAAGCCGTCAAGCGCCAGACCAATTTGAACTGCTCCATCGGCATCGCGACCGCTCGCATGGTGGCCAAAGTCGCATCCGACCAGGCCAAGCCCAATGGCATCCTCTGGGTGCTGCCGGGCGAAGAGGCGCGGTTCCTCGCGCCGCTCGACGTCCGCAAAATCCCCGGTGTCGGCAAGGTCACCGAAAAGAATCTCGCGGCCTGGGGCGTACGCAAGGTAGGCGATCTAGCCGCGCTCGAAGAGGATTTCCTGCGCCAGCATTTGGGGCAATGGGGGCTCGCGCTGGCCGGCAAATCGCGGGGCCTGGATGCCGGCGGCTGGTTCGATCACGAAGTGGGCGAGGATAACGCGCCCAAATCCATCAGCCACGAGTTCACCTTCAATGAAGACACCGCCGATGCCGACGCGCTTGAAGCTACGCTCGCGCGGCTTTCGGAGATGGTGGCGCGCCGGCTGCGCGAGCACAATGTGCACGCGCGCACCATACAACTCAAGCTGCGCTATTCCGACTTCAGCACCATCACGCGCGCGCACTCGCTCGATCACGGCACGCAGCTCGATACTGAAATTTTCCGCGAGGCCCGCGCGCTGTTTCGCGCCAATCGCAAGCCGAACTCGACCATAAGGCTGCTCGGCGTGCATGCCGGAAGCCTGGAACGCGTCGAAGGCCAGCTCAACATGCTCGAAGAAGGGAGCACCAGTCGTTGGCGCAAAGCGATGACGGCGGTGGACCGGATGCGCGACAAATTCGGCGAAGAAAGCGTGTCGCTCGCCATGGGCCTCAAGGGCCGGTTTCGCGAGCGCGTGCACGAAAATCCGGCGGGTCTGCCGGGCAAAGATCCACGCGAGGATTGACCTCACAAGCGTGTCGCAAGCGTTACACTACATGAAGGCACTCCATGAAACAACTCATTGAAGACATTGCGAAGGCTCTTGTGGATTTGCCCGAGCAGGTGAACGTCAGCGAAGTTCAGGGCGAGCAGGTAACCGTGCTCGAGTTACGGGTCGCGGCCAGCGACCTGGGTAAGGTCATCGGCAAGCAGGGCCGCACGGCGCGTTCCATCCGCACGCTGCTGGGGGCCGCGGGCATGAAGCTCAACCGCCGCTTCACGCTCGAAATTCTGGAATAAAATCTGAAGCTCGTCGCCATCGCACGTCTCCTTCGCGCGCGCGGAAACAAGGGGGAACTTGCGGCCGAGCCGCTGTCGAGCCGGCCCGATCGCGTGAAAACCGTCTTCGTCGGCGAAAAGCCCATGGAAGTGGAGCGCACGTGGATGCACGGCGACGAGTTGATCCTGAAGTTCGCCGGAGTGGACACGATTTCCGACGCCGAGAAGTTGGCCGGCGCCGAGGTTGCGATCCCCTTCGAGCAGCGCGCCACGCTGGGCGGGGATGAATACTACGAATCCGATCTCATCGGCTGCGAGGTTTTCGATTCCGCCGGCTGCTCGCTCGGGGCAGTCACGGAGTTTGAGGAAACCGGCGGCGCGCCTCTTCTGCATGTTGGCGACGACCTCCTGATCCCATTCGCTAAATCCATCTGCACCCAAATCTCCCCCGCAGACAAACGGATTATCGTGAATCTCCCGGACGGCCTCTTAAACCTGAATTTGCCGGCCCCCCAGCCCCCAATCCCTGATCCCCAATGATTTTCCGCCTCCTCACAATTTTTCCCGACTTCTTCCGCGGCCCCTTCCAGTACGGCGTGGTCGCGAAAGCCGCCGAATCCGGCCTGGTCCAGATCCACATTCACGATCTCCGGGAATTTACGCATGACCGCCATCGCACCGTGGACGATCGCCCCTTCGGGGGTGGCGAAGGCATGCTGCTAAAGCCCGCGCCCATTTTCGAAGCCGTGGAAAGCATCTGGCCGCAACGCACGCCCGCCCAGCGCGTCATCCTGCTTTCGGCGCAGGGACGCCGGTTCGACCAGGAAGCGGCGCGGCGGCTGGGCAGCTATGGGGAGATCTTGCTGATCTGCGGGCGCTATGAGGGCGTGGACGAGCGCGTCGCCGAGCACCTCGCGGATGAAGAGCTTTCGGTGGGCGATTTCGTGCTGAGCGGAGGGGAACTCGCCGCCGCGATGGTCGTCGATTGCGTCGCGCGGCTGCTCCGCGGCGTTCTGGGAAACGAAGATTCGGCGGCGCATGAATCCTTCACCGAGCCGGGGCTCCTGGACTGTCCGCAATATACGCGCCCCGCCGATTTCCGAGGCTGGAAGGTTCCAGAAGTACTATTGAGCGGCAATCATGAGGAGATCCGGAACTGGCGCCGTCAGGCTGCCCAGGACAAAACTGCGAAGAACCGCCCCGATCTTACTTAAAGAGGGCCGGATCTACTACAATGAAGTTTCAAGGAATTGTCACATGCCGAATCCCCTGCTGACCAAAGTTGCCGCCAAGTACCATCGCCAGGTGCCGGAGTTTCGCCCGGGCGACACCATCCGTGTCCACGTCAAGATTAAGGAGGGCGACAAAGAGCGCCTCCAGGCTTTCGAAGGCACCGTGATTGCCCGCAAGAACTCGGGGCTCGGCGAGACGGTCACCGTTAGAAAGGTCAGCTTTGGCCAGGGCGTTGAGCGTATCTTTCCGATTCACGCGCCCGTGATCGATCATATTGACGTGGTCCGCACCGGCCGCGTGCGGCGCGCCAAACTGTACTATCTGCGCGATCTGAAGGGCAAAGCGGCGCGTTTGCGGGAACGCGAATAATAGGGGCTCCTGCGCCGCTCCGTGTGGCGTGGTGCGTCTTTTGGGTTCCGGGTCCTCGATTTGATGAGATGCCAGGGAAAATTCGAGCGCGACGCCCGGGCCGAAGGTTTCGAGCGCATTGCCGGCGTTGACGAGGTCGGACGCGGCGCGTTGTTCGGACCAGTTTTCGCCGCCGCCGTCATTTTATCCCCCGAGCGTCCCATTCGCGGGTTGCGCGACAGCAAGCTGCTGGATGCCGAGCGCCGCGAGGTCTTGTCCGCGCGAATCCGCGAGCGTGCGATGGGATGGGCCGTGGCTGCGGTGGACGCTTTCGAAATCGACCGCATCAATATCCTGCAAGCTTCGCGCTTGGCCATGCGGCGCGCGATCGAACGGCTGAACCCCGCGCCGGATTATCTGCTAGTGGATGCGGTCACCGTCGATTTACCGTTGGCCCAGCGCGCGCTGATTCACGGCGACGCGCTATCGCAATGCATCGCCGCCGCGTCTATATTGGCGAAGGTGGAGCGCGACGCCTGCATGCGCGAATGGGACCAGGTGTTCCCGCGGTACGGCTTGAGGAATCACAAGGGTTATTCGACGGACGAGCACTGGAAGGCGCTCGAAACGCACGGCCCCACCCCCATGCATCGCTTCAGTTTTTGGCCCGTGCGGGAGCACTCGCCCCACACGGTCTGGACGGGATATCCGCGCCAGGGCGACCTGTTTGAAGGCGGCGCCCAAGACGGCGCCTTGGAATCCGATGACGAGTTATCGGTCGAAGAACTCGCCCAGGAAGCAGCCGCATGCACCCGGTAGAACCCCAACTCGCGAACGAACCCCGGCCAACTCCGGAGCCGGTGAAACACACCTGGGTGCACAAGTTGGGCGTGTTTCTGTTCATCATCATCTGCTTCGAAGTCGGGGCGTTCCTGTTGGTATTTCCCTGGATGCCGCAGTGGGACACGAATGCGGTGGGACACCTCTTCCCGGGGCTGCGCGGCGTGTGGCTCAGCTCGTACTTCCGCGGCGCGTTGAGCGGTTTGGGTTTGCTGAATATCTACATTTCGTTGGGCGAGCTTTCCCGGCTACGGCATCCGCGTGCTGATAGACTGCCCGCCTGTTGATAAACTGCCGCCTGCTGATAAACTGAAGGTGTCGACGCTATGAAACCGGCTGCGCTATGAAAACCCCAACGGAACGTGGAAAGGTTGGGGCAACGGCCGACGCCCCCGCGCCTTCAGCGGTATCGCCCGGCACTACCGCGACCAAACCGCCGGCCAAGCAGGACCGGCCCCGCGGCACAATCGCCGAATGGACCATCACGATTTTGCTGCTGCTGTTCGGCACGACGTTTTTGGTTCAGGCGTTCGTGATCCCCACCGGGTCGATGGAAGATACGCTGCTGATCGGCGATCATCTGCTGGTGGACAAACTCGCGTATTCGGCGCCCGGCTCGGTCACCAAGTACCTGCTGCCTTATGAGAACCCGCGCGATGGCGACATTATCGTTTTCCGCTATCCGGTGGATATCACGCAGACGTTCGTCAAGCGCGTAGTCGGCGTTCCTGGCGACCGCATCAAGATTGTCGATCAACAGGTCTATCGCAATGGCGTCAAGCTGATTGAGCCGTACGTCGTGCACAAGCAGCCCTACCCAGACTCCTTCCGCGATAACTTCCCCAACAGCGAGCCGAACCTCATGCTGATGGATCGCGCGCGGGAAATGCTGGCGAACAACGTCGTAAACGGCTGGGTCGTGGTGCCGCCGGATTCATACTTCGCCATGGGGGATAATCGCGACAACTCGCTCGACAGCCGCTACTGGGGCTTCGTGCCGCGCGACAATATCATCGGCAAGCCGTTGATTATCTATTGGTCCTATAACGCCTCCACGGAGGACCTTGCGAGTTCGCATGTGGATACGCTGCTCAGCCACTTCCTGGATCTGGCCGAGCACTTCTTCACCAAGACGCGATGGAATCGGACGTTCAGGTTGATCCATGGCTACCACAACTACAACAAGCAGTAATCCGGGCGCCTCCCCGCCGCCGGCCTCCAAGGCTCCAGCAGAGCCCAAGGCTCGCAACTCGGTGGCCGAATGGGCCATCATGATTCTGATCCTGCTGTTCGGGACCACCACCATCGCGCAGCCCTTCGTGATCCCCACCGCGTCGATGCACAATACGCTGCTCACCGGCGATCACCTGATCGTCGATAAGCTGGCCTATTCACCGTCCGACCGGGTGACGAAATATGTGCTGCCGTATGAAAACCCGCGGCGCGGCGACATCATCGTGTTCCGGCATCCCACGCTCAACCAGGATTGGGTGAAGCGCTGCATCGGGCTCCCCGGCGATCACATCAAGCTCATCAACAAGCAGGTGTACATCAACGACAAACCGCTCTATGAGCCGTACGTGATCCACCAGGACAATTCGCTGCAATATCGGGACAATTTTCCCCAAGGTGAACCGGAATTTATCCAAGATCCCAAGATGGCCGCACGCGCGGGGAGGATGCTGCGCGACAACGTAGTCAACGGCGAGGTGGTGGTGCCGCCGGGCAACTACTTCGCCATGGGCGATAACCGCGACGATTCGCTCGACAGCCGCTACTTCGGCTTCGTCCCGCGCGACAACATCGTCGGCAAGCCGCTGATCATTTTCTGGTCTTACGACGCTCCTACCGAGGACCTGCAAACCTACAACCTGCACCACATGTTCGATCTGGCCGAGCACTTCTTCACCAAGACCCGTTGGAACCGCACGTTGAAGCTGGTGCGCGGCTATCACAACTACCAGCAGAATTGATGCCGCACCGCGCGAACTATTACGGCCTGATCCTGGCCGGCGGCCGTGGTACGCGCTTCTGGCCCCGCAGCCGGCGCAAACATTCCAAGCAAGTGCTGCGATTTCTCGGCGAGCGCTCGCTGATCCAACACACCGTGGATCGGCTCGCCGCGGTGATTCCACCGAGAAATCAGTGGATTCTCACCAACCAGCATCTGCGCGATGAAATCGTGCGCCAGTTGCCGGAAGTTCCGAAGAAGCAGATTCTGGCCGAGCCCGCGCAGCGCAACACCGCGCCCGCCATCGGTCTGGCCGCGCACATTCTAGAATCGATCGATCCCGAGGCCGTGATGGGCGTGTTCCCCTCCGATCACGTGATCTCGAAGCCCGCCCGCTATCTGCGCTTCGTGCGTCCAGCGCTGCGCGCCGCTGCTGACGGCAACATGGTCGTGCTTGGCATTCAGGCGCGCTGGCCGGAGACCGGATACGGGTACATCGAATTTCCGAAGAACGTCGCAGCCGGATCGCTTGAGCCGGTAACCGTTCGACGGTTTCGCGAGAAGCCGGATCTCGCTACCGCGCGGCGTTACGTAAAAGCCGGAAATTTCTATTGGAACGCGGGCATGTTCTTTTGGAAAGCTTCGGTGCTGCTGGATGCGCTGCGCGAGTATCTGCCCAAGACCGCGACGTTGCTCGCGAGCCTGCCCGCGTTTTCCCACCGGCAGTTTGCCGCGACGCTGAAGCACGCCTTTCCGCACTGCGAGAACATCTCCATCGACTATGCGGTGCTGGAGAAATCGCCGAATGTTATCGGCTTCGCCACTGATGATTTCGGATGGAACGATGTCGGAAGCTGGAACGCGGTTTACGAATTGCTCGCTCGCGACCCCAACGGCAATGTCCTACATGCCGAAACGCTGGCGCGATCGAGCAGCGGCAACTATGTGCATGCCGACGGCAAGCTGGTCGCGCTGCTGGGCGTCAAGGATCTGGTGGTCGTAGACACCCCGGACGCGCTGCTGATTGCCGACCGTTCCCGTTCGCAGGAGGTCGGCGAGCTGGTCCAGGAACTCGAAAAGCATCACGGCCATCTGCTCTAGGCCGCCACTAGTCCGCAGGCATATTCTCGTTGAACCACTCGACCACGCGGTCGAACCGGTCGCGAATGTGCTGCGGATCGTGAAACGCGTGACCTTCGCCGGGATAGAGCACAAACTCGGTCTTCACGCCCAACGTCTTCAGCGCATGCCAGAATTCGTAGGATTGCGCCGGCGGGCATTCCGCGTCGCGGTCGCCCACCATGATCAACGTGGGCGTCTCGACGTTCTTGATAAACGTGATCGGCGAGCTTTTCGCATACACCGCGGGAGCGTCATACACCGACGCGCCGAAATACGGGATCATCCACTGGTCAATGCCATTCTCGCCATAATAGCTTTGCCAGTTCGCGATGCCCGCCCCCGCGAAGGCTGCGCGAAAACGGTGCGTTTGCGTGACGGTCCACATGGTCATGAAGCCGCCGTAGCTCCAGCCGCCGATGCCGACGCGCTTCGCGTCCACCGGATAATTCTTCACCACTTCATCCACGCCCGCGAGAATATCATCCAGATCGCCGTGCCCGAAATCTTTCACATTGCCGCGCGTAAAGCGCTCGCCCTGGCCATAGCTACCGCGCGGATTGGGCATGAACACGAAATAGCCCCGGCTCGAAAACAGTTGCAGCGGCAGGCCGGATCTGGGCCAATTAGAACGGACCACCGAAGCCGGTCCGCCATGCACATCCACGAGCATCGGGTAGTGCTTCGACGGATCGTACGGCCGCGGAAACATCAGCCAGCCCTGTACGTCAAACCCGCCGCTCGACCAGTGGACATTCTTCACGTCGCCCCACAGGCGTGGCTGCGCCTGATTAGAGTGCGTGATCTGGCGCCATTTGCCGGTGGGGCCGGCCCACACTTCCGGAGGGTCGGTCCAGGAGCTCAGGATCACCGCGCTGTTCGAGGCGTCGCCTGAAAAGCGCTCGGTTTCGGCGCCTTTCCACAGGGTCTCCGTGCTGCCGGTGGCCAGGTCCAGCGTCGAGATGGCGGAATCGCCCGCGACGTTCTCGCCAAACAAAATTTGTTTGGACTCGGGCGACCATTGAAACCAGTTGGGCGTCGATTTTCGATCAGGCGTCAAATCGCGCGGGGCACCCCCTTCGGCGGGAAAAGCGTAGATTTCTCCGCCAACGACCCCTTCATCGCTCATCAGACCACCGATATAAGCGATGGTCTTGCCGTCCGGCGACCAGCGCACGTTCGCCACCTGCAGCGGCGGATTCAGCAACTCCCGAGGTTCGCCGGATTCTACGCCGCCCGGTTCAGCGCTGATGGAATAAATTCTCGCAACGTACCAGTTGTCGTCGCCGTCGCCCGGCGCAGCCAGGTAAACGAGTTTCCTGCTGTCGGGCGACCAATCGAACTCGTAGACATACATGCCGGCTGGCGAGATGGCTCGCGCCGCGCCGCTGGTCACGTCAACGATCGCCAGGCGCTGCTCGACCGGCTTGGAATCAATGACGCCGGATGCGGGGGCGGTGGCTTGCGTCGGTCCGGGAATGCGCGTGAGGCCTTCGATCCACAGCAGCGCGATGCTTTTGCCGTCGGGGGACCAATGCGGGTCACCCACGTAGCCTTGCAATTCTCCGATCCTCCGAGGCTTGCCATGACCCGGCTTGTCGGCCACGTACAATTCCATCTGACCGTGGGAATCGGTGTCGGATACAAAGGCGAGCCGGCCGTCGGAGGACCACGTCAAGCCTTGCACGCGGATCGCGGAATCGCCCACACGCTTCGCACCGGCCGCGGAGTCCAGTTCTTTGACGTAGACGGATACGCCCGGCAAGCCGCCCAACATCTTGCCGGGATCGGATTCGATCCAAGCTACTTTGGTGCGATCGGGCGAGAGCGCGACTTCGGAGAATTCATGCAGCGCGTCGAGCGAATCGAGCGCGGCGTCCAGAGCGGAAGGCGCGGGCGCTGCCGCCAACGAAACCCACGTTGAGAGCAGAGCGAGAACGGAGAAAATCGAGCGCAACTAGTTGTAGTATAGCGTCCCGCCCCGAGTAGCGAGCCGCCCGCTTACTGAGTGGGTGGCGGACCGCCGCGAAAATGCGCGCCTCGGCTCATCGGCCGCCCCTGCTCGACCGTGTAATCGGACGGGACGGTAAACAGAGCCGGGTCCGGCTCCGTGCGGCTGATCGAGTTCAGTTGGTAGACGCTGTCACCGAACCGCGGATCGCTGGTCTTGGTCATGACGTCGACTTGCAGGTCCGGGGAGTACCAGGTCTCGGTGACGATATCAATCTCTTTCTCATTGCCCTCCTTGCCGGCGGGAATCACGCGTGTGATGCGCTTACCCTGCGCGCTGACGCCCTGGATGGTTTGAGTGCCCAAATCTTCGGTCTTCAAGTTTGCCTGCGCGCGTGCGGCGCGGGCATCGGCCCGGTCCTCGGGAGGGGGACCCGAATGCGTGTGAATCTGCATGGAGCGCGCGGTGTGGCTGGCCGGATCGAGCGCGTAGCTCATGCCCACCACCGGATCCTGGATGACGACCGCCCGGCGCTCTCCGCCGGAGGCCGCAAGAGCGCCCACGGCCGCGATGGACCGGTCCATACGCGTGCGGCCCTGGCTGTCGCGCGCGACCGAAGCCGTGGTGGTCCGTTGAATGTGATCGCCGTTAGCGAGCGTCTGGGTGAATTGCGTCACAGCCTGCGCCGAATAGGGCGCACCGGTGACTACTTTACGGGAAAGGCCGAACTCAGGCCGGAGCATGGCGAAATCACCCGGCGGCGGGCCCATACGCGGTCCCGGCCCCTGAGCCAGTGCGCTTAGCGCCGCCAAACCGGCGGCCGCGGAAATCAACAATGCATTGCGAAGCATGACTCTCCTCCTTGCTAATCTATGGCGCCAATCGCACCGCGCGCGCCAGACCGTCCTGACCCAACAGCAGGTCGGCTTGCACGCTTGCGCCGGCGCTCTCTTCCCCGATCGGAACTCCCATCAACTGCAACGACGAAACCGGCAACTGCACCCGCACCACCATCGCGTTCTCCACCGGTGGCAGGCCTTCGGCTTCGGGCAACGGGTAAAAGCCCGCTTCCGCATCGTCGTCGGCCGCGGGTGCAACGGATTGCATCACCACTGCCGCGGGCTTTTGCGCCGCGGCCGGCTTGTGCTCGCGGCCCCAGAACAATAGCGCGAGGGCGGCCGCCGCCAAGCTCAGGGGAGGCGCCCAGATTCTTAGATCGCGACGGCGCTTGCGGCGTCGAAATTCAACCCTGAGCCGCGCCTCGATGTGCGCGGGGGCTTCCTGTGGGCCGTCCGAGGCGAGCGCCCGCAAGTCATCTAAAAGCTCGGGCAATATTCCGTGATTCTCGTTCATACCGCACACCTTTCGCCTGCCCGCATTTTTTCGGCCAGCAGCGCGCGCGCCCGATGCAGCCGGGAGCGGACCGTTCCGATGGCGCACCCTAAGGCGCCGGCGGCCTCGGCATAGTCCCGCTCATGCAAATCGCACAATACCACTACTTCGCGATAGGCGGGCGGCAACGCCAGCACAGCCTTGCGCAGCGTTTCCAGGCGCTCATTTTGAGCCAGATCGCCGACGATATCCTGCCCGGGAGCGACGCGCTCTTCGTAGTCGCCGGCCGCATCGTCTAAAGCCGCAACGTAAGGTTTCTCGCGTTCGAGCGCGTGCAGCACGAAATTCCGCGCTATGCCATACAGAAACGCCCGCGCCGAGCCGCGCTCGCTGTCGTAGCGGCCGGCTGAATGCATGAGCGCCACGAAAACGTCCTGCGTGACCTCTTCGGCGATCTCGGTTTTGCCACTCATCTGCAGGGCGAACCGATACACAACACCCTGGTGCCTCCGATAAAACTCCAGAAAAGCTTGCTCATCGCCGCCTGACAGCAGCCGAAGCAGATCGCTATCACTACGGGACGGGGATTCCAGCATTAGTTGATTAGCGCGATCTGCATCGGCTTTTGATAGGGATTCATCCCCGGCGGCCGAAGAGTTCCAAAATATTTCGCGCATCCGGCCTCAGTCCTGCTTCAGGGTGACTACCGTCGCGCCCCATCCGCCGGCTTCCGCCGGAGCGTCGGAAAAACCTGCAACGAAAGGGGTTTTACTCAAGATGGAGCGCACGATCTCACGCTGCACGCCAATGCCGCGCCCATGGATGATGCGCACAGCGCGGAAACCCAGCCGGTGCGCTTCGTCTAAATAGTTCTCCACCACTGCCTTGACCTCGCGTGCCGGGACAGTGTGCAGATCGAAAACGTCCGTTACGGGGATGCGAATTGGCTCTTCGTCATCTAGTTCTTGGTGGTCCAGCACTGCTGTTAGCCTAACATTGTGACTCCCTTGGAAGAGTACCGCGCGCGCCTGGGTGAGCGGCGTCAGGTAGCTCAGCAGCTCGAGCGCCAGTTTCGACGCATCGGTAATGTGCGGCTTGCCGCCGGGATCGCCGCGGTAGGCGTCGCTTTCCTGGTGTTCGGAGAAGTCTGGATCTCGGTGTGGTGGCTGTTGGTCCCGATCGCCGTGTTTGCGGTCCTGGTGGGCGTGCACGCCCGAATTGTGGAACGGCTGGAACGCGCAAAACGCGCCATCCAGTTTTATGAGAGAGGCATCGCGCGCCTGGAGGACCACTGGGCGGGCAGCGGAGAAGCGGGCGAGCGTTTTCGCAATCCCCAGCATCTTTATGCGGAGGACTTGGATCTGTTCGGCAAGGGGTCGCTGTTCGAATTGCTCTCGCTCGCGCGAACACGCTCGGGCGAAGATTCCCTGGCGCGCTGGCTACTGGAACCGGGTTCCATCGAAGACGTCTCTATCCACGAAATCCAGGTGCGTCACGAAGCCATTCGGGAGCTCCGCGGCATGCTGGATTTGCGCGAAGATTTAGCCGTGCTGGGCGCCAGCGTGCGCGCGGGACTAGAGCCCGATGCCGCGGCGCGCTGGGGCGATGCGCCGGAAGTCCGGTTCCCGGCTGGAACTCGCTACATCGCGCCATTGTTTGGAGCAGCGGTCGTGATTACGTTTGCCCTGTACATGGCCAGCGTGTTTACGCGCACGCCGTTTCTGATCGTGCTGCTCGCGGAAATGGCCTACGCCTTCTTCGTGGTGGGCACGGCTACCCGGCACGTGGTGGATGCCATGGAATCGCCCGCGCACGATCTGCTGTTGCTCGCCGCACTCCTGGCGCGTTTGGAGCGCGAGAGTTTTCACGCGCCGCTGCTCCAGGATTTGCAAGCGCGATTGAAAACCCCATCGGAAACCAATAACGAACAGACGGCGGCGGCGCAAATCGCGCATCTCGGCAAGCTGGGCGAGCGTCTGGACTGGACCGAGAACATGATCTTCGGGCCCATCGCCTTCGCGCTCTTGTGGACCGCACAGGTGGCCGTGGCGATCGAGCGCTGGAGAAAGCGGCACGGCCGTCGCATTCGAACGTGGCTCGATACCGCCGGCGAGTTCGAAGCGCTTTGTTCGCTGGCCGGCTATTCTTACGAGCATCCGGGCGACCCGTTCCCCGAGCTGACCGATGCGCCCGGCGGGTGTTTCGAAGCCGAGGCTCTCGCGCATCCGCTGATGAAGGAGTCCCAGGCGATCCGCAACGATGTGCGGCTGGGAGGCCAGACGCGGCTGTGGATCGTCAGCGGGTCCAATATGTCAGGGAAGAGCACACTGCTGCGCACGATCGGGATCAACACCGTGTTGGCCTGGGCCGGCGCCCCGGTGCGCGCCGCTCGCATGAAGATTTCTCCGCTGAGCCTAGGCGCATCGATTCGGGTGCTGGATTCTCTGCAGGACGGCCGCTCGCGTTTCTATGCCGAGATCACGCGCCTGCGGGAAATTGTGGCTCTGACCGGCGGTGGACGGCCGGTGTTGTTTTTATTAGACGAGCTGCTCAGCGGCACCAATTCGCACGACCGCCGGATCGGCGCTTCCGCCATCGTGCGGGCGTTGATCGATCGCGGCGCGCTCGGGTTGATCACCACGCACGACCTGGCGCTCGCTGACATCGCCGATTCCCTTCCCGGGCGCGCCGTGAATGTTCATTTCGCCGATACGCTGGAACAGGGCGAGCTGCATTTCGATTACCGGCTGCAACCGGGCGTGGTGGAGCGCAGCAATGCTTTAGATTTAATGCGCTCGGTGGGACTGCAGGTTTAGTTCATCCGGTGTGGTTTATTTCGCGGCCGCGGCCGCGACGCCTGGAATCCAGCGATCCAGCGCTTGGCGTAATTTCTCCAGGCCTACCGGCTTGCTGATGTAATCGTCCATGCCGGCGGCCAAACACCGCTCCCGGTCTCCATCCATGGCGTTGGCGGTGAGCGCGCATATCGTATGGCGGCGGCCGGCGCCTTCCCTGCTGCGGATGACGGCCGTGGCCTCGTAGCCGTCCATATCGGGCATCTGGCAATCCATGAGCACCAGATCGTACTTGCGTTTTTCGATCGCCTCCACGGCTTGGCGTCCGTTGACAACAGCATCGGCCGCGAGACCCAGCTTCTGCAGCAGCCGCAGTGTGATGCGCTGGTTCACCTCGTTGTCTTCAGCCAGCAGGATGCGGGTCGAACCCAGCCCTGACCCGGGCCCCGGCGAGCCCTGCGCGGCCGATGGCGCAAGCGATTCGGCGCGCTGAGCGGTGCCGGTATTGGATTTCACCCCGGGGAGCCGGGAAGACGGCGTTTCCGTTACCCGCACGTCCAGTTTGGATTTTACCGAGGGCGGATTCCTCTTCGCCGATTTGCCCAGGCTGGCCGTGAACCAGAATTGACTTCCCCTGCCTGGCTCGCTCTCCAAACCGATCTGGCCGCCCATTAGTTCCACCAACTGCCTGGAGATCGCCAGCCCCAGACCGGTGCCGCCGTATTTCCGCGTATTCGATTCGTCCACCTGGGTGAACGTGTCGAACAAGCGGCCTTGTTCGCTGCGCGGAATGCCGATGCCTGTATCCCGCACCGTGAACTTCAGCAAAAGGCTGTCGGCCGTCTGGCGGGCCACCTCCGCGGTGAGCGACACGCGTCCACGCTCAGTGAACTTGATTGCGTTGCCGAGCAGATTAACCAGCACCTGGCGCAGCCTTCCGGCATCGCCGACGGCCCAATGGGGCACCTCCGGCGCGACGGCGGATGCGAACTCCAGCCCCTTGGCGCGCGCCTGGAGCGCGCAGGCGGAGGCGGTTTCCGCGATCGCTGGCTGCAACGCAAATTCCGCGCGGTCCAGCCGCAACTTCCGGGACTCAATGCGCGAGAGATCCAGAATATCTTCGATCAGAGCCAGCAGCGAATCCGCGGAGCGCTTGATGGATTCGGCATACTCACGCTGTTCGGCGTTGAGAGCGGTGCCGAGCAGGAAATCCGTCATTCCCAACACGCCGTTCATCGGTGTGCGGATTTCGTGGCTCATGTTCGCCAGGAACCGGCTTTTCATGCGCGTGGCTTCCCGCGCGTCCGTGAGCGCTTTTTCGAGCTCCTCGTTCTTTTGCTCCAGCTCCTGCGCGTTGTCTTTCAGGCGCAGCTCGCTCGCCTTGCGCTCCGTAATGTTGCGCAGCACCGCGATCCACTGGTCCCAGTTGATCGGCAATAGCCGCATTTCGTAGGCCTGGGGGCCCAGGCGGTCCTCAATGGAAAACTCCACGATCTCCATGCCGTTGCGCGCACGCCCTTGGTCCTGGGCGGCGCGAATTTCTCCCAGCACGCCGGCCGGTAACAGGTCCTGCAGATTCCGGCCCTCAAATTTCTCGGCGCTCAGGAAGGGGTCCGCGTGCTGGCCGCCATTGGCGTCGAGCACGGCTTCCGTCTGGTCCAGCCGCAGGAACAGATCCGGAAAGGCCTGAAACAGCGCCCGCAGCTCGGCGGCGTTTTGATAGGCTGCTTCTTCGCTCTCCTTGCGTTCGGTGATATCCACCGACGCCATTCGCATCCCGGCTGCCGCGCCCGATTTGGTTCTCAGCAACTGCTCGTGAATTTCCACGGCAATCCGGCGGCCGTCGGGGTGAACGTGTTCGCGCTGGTAGGTGACCAGCGCGGTACGGCCGTCGAGCTTGCGCTGAATCTGTTCGCGGTACCGGTCGCGCTCGATTTCCGGCACCAGTTCGGCGCAATGCGTGCCCAGCATGGCGCCAGGCTCCAGCCCGCGCAGCTTGGATTCCAGCCGGTTGACGCGGCGGACGATGCCCTTCCGGTCGATTTCCATGTACCCGATGGGCGCGGTCTCAAACAGATCTACGGAAAGCTCGCTGTAGGAAGGGTCTTCCGTTGGCGGCTCGGCCGTTGGGCCGCGCTGGCGCAGGCGTAGCCAAATGAGCACGGCCACGGCCAACAGAACTGACAAGAGAAGCATTCGTCAAACTATCGTCCAAATGTCCTAAATCCTTTAGGCATAGTAAATTAACTCCACGGAGGGCTACCCAAGACCCCGCCGGAGGAGAGCATGTCTCGGAGTTTTAGCCGGCGGAGCGGGTTAGCCGGCGGGCGCTAATCGGCGATCAGGTGAATGGCTCCGATTCCACCTTCGATATCCAGGTGGATGTTCGCGTTTGCCCGGCCGTAGGCGTCGTTGACATAACGGCCATCCCGTTTTTCAAGACCACTGACCTGGATGTCGCCAATGCCGCCCTTCACGTCGGCCTCAATTCCCGTTCCGCGGGGCAGATAGACCGTCGCTTCCCCGATTCCGCCGTGAATGTGCACCGAATAATCTTGTTTGGGCTGGCCGCGCAAGTCCATTTTCAGCTCGCCCACGCCCATTTCGATATTCACGCGCCGCAACGTAAGGTCCTCCAGATCCAGGTGCGATTCGCCCGCGCCGCATTTCACGTCAATATCCAGCGGCTTGTGATCGTTGAAACTGAGGTCCCACTCGTATCGGCGGGTGGATCCGCCCACATGGCCTGGCTCTTCCACTTCCAGATGACCGCGGAAACCGCCGGTATTGTAAGAGATTTCCGGACGCAGCCGCAGCCGGTTGTAGGTGAAGCGGCCATCCATCAAGTTGTCCGAGCCGCCGTGGACGCGCAACTCTCCGGCTCCCATTCTTAAGTCGACGCGAACCTCCTCGGACTGATCCAAGGGGATGCTGCGTGTTTCGGTGCGTTCGGGGCCCGGGGGACCAAAGTCCGGACCGCAGGAGATTAATAGAATCGAGCCGGCGGCCAGAGCGCAAAGCCCGCTCGAGGCGCGCGCGGGCGCCAGAAATTTGGAGCCAATCAACATTGGTTGAACACCCTAATCCAGCATACGTACAATGGCGTGGTGTATGTTCACAAAATTTGCGGATTGGCGAGACTCTCTAAGGTCGTTTCCTTAGGCAGATCAGCCCGAAGTCCCACCTCCGCTGCCATTCTTGCCTTAGTACATTTCAATGTGGACGTTCGGTTGTTACACTAGGTCATCGTGAGTTCCAGTTCTATAGCCTGCTTGTATTGCAGGAAGAGTATCGGTCCGCTGCGCCGGATGCGGGACCGGAACTTTTGCTCCGCCCAACATCGCCAGAAATATCGTCAAAGCTCCGCCCGCGCAATTCGCGAGGCCGAGGATTTGTACGGGTATGAAGTCGCCGTCAATTCCGATGAGAAAGAGTATAAACCGGATCGGCGCGCCGGCCTGGGAACCACGATTTTTGTCGGTATTACCGCAGTAGTATTGGTGCTGGCGCTCTCGCGCATTCCGTCAGCTGGCCACGCCCCGAAGGGAGTTTCCGCGCTCCCCGATACAAATCCGCACGCCAACCAGGGCGTCGGGTTCGGGCAAGTGCTAGGGAATCTCATCCAGGCTCAAACGGCTTCCACCTTACGCGACGATTTCCATTCGGGGCTGGGCGGATGGGAAGGGCTAAGGTCGATCGGTTCGGACTGGAAGGTCGAATCGGGTGACGTCCGCCCGGCGTCCTTGCGGCTGTGGAAACCTTCCACATCGCTTTCCAATTACGAATTCGAGTTCCTGGGCCAGATCGACCGCAAGAGCGTGGACTGGGCTTTTCGCGCCGCGGACCTGCATAATTACTACGGCACCAAGCTGGTGATTACCGGACCCGGGCCGCTGCCCAACGCCGGCCTGGTTCGCTTCGTTGTGCTGGACGGGCGGGAGCGCGAGCGCGTGGAGTTGCCGCTTCCTTTGACGCTCCAACGCGGTGTCGACTATAAAGTCCGCATGAGCGTACGCGGGAACCATTTCCTGACCTCGGTGAATGGGCAGTTGATCAGCTCCTGGATGGACGGCCGGATCAGCCGCGGGGGCGTCGGGTTCTTCTCCGACGATGGCGAAGAGGCGATGCTCAAGTGGGTGAGCGTGTCGGACCGCGACAGTTTCCTGGCCCGCATGGCCTCGCACTTCTCGCTGATCACGCTTCCCACGGCGGTCGCGGCCGCCCGGTAAGGTAAGAGTCGAGGGGCCGCTCGCATCGGGGGCCTGTCCGGGTGTCGATCGTCCAACTCCCCTTGACAGAGGCTCGCCACCAGAATCGCCGATGCGACGTACCTATTGCAGCGTAGGCGCTCGGCCGATTCTCAGCCTGATAGTCTATTGATATAGTCGAAACGGAATTGTTGCATGTGTAGTTGCCGTCGTGGTTGGTTCGTCCTGGCAGCCCTGTCACTGGGCGCTTCATCAGCCGTCCTAGGAGCCGACTCCAAACAAGCGGAGAAGTCCTATAAGGAGGGCCTGCGCCTGGAAGAGGCTAGCCAGTGGCGGGAAGCCGAGGCTGCCTACTCGGAGGCCATTCAAGCCGCACCGGACACAGCCGAGTATTTCTTTCATCGCGGGCGCGTGCGTTTTTTCATGACTGAGTACCCGCAGGCGATCGAGGACTTGAACACGGCCACGCGCCTGGAACCTAAAGACGGCGATGCGTACCTGCTGCTCGCCGACATCGACGACCGCATGCGAAATCCCGCCAAGGCCGTGG
>JASHQT010000487.1 GCA_030039005.1 Bryobacteraceae bacterium
TGGTTCGCCCCAACTCCCGCACGTCGGCGAGCTGCACCCCGGTCAGCAACGCCAGCGCCTGTCGCGCTTCGAGCGGCCTGCGGATGGAAACGTGGCTCACCGGCAACTGGTCCACGTGCTCCTTCAAACGCGCCAACTGGAAGGCGATGGATCGCGGATTGGCTTCGTCCACCAGCAGCAGATCCAGCACCAGGTCGGTCTGGAGCGACGTAAGATAGCGCGAGCGATACGTGATCGAGCTGTCGGCCATTTCCAGAATCGCTTCCAGCGCGCCGGCGCTGGGCGAGTCCGATTCCAGGCCGTGCCGCAGCAGGGACGTCATTTGCGCGGCGCGCTCCAGCCTTCGCCCGATATCCAGGAAGCGCCAGCCGTCGCCGCGCGTCATGCTCTCCATCACCAAGCCGCCGAAGGCCGAGAGCGTGACGATGGCGTGGTTCAAGCGATCCTGCGCGGCGCTGATGCGAAATTCGTCCGCGGGAGGCCGCGCGGAGAATTGCTGGTCGAGCTGGTTCAAGATAAGCCAGGCATCCACGGAAATGCGGTCGCGCAGCAGCGCCGCCACGCGTCGCACTTGATGGATGCTCCAAACCAGGCCGTTGGAGAAGGCCGGGTCATAAATCATCGCGAGCACTTCCTGTTCTGCAGTGGCCGGCTTCTCGCCGGTCACGTAGCCGAGCGCGGCCAGGATTTCGAGTCCGGCGTTCAAGCCGGCGGCGCGCGAAGAGTCCTCTTCCTGAAAAAAGCGCGCGAGGATGGCGCGGGTGATCCGCACCGCTGCCTCCACGCGCTCGGTGTAGCGGCCCAGCCACAACAGATTGTCGGCAACGCGGCTCGATAGATCGAAAGTAGCGCGGCTGACGTCGAGCGGATGCGTCGCGGGCCGCAGCAGCGTGAACGGAGGCGCGGGGCCATCGCCCAGCACCCACGTGTCCTTGCTGCCTCCACCGCGCTGGATGGAAACCACCATGCTGTCGAGCGAAGTAGAGACGCGCGTGAGCCCGCCGGGCATGACGGCATAGCTCGATCCCGCAGCCACCGCATAGACGCGCACCACCATGTGGCGCGGGTGTAGCGGACTGTCACTCGGAGCATCCGCCCATACCGGAACGGTGGAAAGTGCGACGCGCTCCTGCGCCACGTAGCGCTCAGGTTCGGCGCGAACCTTGTCCAGCAGGGTCGCGCGCTCTTTTTCGCTGAGCGCCGAGCCGAAGATGGGGTCGCCGCGCGTGCCCGGGAACGTGGGCTTGAGCACCAGCTCGCCGAGGTGATCGAGCACGTAGGCGAGCGGTTCCTTTTGCCCGCACCACCAGGTGGCGACGGTCGGAATTTTCAGATCCTCATTGAGCAGCAGCCGGCTGAGGCTGGGGAGAAACGCGGCGTAAGCGGGCGATTCGGCCAAACCCGATCCGAGCGCGTTGGCGATAGCGACGTGTCCCGAACGCACGGCCTGCACCAGGGCGGGAACGCCGAGCATGGAATCGGCCCGCAGCTCGAGCGGATCGCAGAACTGATCGTCCTGGCGCCGCACGATCACGTCCACGGGAAGCAGACCGCCCAGCGTCTTGAGGAAAACGCGGTTGTCGCGCACCGTGAGATCGCCGCCCTCTACCAGCGTGTAGCCCAAATAGCGGGCAAGAAACGCGTGCTCGAAGTAGGTTTCGTTGTACGGACCCGGCGTGAGCAGCACGATGCGCGGATTCTCGCGGTGGGACGGCACCAGCCGTAGCAGCGCGTCACGATAGTTCTGGAAAAAATTGGCGAGCCTCCGCACGTGAGACGCGCGGAAGACGTCGGGCAGCACGCGCGTGGTGACCAGGCGATTTTCGAGCGCATAGCCGGCGCCCGAAGGCGCTTGGGTGCGATCCGCCAGCACCCACCACTGGCCATCGGGCGAACGCGCAAGGTCCGCGGCGTACATGTGCAAGAACGTGCCGCCCGGAGGTTCGATGCCCCAGCAGGGGCGGAGAAAAGCCGGATTCGGAAAGACTAATTCGGCGGGGATAATCTTCTCGCGCAACAGTCGCTGCGGCCCGTAAAGATCGGCCAGGATGCCGTTGAACAGGGTGGCGCGCTGGATCACCGCGGCTTCGATCAGTTTCCATTCAGCCGGGTCCATCATCAGCGGCAGCGGATCGAGCGGCCAGGGGCGCGACGTGCTTTCCGGATCGCTGTAGACGTTGTAGGTGATCCCGTTGTCGTGGATTACGCGCTGGCCCTCGCGCCAGCGTCGGGCGAGGCCCTGGTGCGTCATCGAGCCGAGCGTGTCGGCCAGGGCGCGCCAGTGCGTACGGAGCTGCTTATCGGGCGCGAGCATTTCATCGTAGAACCCGGGCGTGGCTTCATATGTCCAGACCGGATCGACGTGCCTCTGCGCGGCTGAGAGCTTGCGTGTCATTCAAAAATCGCCAAAACAGTAGAGTGTATCTTTGTAGTTTTGCACAAGGTCCGGCGCTTCGTGGCGCACGCACCCTGGCGTGCCGCGTCCCCACTCATGGCGACGTAGGGACCTCTCTTTCACCGTGTTCGCAAGAGTGCGAACACGGCACGTTAAGAACGTGCGCCACGGCGTCATAACAGACCGTCCGCGCCGGTGGGCGCGGGGCGCCGCAAATCGAGCGTGAGCGGGAACTCGGGATTGGTTTCGGCGAGTGGAGTGCGCAGCGGCCCGGGCGTGTGCCCGAATGCAAAGAATCGCGCGGAACGGCGCGCTTCGGCCTCGTTCGCATTTACCGGGAAGGTTTCGAAACTGCGGCCTCCCGGATGCGCGACGTGGTACGAGCAGCCGCCCACGGAACGTCCGGTCCAGGTGTCGAACACATCGAAGATCAGCGGCGCGTGCACGGGAATCGTAGGATGCAGGCAGGAGGGAGGCTGCCAGGCGCGGTAGCGCACGCCCGCCACCCATTCGCCTTGAATGCCCGTGGAGTGCAGCGGCACGCGACGGCCGTTGCAGGCGATCAGATAGCGGCCCTCGATCAAGCCCGCCACCTTCACCTGCAGGCGCTCCACGGACGAATCCACATAGCGCGTCGTGCCGCCGGCGCTGCCCTCCTCGCCCAGCACGTACCACGGTTCGGTTGCCTGCCGAAGCTCGATATCGATGCCCGAGTGATGCGCCTGTCCGAACACTGGGTAGCGGAACTCGAAATGCGGCGCGAACCATTCGGCTTCGAACGCATAGCCGGCATTGTTCAGATCGCTCAGCACGTCGCGGAAATCCTGTGCAATAAAATGCGGCAGCATGAACTGATCGTGCAGCCGCGTGCCCCAGTGAATCGGCCTCTGCGTGTAGGGCTCCTTCCAGAACCAGGAAATGAGGCCGCGCACCAGCAACTGCTGGGTCAGGCTCATGCGCGCGTGCGGCGGCATCTCGAATCCTCGCAATTCGAGCAGGCCCAGGCGGCCGGTGGCCGAATCGGGCGAAAACAGCTTGTCGATGCAGAACTCGGCGCGATGCGTGTTGCCGGCGACGTCCACCAGGATGTGGCGGAAGATGCGGTCCACCAGCCATGCGGGAACGGAGCCTTCTTCTGGCGTCGGAATCAGGCCGAACGCGATTTCGAGCTCATACAGGCTGTCAGCACGCGTTTCATCCACGCGCGGCGCCTGGCTGGTGGGGCCGATAAAGATGGTCGAAAAGGCGTATGAGAGCGCTGGATGATTCAGCCAGTAGCCGATCAGGCTGCGCAGCAGATCCGGACGGCGCAGGAAGGGGCTGTCGGCAGCCGTGGGGCCGCCGAGCACGAAGTGATTGCCGCCGCCAGTGCCGGTGTGGCGGCCGTCCAGCATGAATTTTTCGGCGCTCAGTTTCGATTGGCGCGCGTCTTCGTACAGAGCCGTGGTATGGGAGACCAGTTCCTGCCAATTGGCCGCCGGATGCACGTTCACTTCGATGACTCCGGGATCGGGCGTCACTTTGATCTGGCGCAGGCGCGGGTCTTCAGGCGGCGGATAGCCTTCGATCACCACCGGCATTTCGAGATGCGCGGCCGTGTCTTCAATGGCGGCGAGCAGATCGATGTAATCCTCGGCCACCAGGAGCGGCGG
The DNA here is from genome assembly GCA_030039005.1 of Bryobacteraceae bacterium. The sequence continues at coordinate 4,048 of JASHQT010000487.1, forward strand.
CATGAAGACGTGCAGGCGGCCATCGCGCGGCTCGACACACAGCGCCGTGCGCACGATCCAGGGCGCGGATTCGCCTTCCTTGGGCTTGCGATCCCGCCCATTATTCAACGAAGCCGGCCTGCGCGATTGAAAGCGCGGAACGTCCGCGAGGGCGAAACGTGGCGGAATGGGCAACGGTGCGCGATTGACCATCGGGTCGACTGGATAATTCACCGGCGCTTCCGACGGCGCCACCCACGGCAGGCTGGGCAGCGGAAGGCGCAAACCGACGGGCGAATCGCCGGGCATCAGGAACAGGTGCTGGCCGCGCAGCATCCACAGGCCGGTCTGCCACTCGGGGCCGTTCTGTCCCGGGCCGCGCTGCAGCGGCAGCACGAACCCGGTGGGCTGGTCCAGGCCGCGCTCGAATACCTGGCGCAGGCGCTCGCGCTCGCCGGGATCGCTCAGCCGGTTGTCCACCGGATCGACGTTGACGGGAAGCTCGCGCTCCTTTTGCAAATAGTAGAGAGGATCTTCGAAAGCCGGATTGACGTAGTCGGAATCGACCCCCAAGCGCCGCGCCAGCGTCTCGGCGAAGTGTTGGGCTTCGAGCGGCCCGAAGTCCGTGGATAATCCTTCGTGGGCGAGCAGCGCGCGATTGTGCCACAGGGGAACGCCGTCGGCCCGCCAATAGCAGGTGAGCGCCCAACGCGGCAGCGGCTCGCCCGGATACCATTTGCCCTGGCCGTAGTGCAGCAGGCCGCCCGGCGCGAAACGCTTGCGCAGCCGGTCCAGGAGACGCTCGGCGAGCCGGCGCTTTTCGGGCCCGAGAGCGGCGGTGTTCCACTCGGCGCCGTCCATGTTGTCGATGGAAACGAAGGTCGGTTCGCCGCCCATAGTCAGACGAATGTCGTTGGTGCAAATGTCCTGGTCGATGCGTCCTCCGAGCGCCTGGATGCGCTGCCACTGCGCCTCGGTATAGGGCAGCGTGACCCGAGGATCTTCATGAACGCGGGTCACCGCCATGTGATGCGAGAACTCGACCCCACAGTCATCCACCGAGCCGGTGATGGGCGCGGCAGACCCGGGTTCCGGCGTCGCGGCCAGCGGCAGGTGCCCTTCGCCGGCCAGCAGCCCCGACGTGGGGTCGAGGCCGATCCAGCCTGCGCCGGGTAGGTACACTTCGGTCCAGGCGTGCAGATCGGTGAAATCTTCATCGGGGCCGGGATGGCCTTGGAGCGGCTTCTGGTCCGGCTTCAACTGAATCAGATAACCGGAGACGAAGCGCGCGGCGAGACCGAGATGCCGCAGGATTTCCACCAGCAGCCAAGCGCTGTCGCGGCAGGAGCCGCTGCATAGCGTGAGCGTTTCTTCGCTCGATTGCACGCCCGGCTGCATGCGAATCAGGTAGCTGATCTTGCGTTGCAAATCCTGGTTGAGATCTACCAGAAAATCCATCGAGCGGCGCTCGCGGAGATCGATGGTTTTGAGATACCCGCCGAGCCTGGGACCGGGCGGGCGAACCTGGCGGAACGGCGCGAGCTCGTGTTCGAGAGCGGGCTCGTAACAGAAAGGATAATTTTCCGCGTAGGGCTCTAGGAAAAAGTCGAACGGATTGATTACCGTCATTTCCGCGACCAGGTCGACGTCCACAGCAAAGTACTCGACAGGATTCGGGAATACGACGCGAGCGAGGAAGTTACTTTGTGGGTCCTGCTGCCAGTTGAGGAAGTGAGGCTTGGGTTCCACCTTCAGCGAATAGGCGGTGACGGGCGTGCGGCAATGCGGCGCCGGGCGGAGCCGGACGGTTTGGGGGGACAGGCGCACGAGCCGGTCGTAATGGTATGAGGTGCGGTGATGCAGCGCGACTCGTATGGGCATGATGGCTTAAGACAGACAATGGTGGCGGACGGTGCCCAGAGCATCCACGAACCGGGGGGAGACTAGAAAAGATTATACCCTGCCGCACGAAAAAAGACCGCGCCCCCGCCGGCGCGGCCGGTAGTGATTGGAATTGGCAGGTGATTATTGCGCTACGGCGAGCACCCGGCCGATCTCGGGATGCTCGTAGATCGCTTTCATCGTATCGATGACGTCGGCGTAGGTCAGTTCGGCTTCGGGCTTTTCCTCGGCGAACAGGACGATGTCGTCCAGGCTGAGAATTCCCACCAGCACGCCCTCATTGTCCACCACGGGCAGGCGCCGCACCTGCTGCGCGCGCATGGTGGTGAGAGCGGTATGAAGGTCATCCTGCGGTAGGCAGAAGAACACTTTGGGCAGGGCGACGTCCCGCACCAAGGTTTCGCCGGCCTTGGCGTTGCGGGTGCCCAGCGCGATCGCGATATCCCGGTCCGTGATCATGCCGATAGCTCGGCCATTTTCCACCACCGGGAGCGCGCCGCAGCCTTGCTCCCAAAAGATTTTTGCGACGGTCGCCAGATTCGTGTCGGGAGAGCAGAATCGGACGCCCCTTACCATGACGGCTTCTACTTTGATGCCTTGGCCTTTCATTGTCAGATCCTTTCTGGGTTTCAGGTCCTCGATGGATTCGACCCACGAGGGTAAGAATCCACCTTTAGTACCTGCAAATGACCGCCCAATACCAGGCCAAAAGTTTCAAGCAACGCGCGCCACTACGTAAGGACACTGAGGCGCTTCGCGCAGCCTTGCGCTACTTAACGCATACTCGTGCGGGCTATCTTTTAAACGTTCGTATATAGGCAACGATGTCGGCGGCCGAGCCGGCTGCGGCGAGCACCGGCTTCATTTTGCCCTTGCCATCGGTGATCACTTTGGCCAAGTCGTCGTCGCTCATCCCCTGCACGTCGGGCGATTTGAGGTCTTTGATATCAACCTTCATCATCTTGGCGACTGCCGGGTTGGCCGTTCCATCGGCCCCGTGGCAGCTCTTGCAGGACTTCTCGTAGGCAGCCTTGCCGGCGGTGAGGTTGGCAGCCTGGACAGAGGTGGCTGCCAAGGCCGCGACACCGAATGTGAATATAAAGCGGCGCATCTATTCGTCTCCTTGGTTTGGTTGGTTACTTTTTCAAGCTTCTCATGTAAGCGACGATCTCGCCAGCGGAACCCGCCATGCCCGGCATGGGCCGCATTTTTCCTTTGCCTTCGACGATGATCTTCTTCATTTCGTCGTCGCTTTCGGCCTGGACTTCGGGGGATTGTAAATTCCGCATGTCGACTTTCATCATTTTTGCGATCGCGGGATTCGCGGTGCCGTCAGCTCCGTGGCAGGACTTGCAGGATTTATCGTAAGCGGCCTTGCCGGCATCGGCGGCCTGAACAACGCTAGCCGCGGCGGCGAGCGCGGAGAGGATGAGGATAGTACGCATGGAGAGCCTCCTAGTGATTTGTTGAATTGGTGTTGGAATTCAGATAGGCGATCAGATCGGCCATCCGCGGGCTGTCGAAGCGTGGCCACTCGACGCCCTTGGTTTTCATGAGCTCCAGCATGCGCGGCCCGTGGCGCCACAGCACGGAAATCATGCTGGCGCTCGAAAATTCGCTCCCCGCGGGCAAGGCGGCTGGCAGATGAGGCGCGCCGCTCGAAGCGTCGTTGTGGCACACGGTGCAATGCTTGCTCGCGAAGACGCGAGCACCCGCCGCCGCTCGGCCTTGATCGGTGAAGAACTTGGCGGCCCAGAAGGCGCTGAGCAGATCGCGCATCTGGCGCTCGGAGAGCTTCGCCGCCGTTGCGCCGGCAGCCGCCATGCGAGGCGCGTGGTTCCACATTTCGGCCGCGATTTCGGTGAGCGTCTGC
>JASHQT010000488.1 GCA_030039005.1 Bryobacteraceae bacterium
AAACACCGGAGGAATGTGCTGCACGATCACGATCCCCGGCATGTTCGCCGGCAAACCGGTAAGCACCTCGCGCAGCGCCTCCGTCCCGCCGGTCGAAGCGCCAATTGCAATTACGGTGGAGCTGCTCGGGCTGGCCACTAGGATCGGCGCCGGGGTATCGCGAGGCGGCTGTATCGGCGGTTGCGTCGTCGATTGCACCGGGGGTTGAATCAGCCGCAGACGAGCGTTTGCCGCCGCCCGCACCTTGTGCGGCAGGTCCTGCCTCAGCTCGCCGACCGAATAAGGACCGCCGGGCTTGGCCAGCACATCGACGGCGCCGCATTGCAGCGCGTCGAGCGCCGCCTGGCTCGAGGATTGTGCCAGCGAACTGATCACGATCACCGGCAGCGGATGGATGCGCATTAGCTTCTTCAAAAACGTCAGGCCATCCATGCGCGGCATTTCGATGTCCAGCGTCAGCACATCCGGGCGCAGGCTGAGGATCTTGTCGCGCGCCACATAGGGATCGGGCGCCGTGCCGACCACCTCCAGGTCGGGTTCGGCGGCCAGCGCCTCCGTTAGCACTTTGCGGACAATGGCCGAATCGTCGACAACGAGCACGCGTATTTTGCGGTCCGTCGGCATGCCTCATCCCGCCGCGGGCGGCGTCAATCGAATCGAAATCGCCAGCCGCCCCTCGGGTGTAGCGAAACAGCAATGCAGCGTGCCCTCGGGCGGCCAGGCCAGCCAGGGAACCAGCTCCGGCGAGGACAGCGCCAGCGTCGATTCCGGCCACAATTGGCTCAACATCGCGCCGCACAAAATATTGGCGAGTTCCTCGACCATCTGCCCGCGCAGAGCGTCGGTCAGCTCGGCAGGGTTCATGCCCAGAAAAGACGCCGCGACCGGATCCGTGGCTTCCACCGAAACGCCCAGCAGCATCTCCCCAAAATGCGACCCGGCAAAGCGGATCTGCGCGCAGGAGGCAATCTCGAGCCAGATGTGATCGCAAGGCGCCTCCTCGGCCTCGGTGAAAAACATCGTCTCCAGCACTTCCGCGGTGACACGGCGGACTGTGGCGATCGCTTCCGCATCCTGATCCAGGCGGTGGGGGCGTTCGACTTCCCCCCGTTCAAGTTCGCGAAACATCTCGTTCTCCTAATACCCGTTCCAGTTCTTCGCGCAGGGCCTCCGGAGTAAACGGCTTCGACATGTAACCCTGGGCGCCCAGCTCGATCAGGCGCACGATGCGCTCGTTGGTGGCATCGGTCGAAATCACCACCGCTGGTGTGGCCTTGAGTACGCCAGCGGCGCAAAGCCTGCGCATCAGCTCCTCCCCGTTCATGACGGGCATGTTGATGTCGGTCAGAATCACATCCACCGCATGCGCGCGCAATTGCGCGAGGGCCTCCTCGCCGTTGCTCGCTTCCAGGCACTCGGCGACTTCGAACCCGGACAGGTATAACACCCGCCGGATGAAGCTTCGCATCACCGGGGAATCGTCCACGATCAGGACCACATATGCCATCGCCCGCTCTCCCGCCTTGCTCTCAACTGTGCTGTCTCCATCGTCCTGCCATCCTTGCGCGCCCCCTTAGCCCGTGTAAGCGCGGCGCCGGGGATCCTGTTTCGAGACCAGCTCCCGTTCTATGCCGCCGCCTTCGCGCACCCACAGCCGGCCGGTCCCCACCTCCAGGCGCGTGGTGCGCGATACTTCTCCACCCACCGCTTCACCCGCAATCAGGATCCCGGCTTTCCACAAAATCCGCCGCGCCGCCAGGTAGTTGCGCTTGCCGATCTGAAAGACCCCTTGGCTGTCGAGCACCTGCGCGCCGCCCGCCAGTTGCACGATCACCCGCTTGCCGTCGCCGCCCGCCGCTTTCACCGCATCGATCAAACGTGGAATCCCCGTATCGGCGAACATATAGGGATTCTCTTCTGCCTTCTGCGTGTCGATCCCGGATTCGGGCAGCATGTAATGCAGCAGACCGGTCGCCTTGCTCACCGGATCGTGCATCGCCACCGCGATGCAGGAGCCGAGCGCGTAGGTCACCAGCACCGCCTCGGCGTCGCGCGTGGCTTTGCAGTCGGAGATGCCCACGATTACCGATGTCACCGCCAGAGCCTACCCCCACTTTCCTGTTTCTGCTGGCGGTACACCGCCGGACACACGTACTGCAGCCCGTGCTCGACGCCGGTGAGCGACTCGGAATGGCCCACAAAAAGATAGCCTCCGCGCGCCAGGCAGCCGGCCAGACGCTGGACGATATTCTGCTGGGTCGCCTTGTCGAAATACATCATCACGTTGCGGCAGAAGATCACCTGAAACGGCTCGCGCGCAGGGAACGGTTCGATCAGGTTCAGGCGCGCGAACTCGACGGTCTGCGCCAGTTCCGGCTTGATCTTGTAAAACCCCTGCGATTCGCCACGGCCCCGCAGCAGATAAGCCCGCCGCCAGGCTTCCGGGATGTCGTCAAAGCGGCCGGCCGGGTAGACGGCGCGCCGCGCGAGGGCCAGCACGCGCGTGGAAATGTCGGTGGCCAAAATGCGAAACTGCCGCGTCCCATTTTTCGCCGGCGTCCGGGCGAGGGCCTCGGCCAGGCACATGGCGATCGAATAGGGCTCTTCGCCCGAGGAACAGGCCGCGCTCCAGAGGCGCAGCGCGGAAACCTCGCGCAGCTCTTCGTTCACCGCGCGTGCGAGAAACTCAAAGTGCGCGCGCTCGCGCAGAAAGCTGGTGTGATTGGTGGTCAGGGCATCGATCAGCTCGATCAACGCTTCGCCGGTCGAATCGGCCAGCACGTGGCGGTGATATTCGGCGAAAGTGCGGAAGCCGAGCTGGCGCAACTTCTTTCCCAACCGCGCGGCCACCAGCGCCTCCTTGCCGCGCTTCAGATCCAGGCCGAAGCGGTCGTAGGCCAGGTCGGCGATCTCGCGAAACTCGGCCTGGGTCAGCCGGACTTCCGCCGGCAAAACGGCCGCTGACGCCGGCGGGCGGGCGAGCTCATTCGCCGCCATGGCCCCTTCCATTCCGCGCGCCGAACAGCCCTTCGGGATCCAGTATCAATCCCACCCGGCCATCGCCCAGGATCGCGCCGCCCGCGACGCCGGGAATGTTGCGCATGCCTTCGCCCAAGCTCTTGATCACTACCTCCTGCTTGCCGATCAGCTCGTCCACCATCAGGCAGAACAGCTTGGTTCCGCTTTCCGCGACAATCAGCAGGCTCTCCCAGGGATGCTGGCGCTGGGGCGTGACATGAAAACGCTGGTGCAGCCGGATCACCGGCAGCAGCGTGCCGCGTACCATGGCCATTTCCTGGCGCCCATGGATGGTGGAGATGGCTTCTTCGGACGGCTGCAGCATTTCGCGCACCGCAAACAGCGGGACGATGTAGCGCTGATCGCCCACCCCCACTACCAGCCCGTCGATGATGGCGAGCGTCAACGGCAGCTTCAGCAGAAAGGTGGTGCCTTGGCCCGGTTGGGAGAGCACGTCGATGCGGCCACGCAGCTTCTGCACCTGTTTGCGCACCACGTCCATGCCCACGCCGCGCCCGCTGACGTCGGTGATTTTGTCGGCGGTCGAAAAACCGGGCTGAAAGATCAGCGCGAAGATCTCGTTTTCGGCCAGCTCGGCGCCGGCCGGGATGAGCCCCTTGTCGCGCGCCTTGCGCAGAATCTTGTCCCGCGCCAGGCCCCGCCCGTCGTCGGACACTTCAATCACGATGTGGCCGGCTTGGTGGCCCGCTTTCAGCCGCACGTGCGCGAGCGCCGGCTTGCCCGCGGCCACGCGCTCGGCGGGCGTTTCGATGCCGTGGTCCACCGAGTTGCGCACCATGTGCATCAGCGGATCGGCCAACTCCTCGACAATGTTGCGGTCGAGTTCGGTTTCTTCGCCGGCCAGATCGAGCTCCACCTGCTTGGCCGCCTTGCGCGAGAGGTCCCGCACCAGCCGCGAGGTTTTTTGGAACAACTGCCCGATCGGGATCATGCGCATCGACATGGCGGTGCGCTGGATATCGTCGGTGATGCGCGCCAGTTGCGAAAGATTGCGCTGCAGCCGGGGCTTCACGCCGGCCGCGAGATCGGGATCATGGCGCACCAGCGACTGCGAGATCACCATCTCGCCCACCATGTCCACCAGGTAGTCGAGCTTGGCCGTCTCCACCTTGATGGAACGCGGTCCGGAAGCCTTGGCTTCGGCCGCCTTGGCGGGCTCGGCGGCCTCGGCCGGTGTCTCGGCGGCCGCTGTCTCGGAATGTGTCTGTGGCGATGCCACTTCGCGCGCGAGCTCTGCCAACCCGGGCGTCGCCGGCGCAGCCAGCGCGGGGGCCGGTTCGGTCACCTGCGGAACGGCGGGAGTCTCTCCCGACACCAGGCCGCGGATGGCGGCCAGCAGGTTTTCCGCCTCCGGAGCCGCGGGCGTCTTGCCGCTCTGCAGCATGGCGTCCAGTTCCGACATCCACACGTTCAGATAATCCTTGCTTTCGAGAATCCGATCCACGATCGCCGGCGTAATGGCGAGCTTGGAATTGCGCGCCAGATCGAGCACCGTCTCGACTTCGTGCGCCAGGTCGCGCACGGCATTCAGGTCGAGAAATCCCGCCATGCCCTTGATGGTGTGAAAGCCACGGAAGATGGCGTGAATCGCCTCGGCATTGGCGGGGTCCTGATCGAGCGTCAGCAGTTGCAGCTCGATGCTGGTGAGATGCTCGCGCGACTCGACGATGAAATCGCCGATCAGCTCCGGATCGCTGGCCAAAGGATTAGCGGAGCCGCCGCCGGCCCCTGTCCCGGCCCCGGCGGATTTCTGCTCAGACTCCACGCTCATCTCGTCTCCCTCTTGAAAGCCCGCGCTCGACTGCCCGCACTCTGAATCCGCAACTACTGGCGCACCAGATGGGGAACCGGAAAGCCGGTGCGGGTGGTCTTCTTGCTGGACTCGTCGTTGGGCGCGATGCACACCTGCACGCACATCCGGTCTTCCCCCAGATCGAACGGCACCACGGTCCACTTTTGATTGCCGGTCGAACGCGTCTGAAAGTTGCGGCCGTAGATCACGGTCGGAGTGCTCAACCCCATCGCGCCCAGCCGGGTTTCGAGAGCGGTTTTGACGTTGCCGATGATCATGTTGGTCACCTCGGCCACGGCGTCCAGCACGTCTTCGTCGATCGCCGTATAAGGGGTCCCCAGTAGCGCCGAGGCGATCTTGGCCGCACAGCCGGCCGAGCAGGCCAAGCTCCCCGAGCCCACCCACGACCCGGCAAGTCCAATGAGCGAAACCACGCCCGAGCTCGGAACCGCCTCTTCCTTTTCGAAAAATACTTCGCCGGCCGACACGCTCAGGTTTAGCATCGTCGAAAACACGTCGTCGGTAGCCCTGCGGATCGCCTGCACCAGTTCGTCCTCGGAAAGCGGTTGTTCCGCTTGTGTATCGGTTGTCATCAGTTTCCCCTCTGCGTGGATGCCCTTCGGCCGCTTAGATCAAGCCCACCAGCTTCTCCTTGATCTGCTCGGCGGTGAAGGGCTTGCGCACGTATCCGGAGGCCCCCCGCTCGACCGCTTCCAAAACCTTGGCCTGCGTGCCCTCCGTCGACACCATCAATACCGGAATCGCATGCCAGGTTTGCTCGGCCCGCATTTTGGTCAGGAATTCCAGGCCATCCATGTTGGGCATGTTAATGTCCGATAGCACCAGCCCGATGCTTTGCCGGCGCAGTGTTTCGAGCGCTTCCACGCCGTCGCCCGCCTCGTACACCGAGCCGATCGGAATTTCGGTCTGCCGCAACACGCGCTGCAGGATCTTGCGGATAGCGGCCGAGTCGTCCACGATCAGAACGTCTAACACCTGGTGCTGTTGCCTCCCTTGGTTTTCTTATCGGATTGAGAGGCCGTTCTTTAGGCGTTCTTTCGGCGGGGCTGCGCGGGGGGCGCCGCCCGGCTTCGCCGTCACTGGAGCTGCTGGAGAAAAGCGTCCATCTCGCGCCAGACATCCGCCGGACGCGAGCGAAATAAATAGTGACCGGCGTTTTTCCAGCGCACCACCCGGGCCGATGGCAGGCCGGCCTGGAATGCGTCAGCTTGCTCCACGGCGTGAGCGGCGACGCTCGCCGGCGGCGCTTCGTCCGGAAGAGCGAATATCGCGAGTACGGGAACCGGGATGTGGGTATATTTTTCACCGCCGAACTGGATGGCTCGCGCAATTGGCGGCGGCGATGGCAAATCCGGCATGGAAGCTGTTTGCCGGGTAATTTCGTCCAATGCCCCGTTTAGGTGCGTCACGTCGGTCAACATGTCGCGCCAAAGCTGCTTACGATCGGCTTCGGCGCCCGACTGGAGTTGATCGATGCACTTCCTCAAATCGATCATGTCGAGCCACACGTCGCCCTTAGCGCGGTCGTAGAACGCGTAGCCATACCCGGCGTCAAGATAAATCAATCCGGCCACTTTCTCCGGATGACGGCTCCCGACCGAGCTCAGCTCCTCGCCGGCCAGGGAATGGCCGATGAGAACCGGACGGTGAATGTCGAGGGACTCCATGACGGCTAACACGTCGTCGCCTAAACGCGTAGCCGAATAGTTCGCGACCGTAGGTGCGGGCCGGCTAGACGCGCCGAATCCTCGACGGGTGATCCCCCGGACGTGATACCGCGGAGAAAATCTGGGCGCGAAGGTGTCGAAGATGTGCGCCGTATTTCCCATGCCGGCAAGAAGGATCAGGGGCCGGCCCGTGCCGCCCCAATCGAGGACCTCCAGTTTGACCGCCGCCGTCACGCTAACGAACTTCACTGTATGCGGCGAGGAATCCGGAGCCTCCTGGGCCGGCAGCAGACCCGCGCCCGCGAAAAGCACCCACACGCAAAAGCGCGGTGTCGGGTTGTGCATAGATGGCCCCTATTTCGGCGTCTCGGCCAGCCGTTGCGCGATTGCCAGTGCATCCTCTGGACGGGCGTGCACGTCCGGCAGCACGCCAGTTGCTTCCCAATTTTTTTTCGTAATCGGATTGATCGGTTTGGCGACGGGTACGACGGCCGTAAAAAAATCGCCGATGCGAAACGCACGCGCAATGTGGCCTGCCCCCGCCGTGGTTTCCCCCACGATAGTGGCGCGCTTCAGCGCTTGCAAATCGTAGGCGAATTGCTCCGCGCCGGAAACCGTCCCGCGCGAGACCAGAACGTAGGCCGGCCTATCGGCGAGCCGGTTGCCCGGAACCGGCGCCGTCCAGATCTGGCGCGTCGAACCTTCCGCGCGGTTATAAATGTCGTCCAGCCGCGTGGGCTGCGCGAAAAGGTAGCTCTCGAGTAACGCCACCATCTCCAGTGAGCCACCGCGGTTGTAGCGCAGATCGAAGATAATCGCACCGGCAGCATTGAGCTTCGCCATCGAGGCGGCTGCGATGGACCCGCAAAACGATAGTGAAGGAAACGAATTCAGCTTCAAGTAGCCGATATCGTGCGGCAGCAGTTCCACTGTTTCGAACGTGCAGTTCGTTAGCTGCATTTCCCTGCGGAAACGGGCGATCACCTCGGGCGATGATTCCGCGGCTGAGCCGGCGGGCAGCGGCATGTCTTCCACCCACAAATGAAAATCGTGGCTCACTGCCTGCAAATGCGCCGTCAGCAGATCGGCGAAGGCCGATGTGTCCCGAACCATCCTGTAATCGCCGGCCTTTTGGTGCGCGGCCAAGGCTTCGGCCATCCTCTGCGCGACCTCGGCGTCAATGTAATTTTCTTTCAGCGTGGCCGCAATTTCGGCGATCACTTCTTTGATGTCCGCCCGTTGCGGATGCGGTGCGCTCTCGGGCGGAGGGGTATCGGCGATTCGCAGCGGTTCCAGCGCTAATCCGCTCGCATTTCCGTAGCCGCCGGAATGGCTCATCAGGAACGGCAGCGCGCTCAGCGTGATCAGGGAAATAATCGCTCCGAAAACGAAAGGGCTTCGGCGCGGCGATTCGTTCGCGAGCAGGCGGAAGTAAGGCGCGGTTTCCACCGGCTGCGGATCGGCCACACGGCCGTATTCACGCGGGAGCGATGCCGCCAGATCGGTCAGCAGATCCAGCCACAGCCGCACCTTCAACCAAAATCCAGTTTCGTGCCGCATCCGGTCACGAAAAACTTGCAGCGCTTCCTCGCCACACGTGCGGCGAAAATGC
>JASHQT010000489.1 GCA_030039005.1 Bryobacteraceae bacterium
CATCGCAAAAAAGACAAGGAAATCGCCGAGCTCCAGTTCGTCGGCGGCAGCGGCACGGCGACCGAGAAAAAACAGGCCGTCTCAGACAAGAAAGCCGGCCGCAACGATCCTTGCCCCTGCGGTAGCGGCAAAAAATACAAGAAATGCCACGGAGCCTGATTGCAGCCCTGGCCTTCATGGCCTCGGCCTCCGGCGCGATTTGGCCGCCGAAGCTCGGCGATTCCCAGCTCAAATCAGCTTTCGCGGTCTCCCCACCCGCTGCCCCGGCTCAAGCCGATGAATATGGCTTCGAAGCGGCCGAGAAGGCCGATTACGGTAATTTCCAGCTCACCGCGTTCCAGTTCAAAGACCCCACCGGTGCCTACGCCGCCGCTCTCGCCGACGCACGCGCCATCCGCGTAGGCAATTATCTGGTTACGTGTGAAGGCAAATGTCCGAAAAATGTCGCCGCACTCGCTGGTGCCTCCCTCCCCCACGTTTCCCACGCCTCCGTCCCCAACCTGAGCGACTATTTCCCATCCAAAGGCCTGATTCCACATTCCGAGCGCTATATTCTCGGCCCGGCCAGCCTGGCTGCCGCGGCGCCTGAAATTCCCGCTTCCGCCGTCAAATTCGACTTCAGCACCGAAGGCGAAATTGCACACTACCGGGGGGCGGGCGGCCAAACCACTTTGGCCGTGTTCTCGTTTGCTACACCATCCCTGGCTCGCCAACAACTTCCGCAGTTTCAGAAGATTGAGAACGCCGCCGTCAAACGCACCGGCCCTCTGGTCGTCGTGGCGATCGGAGCCTCGCCAGCCAATAGCCAACTGCTAGAGGCCATCGAATACGAGGGAGTCGTGGAAGAGAACGAGAAGCCACCCGACAAACCGCTCGAGCTGAAACCCGAAAGTGCTGGCAAGATGATCTTATCGATCCTGAGCCTGGCCGGCCTGCTTTTGGTGTTCTGCCTCATCTCCGGCCTGGCAGTAGGCGGCAGCCTGCGCCTGGCGCGCAAGTTTGGCTATTCGGCTGCTGAAGGGTCGCTCATCACACTGCATCTCGAGGGCAAATAACTCCCCGCATTTCTCTACCTTAGAAACCAAACCCCTAGTCCGCTGCCGGGATTCCACAAATTCTTCCACAGGATTTCCAAAACGGAACCGCCTTGCAAATTCTTGCGGCTCAGAGGCTTGCCGCCAACCTGACAACTTCTGGATTTTCGCTTGACTCACAAGCTGGCAGGCCCTATGATCTGAATCACAAACAGGTTTTGACGGTTGCGTTTCCGTCGAATCTGATTCTCCCATACATCGCCCTTGCGAGAGCGAGGGGCCTGTCAAAGCAGGCAGATGGTGTCGAATGGGGCCCCTCAGGGCCCCGTTCTGAGCTTCTGAAGCCTCTCCCCGGCGTTACACTGAGATTTGGTTCCTCCACATCCCCATCCGGCTCCTGGCAGGTCAACCGACGCTCCCGCTACCTGGTCCGAGCGTCTGAAGGCTCTGCGCAACGTGCCGCCGCTGCTGCGCATGGTTTGGAATACCGGCCCCGCTCTCACGGCCGCAACCGTCGTCTTGCGGCTGGTCTCCGCTCTGATCCCGGTCGGCCAGCTTTGGGTGGGGAAGCTGATCATCGATCAGGTCGTACGAGCCGTGCGGGGCCGGCTAACGGACCCACACCAGATTTGGGTCTTCCTGGCCTACGAGATCGCTTTGGTCGTGCTGAGCGACCTGCTGGCGCGTGCGATAAACCTTTCCGACAGCCTGCTGGGCGACAAGTTCACCAACCACATCAGTCTGCGGCTCATGGAACACGCCAATCGCATGGACCTGGTTTCATTCGAAGATCCAGTGTTTTACGACAAACTGGAGCGGGCGCGGCGCCAGACCACGGCACGGTTGGGAATGCTCGGCATCATTGCGGGCATGGGCCAGCAGTTCATCACTTTGCTATCCCTACTGGCTGCGGTCGTGTCGTTTTCGCCCTGGTTTTTGTTGCTGTTAGTGGCCGCCGTCGTTCCCGCATTCCTGGGTGAGACCCGTTTCGCCATGCTGGCCTACTCGATACTCTATCGCTGGACCCCCGAGCGCCGCGAACTGGATTATCTGCGCCTGCTCGGCGCCAGCAATCAAAGCGCGAAAGAGGTGAAGATCTTCGGCCTCGGACAGCACCTGGCCGACCGTTCCCGCGCGCTGTTCGATCGCTTTTACGAGGAGAACAAAGCCCTCGCCATCAAACGTGCTCTCACCGGTTCGCTTTTGAATCTGCTACCGACCGCCGGCTACTACGGCGCCTACGTTCTGATCCTGATCCGGACCATGGCCGGGGCGATGACCGTAGGCAGCCTTACATTCGTGGCGGGCGCCTTCTCCCGCTCTCGCTCCCTGATCGAAACCCTGTTTTCAAGCCTCAACAACATCGCCGAACAGGCGCTCTACATCAAGGATCTCTTCGATTTCTTCGAGACCCAGCCCGGCATTGTCTCGGCGCCCAATGCTCTGCCCGCTCCACGTCCCATTCGTTCTGGGTTTGAATTTCGCAACGTGTCTTTCGCTTATCCGGGCTCCGAACGCCAGGTCTTGCGCGACGTGAGCTTCCGCTTCGAGGCGGGCGAACGCATCGCGCTGATCGGGGAAAACGGAGCCGGAAAGACCACGCTGGTGAAGCTGTTGGCGCGCCTTTACGATCCCACGGGCGGCGCGATCCTGCTGGATGGCGTCGACCTGCGCGAGTACGACGTCGACAGCCTGCGCGGCGAAATCGGTGTCATTTTTCAAGATTACATGCGCTACGACATGCTGGTCCGCGAGAACATCGGTTTTGGCCGCATCGAGGAGATCTCCAATCGGCCGAGAATCGAAAAGGCCGCCGAGAAGAGCCTCGCGGATATGTTGATTGGCCAATTCAAGCACGGCTACGATCAGATGCTCGGCCGCCGTTTTGAAAACGGCGTCGATCTCTCGGCCGGGCAATGGCAGAAAGTGGCGCTGGCCCGCGCCTATATGCGCGACGCGCAGGTGCTGATTCTGGATGAGCCCACCGCCAGCCTGGATGCTCGCGCCGAGTACGAAGTGTTTCTGCGCTTCGCCGATCTGACGCGTGATCGCATGGCCGTGCTCATCTCGCATCGCTTCTCGACGGTGCGCATGGCGGACCGCATTCTCGTTTTGGCCGACGGTGAATTGATCGAGCAGGGCACGCACCGGCAATTGGTTGCTCTCGGCGGACGCTATGCGGAGCTATTCGAACTGCAAGCCGCGGGCTATCGCTAACGGATGCGATCACAATTTGTGATCGCATCGCCGCGGCCTTTTAGCGCGCCTTGAATCCGCCTGTCTTGAATCCGAAAGTCCGTTTCGGTTTGTCCGCCGCCAACTCCTTCGGCGGTTGCAGCAGTTTTCCCAAAACCACGAAACTCTGCCGGATCTGTTTTCCCTGACGCTGCTGCTAGATTCCCATCTTGACCGCGCGCTCGCTTTTGAGCACGGAGGACAGCATCAGCGCTCCATGCTCGGTGAACACATACCGACGGTGCGTTTAGATGCGATCACAGTTGTGATCGCATCGCCGCGGCCTCGTCGCGGGAAAGCCGCGTCCACGCGGCGCTGATTCCAGGCGCCGAACAAAGCATATCCCTGAAGTCCATTGGGCAGGCTCCAAATCACTTCTTCAGCCGACTATTGCGGACCATCCTGTCCCGTGTAATGACCCACCGATCCGTGCGGCTCGAAGGAGTATCCGCCCAGGGGCAGCGTCGCCACGTAACTCAGGTCCGCGGGGGTCGTGCCACCTTGATTCGAAATAAATTTCGGGATCGGGTGGGACCAGAACGGATAGGTGACGTCTCCCTTGTATACACCACGCCTTCGACCTTCATTCCGCCGCGCCCTTTCGAAAGCACGGAATATCCGGGGCTGCGGACATTAGCGCTCAGTTGACCGCTGGTATCAAGCGAACCCACCGTAGCTACAACAAAAACCAATAGCACTCCCAACTTGAGAAGGGCAGTTCTTGTCACCTTTGCTCCCTTTTTATGGCTATTTTGGACCCGCCCGTCTATCATTCTTGATGATGAGTAATATCACAAAATCACGCATGGCATCATCATTATGATTTCGCGGCCGGAGTCAACCTTACCCTACCTCGTACCCTGACTCGTGAGGACCGGAGTTGAGGTGCCTTGCGAAGGCCTGTAACTTCTGCCGCTGAACCGGGTTTTCTATATTGCAGACACCGCTACAGATCGATTACAATCGGTTTCCAATCGGACCGCCAACAAGTTGAGCCGCTCTCGCCTGAAATCCGGCAAACATCGAACCTGGGACAGGATCGCCAGCCTGTTGGACCGTGATTTCTCCGATCCCGATCCGGCCGGGAGCGGCCTGCGCGAGATCGATTTACCGCCGGCGGAGCTCGCCCGGATGGTCGCCGATCGCGTGCTGCGGAAAAATCCTCTCGGCGTGTGCACGCTGCAGGATTTATTCCGCGATGACGGCGCGGCGCTCAAAGACAACGTGAAGCTCGAAAGGTGCTCGCGCTTCAACACACTCGACGAAGAGGAGTTCGTTCGCTTCTATCCGTATCTTCCTCACTGGATCGAGTTGTCCATGGAGATCTCGGCCGGTATCCGGAGCTGCCGCGACCGGGCGCCGGGTAGCAAAACCGACATCCTGGATGTGGGCCAGCAGGTGTGCGCGATGCTTGTGTCCGAGCGAACCAGGTTTCTCGATCAGCCGGTAGGAAGCCTAGTCACGATCGACCGGATTTACGACCTGCTGAAAGAGACCATCCCGGTCGAAACGCACAAGCATATTCTGGAAATTCGCCGCCTCCTCGATTGGGATGACGTGTATCATTCGATGGCGAGCCGCGTGGCCAAGGCCATCTGTCTGATGGAGTTCGTCAAGCAAGACCTGCCCATTACGCCCAGGAACATCGCCGCGCTGCTGCTGCAGGATGTCAACACCGCGCCGCCGCTGCCGGCCGTGGAATGGGCTCTCTATTACATGAGGGAAGCGAACTTCGCCTACGATACCGAGGATGGCTGCTGGCATCTTGTTGGCCTCGGTGAGGCACGCCAGGCGGCATCCGACCTGGAATGGCTTCGAAAGCGCGTGGGGACGGTGAATCCCCGCCCGCCCGGATTGCACAACGATGCCATTCAAGCGCTGAAGCGGCTTTTGGTGCGGTCGTTGAATTGGTATACGCGTCCCTTGCACGATTTTCACGCGGCCCTGACGCGCTCGGTGCAGGGCGCCGTCCGGGCGGCCGATTATCTTTCCACGAATAAAACTTTCACCGAAGACGCGCTCCACACCGCTCTGTCTGTTGAGCAACTGTCCCTCGACATGCTTGCGCTCCAGGCACGCCTGAAGGATGTCGAACAAAGTAGCCGGGAGACTCGCGAGTCGCTCCAACGGCGAATTGAGTTCCTGGAGCGCCAGCTCGGCGCCCCGCGCGCGGAGGATCCGGCAGCCCCTTCCCGCGGCAAGGAGCGGACCACTTATATCCTCGGGCTATTCGGAACCGGGCGGCGCTATTTGAACCAGGTGCTGCTGCAGAACCTCGGTGACCGAACCAAATACTTCAGGGACGCCATCCATTTACACCCCGGCCCCACGCCGATGATCTATAGCGGCCACGCGACCATCAAATATCCGTCCCGCGACCAGGCTCTTCCCGCTGTGATGCGAGAGATTTCCGCGGCCGTCAGTGCCGGATTCGCGCAGTCGATTTTCATCTATCGTCATCCGCTCGATTCGCTGCTGACGAACTGGGTCTGGTGGCGATCCTATTTGAGGGACAACGAGTGGATCTCGGGAATCCGTCAGGTTTACAAAGATCCGAGCGAGTTGTGCGCCGCGTTGGAAGAAAACTTCCAGGAATTCCTCGCTTTCGCGCAGGGCGATCCCGGGTTCTTCGCTTCCGAGCCCGGTCCGCGATTTCTTTCCTTCTCCGAGTTCGTCGAAGAAACCGAACTTCATCTCGAAGAGGCCACGCTCCCGCTACGGCTTGAGGACCTCATCGCCGATCCGCGGCGGGAATTTTCGAAAGTCCTGGAACTGATGTCGCTCGCTGACGAACTGGAGCGTTGGATCGTGCCTCCTCCGAAGACCCAAGCGTACGGCTATCTGGCGATGAAAGACCAGGTGCCCTGCTTCCGGCAATTCATGGAGAGCTTGGACAGGGAAACCAAAGAGCGAATCGAGCGCATGGGGTACGGCGTGGAGTAAGCCGGCTGCAGATCCGGATCGCCCGATTCCGGCCGCTAATTCTCCGAGGGTTTCTCGACGTGATCGATAATCAAGGTTCGTATCTTGCCCCTCGACCGCACCAGCTTCAGCCCCAGCTGCTTGCGCACGGCATCTAGAAAAGGAGTACCTGTGGGTGCCGTCGGAACATCCGGGTTCGGATTGGGCGTCTTCGGAACGAAAGAAGGGGAAAACATCCCGCCCGGAAGCTCCAAGCTGAAATCGAATGCTCCTTTGAGGCCCGTCTGATCAATCACAGGCTTGTCCACTTCCCCGTAGAAGCGAGACCCGTAGTGGTAAATATCCAGGGCGAGCAGATCCATAGTCGTGTCCCGAGCCCCGATCCGAGTGGCGACTGGAGTTGCAGCGAATAGGGCGGAAGTCCCGCACTGCGGCGGCCACACATCATCGGCTTTCGGAGGCGGAGGAAGGGGGCCCGTGGGCGCCAGTTTGAACATTTCAAATGAATCCGGACAGGGCGGTCCTTCGGAATGCGGAAGCAGCTTCGGCCCGAGTTTACCGGCCTCAGCGAGCCTTAGACCGAACACGGGGGCTTCCTTAGCTTCGAAATGAACCTTCAGCTTGAAGCGGTCGGCCAGCAGAGACTGCATCATCAGGCGCATCTGATCCTTGGTGGGATTGCCATCCGCTTTCGCGTCGATCACGTAGTTTTCGCCCGCCCATTTTGGAAGTTGTGCACGCAACATTTCCTGCGAACGATCCAGATCGAGCTTGTACGCGAATCCAATGTAACCCCACAGCGGGAAGCTATCGGAGAAATGGCCGCCCGGAGGTTTCGCAGTGCCGAGGTCCAGAAAAAAAGTCGGTTGCGTAAATGCGCCGGGCTTGGCAAGCCTGACTGAGGCCACCTCGAACGCCATCTTTCCTCCGGCCGCGGTCTGCCCGGCAGGAACATCAGGCCCTTGAGCTGGAAGGATGGAAATGGCCACGCTCACGGCCAAAAGAAGCAATAAATTTCCGCCAGTTCTCATCGCTCCTTCGCGACGCTATCACAGTTCCCCGCGGGACAAAAGCCGGGGTGCGCACCGCGCCGGATCGCCTCGGATTGGTGTATTCTTACCCCAATGCCGCGTCCGCTCCTCACTTTCGCGCTCCTGATTCTCGGCACGTCGCTGAACGCTCAGTGGCTGCATTATCCCACCGCCGGTGTGCCTCGCAAGCCTGACGGCGAAGTGAACATGTTCGCCCCCGCGCCTCGCATGGCGGACGGCAAACCCGACTTTTCCGGAGTCTGGACTACGGGCGAACCCTATGATCGCCGCTCGCATGGCTTGTCGAGTCCCAAGGACCTGCCGGCTCCGCACGATCCACAAAGTTATCCGCTCGCGCAGACCCCCGGCGACCCCACAGCCATCGTCGGTTCGCGCCAGATGGGCAACCTCGGTGTCGATCTTCCCGGCGGCCTGCCTTATCAACCTTGGCTTCGGGCGCTGGTGAAACATCGCACCGGCAACGACGCGATCGAGGACCCCCACATCCGGTGCTTGCCCGACAATTTTATCCGCGCGTACGGCATGCCGCATCTGCTGAAGTTCGTCCACACGCCGAACCTTCTGGTGGTGCTCGATGAAATGAATGCAGCTTATCGCCAGGTGTTCACGGATGCCCGGCCGTTACCTAAAGATCCGGACCCCTCATGGCAGGGCTACTCGTCGGGCAAGTGGTCGGGGGATACGCTTATCATCGACACCGTCGGGCTGCATGACGATACGTGGATCGATTGGAACGGTAGCGTCGTCACCGAGGCCGCGAAGGTGCGGGAACAGATTCGGCGGCCGGACTTCGGGCACCTGATTATCCAGGTCACCGTCGACGATCCCAAGGCCTATACCAAGCCGTGGAGCGTCACCTTGCAGGAGCGCATCATGGTGGATACGGACCTGGTGGATGAGATCTGCGTCGAGAACGAGCAGTCGCTCCAGCACCTACACTGACGTTCGTGCCCCGTAGGCCTCCTCCGCGAGGTGCTACAATGTAGCAAATGAGGAAGACATCGGTTCGCGAACTCCATATTCGAACGTCAGAGTTGGTACGCGAGGCAGCCGAAGGCGGCGTAATCGTGATCGAGCGGCGTGGAGAGCCGGTAGCGGAGTTACGCCCTATTTCACGCCCTCAGCGCATCGGAGCAGACCGGAAAGCTCGGATATTCGCTTCCATGCGGAAAATCTGGGACCGAATGGACCAAGTGGGCGACAGCGCGAAAATTCTCGAAGACGACCGGAATCGATAACGGCTATGTACTTCGATACGTCGTACATCGCAAAGTTCTACTTCAACGAACCTAAGTCGGTCCGCGTTCGAGAACTAGTCCGGAGATCGGACGGCATCTATTCATCGCTCTGGTCGTTCGCGGAGTTTCATGCCGTACTCCATCGGCGATTGCGGGAAGGCGCAAGTTCCTCGAGCGATGCCCGCGATCTTGCCGCGCGCTTCTCCGAACATGTCGAAGACCGGTTGTGGAACCTCATTCCAGTCAGCCAGACCCTCCTGCGGAGGACAAGCGCGCTCATGCTGTCCGCTCCGCAAGACCTCTTCCTGCGGACCGCCGACGCTGTACACCTGACCACGGCGCAGGAAGCCGGTGAGCGCGAGGTCTGGACCAACGACCGCCACATGTTGGCCGCCGCCCCTTACTTTGGATTATCCGGCCGGTCCGTTTGAAGCAGCCCGGCGGCTTGTCGCCCTCGCCGCCGCCGCGCCCAAAACGGCGCATCTGGCCAACGATCCTCCTGACTGTAGAACCATTGCCGGCGCGATTCGTAGGCGCTTCGAATTCCGCCGATCAGCCGCCCGTAGCTCGCCGAGGTCTCTTCGGCTTCTTCGCCCTGCAGCAAACGATCCGCCGCTTCGGCCGACGCTAATCCCGTGAACAGCGCATTGAGCAGGCCCTGCGACGCCAACGGATCGAAATGAATGGCCGCATCTCCGGCGGCGAACCATCCGTCGCCGGCCGCCGGAGCGAGCGCACCGCCGTTGGCAATCGTGAGTTTTACTTCGGCGTCGCTCGCAAACCCACACTCTTTCAGCGCTGCTGTTAATGTTCGGGCCTCCGCGCTCCGCCCGAGAAGCGATTCCCGGGATCGCGCCGAGCGTGCTGAAGGGAGATCGGGATCGGTGTGGAACGCGAGTACGCGCCGGCCTTGCGGCAGCGGAGCGCTATACCACCAGCCCTCCTCCACTGCCTCGAGCAGCGTGAAGCCGGCCGTGGCCGGCGTTTCCTGGCGCACGGCACCGTGCAGCCACGCGCAGACCATACGCGGCTCCCGCGACTCCTCGCGTGCACCCAATCGCCGGGCCAGCGTGGCAAACTTACCCGAGGCGTCGATCAGCACTTGCGCGCGAGCCCGCATGCTCGATTCTCCGTTCGCAGCCAGCGTCGCGAACCAACCCGCGCCTGACCGATCTGCTTCCACATCCTGTATTCGCGCCGGCGCGAGCAACACCGCGCCGCGCGCGGCCGCGATTCGGCGCAGCCACGCATCGAAACGCACCCGGTCGATATGCCAGCCGCATCCATCCGGATCACGCAGGAAATCGGTTTCCGCCGCGTCTTCACTGCCCCACACGGATCGATTCCCGTACCACGCTACATGCTCTTCGCCGAGAAACGATTCGAGCAGCCCCATGTCGGCAAACAACCCGCGAGCCGCGGGCGCAAGCGATTCCCCCACCACAGGCGAGGTGGAACCGAAGTCCCGGCAATCCACTAACAGGACGCTGTGCGTCGGCGCCAGATTCAAGGCGGCCGTCGCGCCGGCGGGCCCCGCGCCCACCACCAATACCTCGGTTTCGATCACCTTGGTTTCGGGCACCTCGATGTCAATCAGCCGCGGCGCAGGCCGTATGGAAAGCGGTGCACTTTCTCGATGCCCGTCAGATCGATTCGCTCCGCCTCGTACGGCGATTCTTCGCGCTCCACACCGTGCTCGGATTTCGCGAGCGTCGCCAGCCGCCGCCGCGTCTCCGGCGGCAGGTTCTCTACTTGCATTTCCGTTGGGAATGCGGCATCTCCGGGCCCCGGAAGCTGTTCCACCACGCCCATATGGCCGAAATGCTGGATCATATTGTTGATCTGATCCGTATAGCTTTTGCTGCCTAGCGGGCGAATCCACGCGGCTCGATTCGCGAACGCCGCCATCCGTTCGGCGAGCGGCTTTCCCCTGTCCATCACGATCTCGTAGTTGGCGTGCGCGAGCACCTGGTTCGGCACGCGCGCCGGCCAGAACGTCGGCACGTAAGGATCGTACGTCGCCTGGTATCCGGAGCGGCAACTGGCCGTGTCCGTCTGCCAGGGGATGGCCATCCAGCGCGTGATGCCGCCCGGCAGCTGGCCGCCTTGAATCGGGCCGTTGGGCAGCATCAATGTATCGGGAATCAGTTCGGCGCCGTAGGAATAGGGTTCCACCCAGCCCTCTTTCGCATGCATCACCCGGAAGGGGCCCATGTACATTTGCGTATATCTCATTGGCCAGGTCATTTCACAACCCGGATGAAACGCGTCGGCGAGGCAGAATTCGAGCGATCCCCGGTCCAGCATCGCAGGCTGGTCGATCACCGGCACGTCTTCGATGCGGCGCGGCGGCTCGCGCTGGGGATCGTAATCGGAGTCGAAATCTCCCTTGGCCCATTGTTGGAGCATGCGCAGTTGGGTATCGGTAAGGCTGGCGTATTGGCGCGGCGATTCCACCGGAGGAATGTTCATCGCATCGCCGTAGTTCCAGGGCAGCGGCTGCGGCGCCCATGCGTCGCGGTCGAACACCCGAAACTCGTTCGCGATCGTCTGCCGCAGTTCCTGATCGGCCGGATCGTTCCGCGAAAGCCGGTCCAGCCATTTGGGCGTCGAGAGATTCCTCCACCCGCCCCACCCGAAAGCGCCCGCGTATCCCTTGTTCACCCACTGCAGATTCGAGAGCCGCTCGAAGATGGGCCGGATGTCGCGATCGAAGGAAGGACGCCCCGGCTTGGGAATCAGATTGGCCTGGATGGCTACGTCGCGCATCAGGTCCCACATCGTGCGCACGGATTTCTGTTGCGGCGCGTAGTCCGGTGGCGCCACCACCACCCACGCCGGCATCACTTCCAGCTTCTGCCCCTCGTAATGCACCTCGGCCGTTACCGGACCGTCGGAGACGTCATCGTGCCAGCCTTCGTTGTTGGCGAACGTGACGGCCTTCGAGCCATCGAACGAAGCCGATACACCGCGCCCTCCCAGCACGATCAGCCGGCCTTCCTCGTCGGTCCGCAGTTCGCCCAGGTACACCGGCGTGTTCACGAATTTGCCGGTATCGAAGGTGTGCGGCGGCCCGCCGTGCGTGTTGCGCCCGGAGATGTGCCGCGGGCCTGGATCGATGATCAGGCTCGCGCGATCCGACACGGTCGAGTTCCGCAAGAGCGATGGCAGCGCGGAGGCAGCCTCGGGAATGTCGAGGGCCATCTGAAACTGATACCAGGCCGCCTTCTTGTTCGCCAGATGCACTTTCCAGTGCACCTGCGCATTGGACGCGTTGAGCTCACAAACAGCCTGGCCCTCCGCGTTGAGCCCGTACACCCGGAATCGCGCGCCCTGGCGCTTGAGCGAACCGGCCGAATCGCGATAAAACCCCCACGGCTCGGGTTTGGGATCCGCCACTTCCGGCCCAAGAAAAAACTCATCTTGGCTATTGCCGACGCGCGCCACGCCGATTCCGGGATAAATGGCCGCTTTCACCACGCATTTGTCGCGTAACTCGGGCAGCGCTTGCGCCGGACGCGGTTCGCCCGGTTCGCGCGTGGGAACTCCGTTCGCGTCGCGGCGCTCCTCGGCGCTCGCCGCATACACTACCCGCCGCGCATCGGAAATACTTCCCTGCGGCCGATGCTCGGCCAGGCAATGCCAGGGATTGAATGCCAGATTCTCGCCGTAGCCGGCTTGTCCCAGCGCGTCGACGTCTTGACGCAGCAGAATGAGCGTGGCAACGTGTACCGGTTTGCTTTCGCTCTCTTCCCAGCGTACGGTTGCTTGATCGAGCGGCATCTTCGCCGGATCGGTGCGGAACTGGACCAGGAATCGAAACCGTGCTTCCCGCTCGCTCAGGCGGCGTGCCAGATCCGAGGCCAGGTAGTCCGGGTCGTTCGGCGGCTGCGTGCCGTCGTGTTGTTCGGGCTCCAGCTTGTATTTCACAAACCGGTCTTTCCCGAAGGAATACGGAAGCCCGCTCCAATAAGACGTGGTGAGAACGCTCGCCACCACCTTTTCCATTTCCTTCAGCAGACGCGCCGTGACCGGATGCGTTCGCAGATACGGCTCGTAATTGCCGCCCACCACGCCCGCTTCCGTGAATTCGCACATGTCGCGCGCCGTGTCCACGAAAAAGACGTCGAAGTTCTGGAGCAGGAAATCCTGCGTGTCCCCGTCGCCGAGCAACTTCGGGCCGGGCACGCCGAAAAGTTTCAGCCCTATTCCGCACGTGGTCTTCAGGTCCGGATTCGTGGGGAGCGTATCGCTCGCAAAGCGCACCCAGGCGCGCAAGCTCCCCTGTGATGCAAACACGCCCACTCGCAGCTCCTGCGCGAGATCGGGCAGAATCTCGAAACGTCCATGGACGATTCCATGCGGCTTCAGAAATACCGGACGCTTCGCCGGCCGTTGCCCCAGCCGGATCCGGCGCGTCTGCACGATATCCACGAACATCTGGCGCAGGCGGCCGATAGGATCGTCCGCGCAATCGAAACAGGGCCGCTCGGGGTTAATTTTTTCAGGCATGGGAAATTCGGAAGCTCCACAGCATTACGCATCCGGTAATTTATAGCGCCTGCACCCGTGCTGTCAATTGTTAGGGGGGATATTATCGCCGATTATTCGAATTTTAACAATGTTGCTGCTGTATTTCGCGCCGGATTCCGGGTCGCCGGCGCGCGGTTAACGAAGGCTGCGGCGTCTGCGAGGGGAATCAGGGAACACGCTTCAGATGGTCTTGAATCTCGTCTGACAACACGCCCGCGGGATGCTCCGACAACGCTGCCAGTAACTCCCGCTTGCCGGCAGTCGCTTGTTTGGCGTTGAGCAAGACGACTCCCAGATGATAATGGTAGGCGGGTTCTTTAGGATATTTCTTTACCAGTGCACTCAAGATCCGAATCGCGCTCTGATTCAGGCCTCGCTTGGCATACACCCAGCCCAGCGTATCGAGCACGCCGGGTTCGGCGGGGAATTTCCTCACGACAGTTTCGGCCAGAGAGCGCGCGCGATCCAGATCCTGTCCGGTTTCGGCGAGGTTGAACGCCAGGTTGTTCATCGCCGCTGCGTTATTCGGCTCTAGCGCCAGTTCCTGGTCCAGGGCTTTGATCGCCTGCTGCGGCCTCCCGTT
The DNA here is from genome assembly GCA_030039005.1 of Bryobacteraceae bacterium. The sequence goes on from JASHQT010000489.1 coordinate 13,598, forward strand.
GTCGCTTTCGAGCACCGCCAGGGCGTTCCATGTCTTGGGATCCCGCGGAGCTATTTCGGTCGCTTTTTGGAGATTGGCGATCGCCTCTTCGATCTTCCCCTCGCGCCGGTCGAGGTCGCCGAGCGCCGAATACGGTTGCGCGGATTGCGGTTCCTTGGCCGCGAGCCAGCGGTACTCCTGCCGCGCCACATCGAACTTGCCCTCCCCGGCCGCTACCGACGCGAGCAGTATCCGCAGCGGACGCGAATCCGGATGCCGCTTAAGTTCCGCGTTCAATAGCGTTTCCGCTTTTTCTGGTTGCCCTTCCTGGACGCAAAGCCTCACCAGACTCTCCAGCGGCGCCAGGTCCGCCGAGCCGGCGTGATAAACTCGGGCGTAGATCGCGTCCGCCTGGGCGTAATTCCTGCGGGTCGCCGCGAGCTTCGCCGCGGCCAGTTCCACCGCCTCGGAATTGGGCTGAATATTTTCCAGGGCTTCCAATTCGCTCCCGGCCAGCCCGTAGGATTTGATCTGCATTAGCGCTTCCGCTCGCGCCAGGCGTGCCGCGGCATTGTCCGGGTCCAGCGTGAGAACTTCCTGCGCTGCTTCCATAGCCGCTGCGGAGTTGTGGGTTCGCAAAGCGATTTCGGCCAGCAGGAGTCGCGGGGCGGCGTAATCCCTCACGAGTTGGGCGCTCTTAGCGGCCTCCCTCCAGGCCTGGTTCGCCTCACCGCCCGCCCAGTAGGAAAGCGCCAGGTTGTAGTGCACAGCCGCGTCGGTGGGATGCTGGCCCGCCAGCGATTTGAGCTCTTCTCTCGCCGCGTTCCGATCCTTGGCATCTGTACTCTCTCCCAACAGTCTGGCGCGCCGCAGCCGCATCTCCTCATCTTGCGGATTCGCCCGCAGAACCTCCTCTACTTCGCCGAGCGCCTCCCGCCGCCGCCCCAGCGCCTCGAAAGCGCGTTCCATTCTTACGTCATAGCCGGCCTTGTCCGCCTCCGGCCCCTGCTCCATCCCGGCTCGATATTGCGCCAGCGCGCTCTCCCACTGTCCGGAAGCGGCGTAGAAATCTCCCACCAGCATTGGACCGGAAGGGAAGCCCGTGCGATCGGCGACGATCTCTTGCAGAACCTGGGACATTTCCGGCTCGCGTCCGGATGCCTGATACAGCTTCGCCAGTTGCAATCGCGCGGGCGCATATTGGGGCAGCGCCGCGACTTCCTCCCTCAGAAGACGCTCGGCATCCGGCACGCGCTTGGCTTGAACGTAATATTTCGCCAGAACATCGTAAATTGGGGGGTAGTCCTTACGCGAGGCCAGGAAACGCTGCGCTAACTGCTCCGCACTACGATCCTCGTGTTCGGCCAGCAAAGTCTCGGTGAGCGCCAGCACTAAGTCAGGATCGTTCGGTCTTACTTGATTAGCTCTCTGAAACTCCAACTGCGCATCGGCGTACTTTCTGTCCGCCACCAATACGTCGCCCCGCAGCCGTAACCCGTCAAACGAATTCGGGTCCTCCTTCAGTAAGTGGTCCGCCTCGTCGGCCGCGATCTTGTACAAATTTGCCCGGGTGGGCACTAACTGGAAGGCTTCAATCGCCATGCTGGCTAACTCGATGCCATACCGGTCATTCTTGGGATCCCGGCTTACAGCCTGCTCGAGAGCCTCTAGTGCCTTGTCTCCGTGACGTAGCTGATATTCGACGACACCCAGCCGGTAGTAGCTTTCGGCATAGTTCGGGGCATCCTGTATGCTATGGCGATATTCGATTTCCGCGGCGGCATATTTGCCGGCGGCTGCCAATCGGTTTCCCCGGTCCACGTACCACTGCGGCGCCCGGCTGCACGCAAGTTGCAGGACTGCCAGCACTGCCAAGATGATGGCACGGAGCATCCGCGCAATAAGACCGCTTATACTTAGCAAAAGGTTTCATGATCGCCAGAAAAGTAGTCCTAGTTCTAATTGCATAGTACGTGTTACATGGCGATGTCACTTTAAGTTTTTCATGTTCCAGGTTATGATTTGACAAGGTTACTTTGAGGTGCGGCTGCCAGTCACGGTCACAGCCTGAAATAATTAAGATACCGAACTCGTCGAGAGACTGAGTTTTGATTTTTTTGGGGATCCGCCACTCAATGAGGAAGAAAAGATGAGATTAGACCTGCGGCTGATCTCGATAGGCTCCGCTATGGCGCTGGCTCTGCTGGCGGTCCCTACTTTATCGGCAACGGTATTGCCAAACTTGGTGCAGTCCAGCTTGCCGCCAGTTGGTTCTGGTCAATCCGTCTCTGTAAACAATGTAATACTGGGCACGCCGGAGATCAGCCCGGTTCCTGTGCCGTCGGGCCAGCCGATTACCACGGATGATTTTGTGAGCAATCCTGAGATTAACTCTCCTTCACCGATTTCCCTGGAGCCAGTAACCCCGAGTAATTACCAGGTTTTGCCGCTCTATGATTCTGCTCCCATAACACCCGTGGTTTCGACCTCGCCGGTCTCGCTTCTCTACACCGGATCCCAGGACGCGCCCTTCGGCCCAGAAGGCCCGCCAGTGCTGAACGTCAACACGCCCAGCGAGCCTATTACAGATCTGTTCACCACTGCCGACCCCGATACTTCCAACGTCACCACCAACTTCAACAACTCCCCCCTTCGATTGACACCGGCTTTCGCAGCGGTGCCCGAACCACGCTTGGCTTCCGTTATGGCCGTGGCGGCCGCGCTCGCTATGGGAATTCTTGTCGCCAGACGGCGCAAGAAGGAAGCTCAATCCACTCCCCAGCCCTGAGCTCTCGCCTGAAACCTCGAAGCCCTGCGAATGGATTGCTAGATCCCGCAGCGGAGGCTTGCGTCTCTAAACGCCTTTCCACTCCAGCAGCGCACGAGTGAGTTCAGTGGATAACTTCTTGAACTCCCCGTTTCCATCCAGCGCCTGAGAGGCTTCTTGCTTCTTTCCCTGCATCGCCAGGGACATCACCGCTGCGGCAGCGGCATGAAAGCGGCGATGCAGATCCGCGCACGCCTTATAGTGTGGGGAATTCTTGTTTTGAGTGCTCAG
>JASHQT010000490.1 GCA_030039005.1 Bryobacteraceae bacterium
ATGGAGCCCGCGACTTTCCAGCCGGAGGGGATCTTGCTCAGATCGTAGGCTGCTTCCGCCAGAGGAAGAAAAGATGAGAGGGCTAGTTGAGGATTGAAAGACATGAAGGATGTGGGATGAGTGCTATGCGTTTTGTCGCGGCCTGGGGTGCCGCGACGGAGGGGAGTTGTCGTGTTCCGGCGAGACTTGAATAAGCGCGGGCGGGAGGAGTTGTATTCAGGTGGGAGGGCGCTTCGCTTGAATTACGGAATTCTACACGTGAGTACAGGGAGCGAATTCCTTTAAGCCGCCACAGCCTCCGGCATTTCGTGCCACACCCAATCACAATCCACGGCGAGCGGGATTTGATCCTGAATGCTGCACCAAATTCCTTCTCCTGGCAAATACCGCGCGATGCTAGGAACTGGAAGTTGGTGAGATCTGCTTATGCGCTTAGTAAGGAGAACGTACCGCGCGCTGTCTGGGGGTGCGCCGGCCGATTTCCAGCCGTCAAGCCGCGCCGTCGCGACTGCCTCTCTGATGGGCCATTGATGAGGCAGATCGACAATTGCCTCGACCACGGCGCCGGGACGCAATTGTGCCGACGCCCTTTGGGGAACATCGTAGACCAGAACGCCACTCAATCCACACTCCAGTGGCTTGAGGGCGATCCTTGTTTCGGATTCTGGCCGTTGTTGTACTTCGAGTTTGAACTTCATCATGTATAGGTTTCTCCTTATGTGGATGTCCCTGTACTCACGTGTAGAATTCGGTCTGAATTACGCTCGCTTCATTTGCGCGAACGCCGCTAGGATCAACCCGTCGAGACCGCCGAGGAGAGCGCCAGAAACAAGGCAGATCGCTCACAACTGCTGCACATCACTTGTAGCGAGTACCTGTCCAGAACTGTTTCGATATAGTATCCGATAGAAAATCGTCCCGATGTTTCGGTCCCAAGAGGGTGTGCAGGTGCCCGTGCCGCAATCGTAGGTATTTCCCGCCACATCCAAGTAGTATCGGTCGTACGCCCAGCGGACCACGATGTCGGTCGCGTTCGCGACGTCAGCCAGCCGTGCGGAGATCGAAGGTTGCTGGAGTTCCGTCGCGAAGTTCGATGGGAAAACAAACGTCGGCGTGTCGTATGGCTGGAGCGTGAGTGTGGCGCTGGCGGTCCCAGCGCTCAAGATCGTGTCCGGGCCGATGGAATGGTCATTCGAGACCTGCTCGATAATCTGTTGGCCGGAGACCAGATACGGAGAGAGGTTGAACGTGATCGTCTGCGGACCATCGGAGACGTTGATGCAGGATAGGATGTTCCCCGGCGAGCCTCCAGCCGCCATGCATTCCACGTACGGGCCGTAGTCGGGCGAATTCAAGCGAGGTTGGAAGGAGTATTTCTGCCAGCGGTTCCAGGTCAGATCCGCGTGGTTTTTAGCATGAAACACCGGAACCGTTCCAGTATTTTCGAAGTGCTGATTCATGAACAGTTGGTTGCCGATGTCCGTGCTGCCAATTGTCTTTGTGTTACCCGTAGATGGCCCAGTGAATCCGAGCTTCTGTCCGTCGTAACCGCTGTTGTAGGAGTCCCAACCATAAATCCGTTCCCCGGCGCAGCGTAGGTACCAGCATATAATCGAAGTGCCGTATGCCCACGCTGGATTTTCGGTCCCGACGTTACTCCCGTACGGTGACGAAAGACCAATCTCACCGGACGGATTCCGGGGGCCTTTCACGTAGTTATCGTCGGTGAGGATTGCAGCCGTTCCGCCCGTCGCTGAGAGCACGGGAACCTGCCGGTAGAGTAGCGTCATTGTGCCTACGGAAGTCTCGTACGTGTCGGCGATATTCTCCTGGTTGAGCAAGAAGGTCTGGCCCTCAAAGTAAGTAGGATTCGGGCTGCTGCCGCCGCTCACGGAGGTGAACGTGAAAGTCTGCCCGCGTTTGGTCGCTGGAACAGAGGAATAATTCGCGGTGATTGTATCTCCGCAAAGCTGCCCTGCCCACGGCCATCCGGTGCCGAGGCAGCTTCCGAATGCCGTCCCGGACGCGCTGATGAGGTTGTACGTCCCGGAGGTCACGTTGAACGTAGTGCCGTCTTGGAAGTTCATTGTGCCCGACGCGGCGTTGCCGGTCTGATCCGTGGCGGCCAGCGTCACATCGAGCGTCGTTGGCGACGGTGCGTCCCAGATAATAAACGTCTGGTTAGACGTGTCTTGCGGACTTCCAGTGTCGGTCGCTCCGGATATTTTGAGGCGCGACATTCCGGGAATGATATTTGTCACTCCATGGGGGGAAGAGAACGTAATAAGATGCCCGGAGCAGGAAGAAACGCCTACGCTTGTGCCATCGAATGCCCAATAGTTGCCATCGTCTCCATGCGTGAGAGTGACCAAGGGCAAAGAGGGCGAATAGCCGAGTCCGTAGGTCGAACGGATCGTCTGGGCGATGTTGCCGGGTATGAGTAGAGCTTGGGCGTCATAGCGCGAGATCATGAACCCAGGCGCGGAGTTCTCGGGATATAGATCCGCGAAATTGGAGGTCCGAGTGACTGATCCGATGCTCTGGCTATAGTTCAGCGTGTTGCCGAACCACGGGGCGAAGGCTTGTACACCCGCGCCGATGGTCGCTCCGACAGGGGCCGCCCCGAGCGCTAGGTGCGGGCTGACGTTACTCGCCTGGGTCCATTCCTTCGCAAATACGTCATATGGAACATACTCATACGCGCCGAGGGAGTTCTCAACCCAAGCGGCAGACGGCTCCATTACGAGACCGGAATCGTTGGAAGCATTGTAGGTCCCATTTGCCACGCTCGGGCATGAAAACGTGAATCCGTTCAGGATTAACACCGTTGGGTTGCTCGTATATCCCGACGCTCCGCTTACCGTGATCCCGGTGATCGCGCCGCCAGAAATCGTAGGAGTGGCTGAAGTATACGTACCGCCGCCGCCCACCAGCGCCACGGTCGGAACCGTCCCGGTGTAACCGCTCCCCTGGTTTATCATCGTGATCGTTACGGTGCTCCCTGAGGCGGATGCGACAGCAACCGCACCGCTACCGGGAGTCGAACCACTGACGATATAGGACGTGTTTGACGCGCTGTTCATGCCCGAGATCGCTGATCCATGAATTACGAATTCGTTCGCGGCGTTGAACGTCCATCCCCACGCTCCTCCGGAAGGTGCCGCGCCGGGGCCAATGCTAGCCGTGCATACCCCGTTCGATGCGGTGATCGATTGGAGGAAGGACTGCCCGGAGCCGCTGCCGTAAGTAATCGGCCCCTGTAGCGAGTTGTTTCCGAAGTGGAATTCATCGCCCTCGTTGATCGCGGTCACGTTTCCCTGCGCGGACCAGCGAGAAACCATGTCCTGAAATGGCGGCGTGGACCAGCTAGCGGCGAGGCCATACGTCGTCCCCCAGAGAGCGCCCCAAGATGACACAAGACCGCCGCCATCAATGAGGAACAGATGACAATTCGAGACCGTGGCGCAAATGGCCTCTTGCTGCGAGATGAAAGACTGAAGATTCGCGTCCCACGCGGAGAAACCGCCGGAAGTCTCCTGGCCGGTGATCTGCGCGTTCCCCGGAGTATCCGCGATCTCATACGTGTTTAGGCCGCTTTGGGAGAAGTCAGCGGCCGCGCCGGGGTTGTATGGCTGATCCGCCATGATGGCTGATGCGACACCGCCATAGCCCGAACTACTGAACATCGTGTGCATCACGTAGCACGACGAATTGTAGCTGGTATAGACGACGCCATTGGCGCCGAAGCACGGTGTCGTGTTCGACGGCGCGACGTAGACATTATCCTGTCTCGCGGGGCCGAGAGTGAAGGTGCCTCCAGTCGCGCCCGCGGGCGCGGGGCATAAATTCTGAGAGTTCCCGCCGCATCCGACGCTGGCTACGCCGCCGCTCGACACTTTCCCGATGACCCACATGCCTGGCGTCCAG
>JASHQT010000491.1 GCA_030039005.1 Bryobacteraceae bacterium
CCTGAGCGATGCGGGTTTGATAATTGGCCAGCGTGATCCAGTTGTGCATCTGCGTTTGATGCGCCAGTACCATGAGCGCCACGATGTCGCTCGAGCCCGTGAGATAGGCTTTGGTATCGACGTTCTCAGCCAGGCCCTGCTGGTTCGCCATCGAACCCTCGACCCCGCTCTTGGCCGTCACGTACCAACCACCCCAGCGCTGGTTGATGGTGCTCTCTTGCCCTGTAACGAACGACCGCTCCGCCCCATTCGGCGTGCCATCCGGCTTGGTGAACACCGACCGCAGCATGACTCCCGGGATTCCCTTGGTGGCGGGCGCGACGTGGCACTGGATGCAGTCCACTTCGGAGCGCTCAAAACGCGGGTGCTTGTCGCGGTGCTCGTCCATCACGTAGAAGATGGCGCCCTGCATCGGATCGAACGAGACAAACTCCAGAAACCTTCCGTCGTGTACCTGCCCGACATAAACGTCGTCGTTGTAATAGAGCGCCCGCGGCGCTCCCGGATTGATGTTGGGGTACTGGAAGCTGGTCTTCGAAAACACCAGCGCCTGCGAACTCACCGGCACGTGCAGCGCATCCAGTACCGATTTCAGGTAGCCGTGGCGGGAATCATAGTGCAGCTTGAGTTCGCCGCGCTCCAGACGCTTCTCGAGTTTCGCGACTGGATCATTCAGTTCCGCAGACCGGTAGTGAATGGGCGCATCGGCGAACGGAAGGTAGCCCTGGTTCTTGATCACGATGCGCGCGCCCGTTTGCGGGACATTGCTTGTCGCCGGATCGCCCGCGGCCGCATAACGCGCCGGCGCGATCGAAAGCGCGATCGCAAGCGAACCTGATAGTACCGCCCTTCTCGATTTGCCTGACAATCTCACTCCTCCGGCAAACGCGGCCAAGAGCGCGGGGCTCCGCACAGAAGCATACTACTCAGGTAGAGTATAGGAGATTGGTTCACGCGTCAAGCCGTAAGCGGCACGCCAAAGCTGGAGAGCCTCGTTAGCGCGCTGATCAATCGGTCGATATCTTCGCACGTGTTGTAGAACGCAAGCGACGGGCGGACCGTGCTTTCCACACCGAACCGCCGCAAAATGGGCTGTGCGCAGTGGTGCCCGGCGCGCACCGCGATGCCCTCGCGGTTAAGCGCGCTCCCGATGTCTTCGGTCTGATGGCCGTCCAGCACGAAGGAAAGCACGCCCGCTTTTTCGGGCGCGGTGCCGATCAGCCGGAGGCCCGGGATCTCTTTGAGTAGTCTGGTGGCGTAATCGAGAAGCTGATGCTCGTATTCTGCGATACGCGGCAGCCCAATTCGTGTCACATAATCGAGCGCGGCGCCCAGGCCCACCGCGTCGGCGATGTTGCCCGTTCCAGCTTCGAAGCGGCCAGGCGCCGGTTGAAACAAGGACCGCTCGAACGTGACGTCGGTGATCATGTTCCCTCCGCTCTGCCACGGCGGCGCCTCGTTCAGCAACGCTTCCTTGCCGTAGAGGACACCGATTCCGGTGGGCGCGAAGATCTTATGGCCGGAGAAGACGAACCAGTCGGCGTTCAAATTCTGAACATCAACAGGCATATGAGAAACCGACTGCGCTCCGTCGAGCAACACCTTCGCTCCGGCCGCGTGCGCGGCGTCGATCATTGGTTTGGCGGGCGTGATGGTGCCGAGCGCGTTGGACACCTGCGGGAATGCGACCAGCTTGGTCTTCGAGCCCAGCAGCCGGGTGTATTCATCGAGCATGACCTGCCCGTTGTCGTCTACCGGCGCAACACGCAGCCGCGCGTTCTTCTCATTTGCAAGTTGCTGCCAGGGGACGATGTTGGCGTGATGTTCGAGCCAGGTGATCACGATTTCGTCGTCCTGGCCGATGAACTGCCGTCCCCAGCTCTGCGCCACCAGATTGATGGCTTCGGTCGCCCCGCGCACGAAAACGATCTCCTTGACCGATCCGGCGTTCAAGAAAGCGCGCACCTTATCGCGCGCCTCTTCGTAGGCGTCGGTGGCGCGCGCCGCCAACTCGTGCGCGGCGCGATGAATGTTCGAGTTTTCGTGCTCGTAGAAATGCTTCAGCCGGTCGATCACGGCTTGCGGCTTCTGCGTGGTGGCGGCGTTGTCCAGCCAGACCAACGGACGGCCGTTCACGGTCTCCCGGAGGATCGGAAAATCGCCGCGTACTTGATGCACGTCGAAGGGAGCCTGGAAGCCTGGCCCGTTGAAGCCGGGAGACGCCATGTCGGCGGCGGCGTCCCATCCCGGGGACTCACTCCATAGTTTGTTGAGCAGGGCGCTTAGCTCCGCTTCGCCCGGAAGCCCGACGGTGGGACCCGCCGGCCAGCCAAAACCGTCGCGCCCGCCGAAGGGATCACCACCCCTTAAATCAGGCCCACTTATATTCATGGTATTTGTTCGTCTCCACACCTTCTAGAACCGCCACGGCGTCCTCGGTCAGGATGGCGAGCGAGCAATAGAGAGACACCAGGTATGACGCAATGGCTTTGTGATTGATCCCCATGAAGCGCACCGAAAGCCCCGGCGTCTGTTGGCCGGGTAGATTGGGCTGAAACAGTCCCACCACACCCTGCTTGCGCTCGCCGGTGCGGACCAGCAGAATCTTGGTCTTGTTGTCCTCGAAGCCCAATTTGTCGGATGGAACGAGCGGAATGCCGCGCCAAGTGTTGAACTGCGTGCCGAACATGGAAACCGTCGGAGGTGGAACGCCACGGCGCGTGCACTCGCGTCCAAACGCGGCGATCGCGGCCGGATGGGCTAGAAAGAACCCCGGCTCCTTCCACACCTTTACCAGCAGCTCGTCCAAATCGTCCGGCGTCGGCGCCCCGCTACGCGTCTGGATGCGCTGATGCGGCGCCGCATTGTGGAGTAAGCCGTATTCGCGATTATTGATCAGCTCGCTTTCCTGCCGCTCCTTGACGATCTCAATGGTCAGGCGCAATTGCTCGCTGATCTGGTTGTACGGGACGCTGTACAAATCGGAAACGCGCGTGTGAACGTCGACCACCGTGTTCACGGCGGTCAGCATATACTCGCGCGCGGGCGACTCATAGTCGACAAAGGTTTGGGGCAGCACGCGCTCGTCACGATCGGAACAATCTACCGTCACGTTCGCTTCGTCCTTCACGCGGTTCAGCCGGTAGATCCCGGCCTCCACCGGCGCCCACTGCAGCAGGTGCGTGAGCCAGCGCGGCGTGATCCGCGACATCTGCGGAGCGGTCTTGGTGGCATTGGCTAACTGTCTAGCGGCTACGTCGCCTAACGCGGTTTGCACTTCCGGTTCATTGGCCATATGCGATTCGGATCTCCTGGTCCGTCGTTCTTCAAAATGGATTTCAGCTTCCTGCGGTTAGGCCGCTTGGCTGCGCGCGGTTCGCTCCACCGGCGCCCCTACCAGATTGCCCCATTCGGTCCACGATCCGTCGTAGTTGACGACGCCATGGTAGCCGAGCAGGTATTTCAGAACGAACCAGGTGTGGCTGGAACGCTCGCCAATGCGGCAGTACGAGATAATCGGCTTGCTTCCGGTCACGCCTTCGGCATCGTAAATGGCCTTCAGTTCGTCGAAGCTTTTGAAGGTCCCGTCTTCGTTCGCAGCCTTGCCCCAGGGAATGTTGCGCGCGCCGGGAATGTGCCCTCCGCGCTGGCAGGTTTCAGGAAGCCCGGGAGGCGCCAGGATCTCGCCCGTGAACTCCTGAGGACTGCGGACATCGACCAATACCTTGGATTTGGCCCTGACCGCCGCCTGCACGTCGCTCAAGTACGCGCGAATCGAGAAGTCTTCATGACGGGCCGGGTAGCGGGTCGGCGGAAATTGCGGTACCTCGTTCGTCAACTCGCGCCCTTCGGCAATCCACTTCTTGCGCCCGCCATTTAGCAATCGAACATCGCTGTGCTGGTAAATCTTCAGTTGCCAGAAGGCCCAGGCAGCGAACCAGTTGTTGTTGTCACCGTAAATGACGACCGTGGTCTGGGGCTCTATACCAGACCGGCTCAGTAGAGATTCCAATTGATACCAAGGTGTAATATCACGACGGACGGCATCGGAAAGGTCGCTTTTCCATGACCAAGCCACTGCACCTGGGATGTGGCCGGTGCCGTAAGCGGCTGTATCTACATCCACTTCAAGGATGCTAAGATTCGGGTCGTCAATATGATCGGCCAGCCATTCGGTGCTGACCAGAACTTCGGGATGGGCGTATTCCGCCATTGCTCTGATTCTCCTCAGGCAATCATAGCATTGTCTATCGACAATATCTAGTATTAAAACCCGCGAGCGAACGGCGCCGCAAGGCTCGCTGTTATTCTTCTGGCGCGTTCGGGTCGATCTGGCGGATCGGCAAGTCCCAGTGAACCTCGGTCAGTTCCCAGCGCCGCTGCTCCTCGCGCTGCATGGCCGCCCGATCAGGAAATAGCTCGCGCTCCACCTTCGCGCCCTGCGAAGAAGACGCGACATCTTTGTAATAGATGATGACGCGATAGTCCCAGCGATGATCTTCGCTGGTGTGCAGGCCGGGGCGAAACACTTCGTACCGGAGGACGTTGCCCAGCTCCTTCTCTTTGTTGAGCGTGGCGATCTGATACTTCTGGAAGATCTTCCAGAACTCGTCCTGATAGCCCCACTTCACTTTATAAACCCATTCGACAATGTAGGGGCTGTTGGCCGGTTGGCAGTTGGCCGGAGGTGGCACAATCGCAACGGCCAGCAGCAAAAACAAAAACATGGGGATTCGTCTCATCGGTGTAGCGGCTCCTCTGCCTTCTAGAATGTTACGCGCAGTTCCGGGCTGCCATGGCCATCCCCATTTCAAACAAATGGGCGGAATTAGGACTGCCCGATCCGAACCTATTTGTTTTTGAGGAACTACGCAATCCAGACGAGACGTCCAAGCCGAGCCTCGCGCGTAAGCGAGCGGACCTTCAGTTCTTCAACGTTGGCCGGCCGTCAGTTCGCCAGCTTCGCCGCCCGGTTCACGCTGCGCACCACCAGCCGCCGCGGATCCAGCAGATGCTGCGGCTTGAAATGCCGCTGCGACCATTTGCATCCCGGCTTGAACTCGATGCCCAGGAAGTAACCGATCTCGCGGTACACACAGTACCGCACTCTGCCCGCCAGCTCGCCCTTCGGATAGCTGATGCGCAAATCAGTGTTCAGGGGAACCGGCTGATCGAATTGCAGGCAGGCGCCCGAAAGCGAGATGTCCTCCAGGTTGGCCACTCCCTTGCGCATCCTCCCGGACTTGTCCTTCCACTGGACATCCACCATATCCGCACATAACATTCGGGGCTCAACGCGCCTGTCGAACATACTTTTCTTATCGGCGACGGTAACGTGAAGGATTATGAGGGATCTAACACGTAAATCGCCCTACCCACCATAAGGGCCTAACCGCAAGGTCCGTACCGACAGCGTACCATGCCGCCCCTGAAAGTACTAGAGGTTTGTCAAATTTCGCAGACTAATGCCGCCGGAGTCACTGACCGGTCTGTGACACCCACCCCCAGTCCTCTCTCTTGACCCCTGCCGCGCGCGGTGAGAGACTTAGGCATCGCCCAGGACGACGGTGCCCGCTTTTTTCAGTCCGCATTCCGCTCAAACCCAATCCATCCAATCGGTTTTCTCACTGGTTCTCATCATCGCCGCAGTGATTTTTCTGATTGTCGCCGTGGGCGTCTGCTACAGCATCGTGCGCTTCCGCTCCCGCCGCCCGCTGTCTAATGACGCCCCTGAACCGCGCCAGATCTACGGCTCGCCGCGCCTCGAAATTCTCTGGACCGTTGTCCCCATCGCCATCGTCACCGGGCTATTCGTTGTCACCGTTCGCGCCATGGTGTTCATCGACGCGCCGCAGGACTCGCCGCGCTCCCCCGATATCGTCATCACCGGCCATCAATGGTGGTGGGAAGCCCGCTACCCCAATGGCGTCCTGACCACCTGGGACATCCACATCCCCACCTCCCGCCGCCTGCGCGCCCGCGTCGAATCGTCCGACGTGATTCACGATTTCTGGGCGCCTGAGCTCGCGCGCAAGATGGACGCCATCCCCGGACGCTGGGGCTACATTTGGCTGGAGGCCGATTCGCCCGGCGTCTACGCCGGCGCCTGCTCGGAGTTCTGCGGCGCCGAGCACGCCTGGATGCGTTTCCGCGTGATTGCCGACAGCCAATCGGACTTCGAGGCCTGGATTCGCCGCCAGGCCGCGCCTTCACCCCCGCCCTCCGGACTCGCCGCCGGCGGCGCGCTCCTGTTCCAATCCAAGAAATGCGCCGATTGCCACACCGTCGCCGCTACCGCTCCTAGCTCCGGCAAAGGACCGAGCCTCGCGCACTTGGCGACGCACGAAACCCTCGGCGGCGGCATCGCGCCCAACACGCCCGCGAATCTGACCCTCTGGCTCACCGATCCCCAGGCCGCCAAGCCCGGCAATCGCATGCCTTCGACGCAGCTCTCCCCGGATGAAACCCGCGCCTTGCTTGCCTACTTGGAGAGCCTGCGATGAGCGAAGCGAAGACTGCCGCAATGACCGCCTGGCTCTGCGCCATCGACCACAAGCGGGTCGGCATCCTCTATATGCTCTCGGCGCTCATCTTCTTTTTGGCCGGCGGCATGGAAGCCATGGTGATGCGCGCGCAACTCGCTGCCCCGCGCCTCCAGCTCATCACGCCCGAACTCTACGACCAGATGTTCACCATGCACGGCACCACGATGATCTTCCTGGTCGCCATGCCCATCCTCACCGGCTTCGGCGTCTATCTGGTCCCGCTGATGATCGGCGCCAACGAAACCGCGCTGCCCCGCCTGGCCGCGCTGAGCTTCTGGCTGCAATTCTTCGGTGGCCTGCTGCTCTATTACAGCTTCGCCTCCGGCGCCGCCCCCGCCTCGGGATGGTTCAGCTACGCCCCGCTCAGCGAAAAGCCGTTTTCGCCCGGCCCGGGCATCAACTATTGGGCGCTCGCACTCCTGATGGTCACGGCAGGATCCATCGGCTCGGCCATCAATCTCATCGTCACCATCGCCACCGAACGCACTCCCGGCATGACCATGCGCCTGGTTCCGCTCTTCGTGTGGAGCGTCCTGATCACCTCCCTCATGATCGTCTTCGCGCTCCCCGCGCTTGCCGCCGCGCTGGTCATGCTGCTCGCCGATCGCCTGGCCCTCGCTCATTTCTTCGACCCCTCCCAAGGCGGCGCACCGCTGCTCTGGCAGCATTATTTCTGGATCTTCGGTCACCCGGAAGTCTACATCGTCATTCTCCCGGCCTTCGGCATGATCTCGGAAATCATTCCCGTTTTCTCGCGCAAACCGCTCTTCGGTTATCCACTCGCCGCCACCTCTACCGTCGCGATCGCGTTCTTAAGCTACGGCGTCTGGGTCCACCACATGTTCGCCGTCGCCCTGGGCCGCAATTTCATCGCGGTGTTCGCCGCCGCCAGCATGCTGATCGCCGTGCCCACCGGGATCAAGGTCTTCAGTTGGATGGCCACCATGTGGGGCGGCTCCATTCGATTCACCACCGCCATGCTGTTCGCCGTCGCGTTTCTCCTCGAATTCACCATCGGCGGATTGAGCGGCCTTTCGTTCGCCGCCGTCCCGGTCGATTGGCAGCTCACCGATACCTACTTCGTCGTCGCGCACATTCATTACGTACTCTTCGGCGGCACCGTGTTCGCCGTGCTCGCCGCCGTGCATTATTGGTTCCCCAAATTCAGCGGCCGCATGATGGACGAAAAGCTCGGTCGCTGGAGTTTCTGGCTCATCGTTCTCGGATTCAACGCCGCGTTTTTCGTGCAGCATTTCCTGGGACTCATGGGTATGCCCCGCCGCGTCCACACTTACCCCGCGCTGCCCTGGTACGGCGCGCTTAACCTGATCTCCACGTTCGGCGCGGGCATCCTGGTCTTCGGGATCTTCGTCTTCTGTTGCAACGTCGGCGTGAGCCTGCTGTTCGGCGCCAAAGCCGCGGCCGATCCCTGGAACGCCTGGACGCTCGAATGGGCTGCTGCCTCGCCGCCTTTGCCGCGGAATTTCGAAGAAATCCCCACCGTTCGCAGCCGCCGTCCGCTATGGGACCTGAAGCACCCCGAGGCGCCGGATTGGATGGCCGTATGACGAACCGTGTGACGAGGCCCGCGCAACTCGGCATGGCCATGTTCCTGATCTCGGAAGCTGTCT
This sequence comes from Bryobacteraceae bacterium, assembly GCA_030039005.1. Next base: position 8,177 of record JASHQT010000491.1, read on the forward strand.
TCTTTTTTCTGTTGATCCTCGCCTTTGCCTATTTCCGCGCGCTGCCGCAGTTGAACTCACGCGGCGGATGGATTTTGACCGCTCTGCTCCTGGCCGCGAGCCTCAGCGCGTGGCGCGCCTGGCGCTGGATGACCGTTGCCCTCGGGCTCGCTTTCCTCATCGTGCTCGTCACGACCACTTCGTCCTTGCTCACCGAGCTTCACGGCCTGCACGTCTTCGCTGGAATCGTTGCCGTCTCGCTCGTTCCCGCTCCCGCGCTCCGCACCATGGCGCTCTACTGGTATTTCTTCACCGCCGTCTGGCTGGCGATTTTCGTGGTGGCGCTGGCGTGATGAGCTGGGATTGGGAACCCTCCGTCGTCATCGGCTGCGCCGTGCTCGCCGCGGGCTACCTCGCGCTGGTTCGCAAGCGCGGATTCCATCGCGCGCCCTATTTCCTCGCCGGCGTTGCCGTCCTCCTCCTCGATCTGGTCTCGCCGCTCGATACCCTCGCCGATCGGTACCTCTTCAGCGCCCACGTCGCCCAGCATTTCCTGCTCGCGCTCGTCATCCCGCCGCTCTTGCTGCTCGGCACGCCCGCCTTCGATCTCGGCCGCCTCACGAAACTCGAACGCCTGCTCGGCCACCCGCCCGTATCCTGGATTTTGGGCGTCGGCACCATGCTGATCTGGCACATCCCCGCGCTCTTCAACGCCGCGCTCGCAAGCGACGCCCTGCACGTCTTTCAGCACCTGAGTTTCCTCGTCACCGGCACGATCTTCTGGTGGCCCATTGTCAGCCCCCTCCCCGATCGCCATCTCTCCCCGCTCTCGGCCGTCACGTATCTATTTAGCGCCTGCTCATCCTGCACCCTACTCGGCGCGTATCTCACCTTCGGCCCCACCGGACTCTATCCGGCCTACTCCGGCTACGCGGGCCTCGACGCGCGCGCCGATCAACAACTCGGCGGCTTGCTGATGTGGGTCCCCGGCTGCTTCGTCTATCTCTCCGCGATCCTGGCCACATTCAGGAGATGGTATGCGGAAGAGCATAGAGTGGGAGACCGCACCGCATGACCCGTCCTGTGAGCTACGCCCCCATCTCGCTCGCCCTTGGCGTGATGCTCGCCCTCTGGGGCATCGCGTCCACCTGGATCGTATCCGTTCTCGGCCTGTTAGTGATTGCCATCAGCGCCGCCCGTTGGTGGAAAGAAATACAACATGAAAAGTAACCATCCCCTCATCCATCGGTCCGCTCTCTTCGTCGCGCTCGT
>JASHQT010000492.1 GCA_030039005.1 Bryobacteraceae bacterium
CGGAACAGCTTGCCCAGCGGATCGAAATAGCGGTCCACCACGCGCTCTTTCAGCGGAATGATCCCGTTGTCGGTGATGGTGATGTTTTCCGGGCACACCTTGGTGCAGCACTTGGTGATGTTGCAGTAGCCGATCCCGTGCTGATGGCGCAGATCCGGCAGCCGGTCTTCGGTATCGATCGGATTCATCTCCAACTGCGCGTTGTAAATCAGGAAACGCGGCCCGATGAATTCGTCGAACAGTTGGTGATCCCGCAGCACGTGGCACACATCCTGGCACAGGAAGCATTCGATGCACTTGCGGAACTCCTGCGGCCGGTCGACGTCGGCCTGCTGCATGCGCCAGGTGCCGTCGGGGGCGTCCGGCTTGCGCGGCTTCAGCTTCTTGATGGTCTTCTTTACCGCGAAATTCCAGGAGACGTCCGTCACCAGGTCCTTGATGAGCGGGAAAGTCTTCATCGGCTGGATGGTCACGGGCTGATCGAGCGGCAGCGTGTTCAGCCGCGTCATGCACATCAGCTTCGGCATCCCGTTGATCTCGGCCGAACAGGACCCGCATTTGCCGGCCTTGCAATTCCAGCGCACCGCGAGATCGCTCGCCTGCGAAGCTTGAATATGATGGACGGCGTCCAACACCACCATGCCTTCGGAGATCTCCGTCGCGTAATCCTGGAACTTGCCGCCCGATGCGTCGCCGCGCCAGATGCGAAACGTTGCGTTTGCCATTCGTCCCTACTTCATTTCCTCGATAATCTGCTTCTGCTCATCGGTCAGCGGCGGCACCGGCTCGCGATCCACCCGCATGGCGCCGTCGGATCCCTTGCTGATCACGAAATTGAACGCTGCGTAGGAAGGGTCCTTATCTGGATAATCGTCCCGGAAGTGCGCGCCGCGGCTTTCCTTGCGATACAAACCGGCCAAAGCCACGGCTTCGGAAACGGTCAGTAAATTGTTCAGATCGAGCGCCGTGTGCCAGCCCGGATTGTATTCCCGGTTGCCGTCGATCCCCACCTTGGCCGCCCGCTCCTTCAGCTTTCGAATTTCATCCAACGCGCGCTCCAACTCTTCCTCGCGCCGCACGATACCCACCAGGTTCTGCATCACATCCTGCAAATCGTACTGGACCTGGTAGGGATTCTCGCCCTGACGCCCGAACGCTTCGAGCGACTTGCGCGCTACTTCGTCTACCTGCGCCTGGTCGATGTTTCCCGCGCCGTGGTCCTTCGCGTATTTGGCAGCGAACTCACCCGCGCGCTTGCCGAATACCAGCAGGTCCGAGAGCGAATTTCCGCCCAGGCGATTGGCGCCGTGCAATCCCGCGCCGCATTCGCCCGCCGCGAACAACCCCTCCACATCCGACATCTGCGTATCGGAATTAACGCGGACGCCGCCCATCACGTAGTGCGTGGTCGGGCCGATCTCCATCGGCTCTTTGGTGATGTCGATGTCGCCGAGCTGCTTGAACTGGTGATACATGCTGGGCAGCTTCTTCTTGATGTGCTCGGCCGCGTTCGGCAGCTTTTCCTTGATCCAGGCGATGTCCAGGTACACGCCGCCGTGCGGGCTCCCGCGGCCTTCGCGCACTTCGCGCACGATGCAGCGCGCCACGTGATCGCGCGTCAGCAATTCCGGAGGACGCCGCGCGTTCTTGTCACCCTGCGTGTAGCGCCAGCCTTCGTCCGGCGTATCGGCGGTCTGGCTTTTGTAGTTCGCCGGAATATCGTCGAACATGAAACGCTTGCCTTCTTTGTTCAGCAGAATGCCGCCTTCGCCGCGCACGCCTTCGGTGACCAGAATGCCGCGCACGCTGGGCGGCCAAACCATCCCTGTCGGATGAAACTGCACGAACTCCATGCCGAGCAGCGTCGCGCCCGCGTGATACGCCAGCGAATGGCCGTCGCCGGTGTACTCCCAACTGTTGCTCGTGATCTTGTACGCGCGGCCGATGCCTCCGGTAGCCAGAACCACGGCCTTGGCATGAAACAGTTTGTAGCGCCCGCGTTCGCGGTCGTATCCGAACGCTCCCACCACGCGCCCCGCGTTCACTAGCAGCGTAATCACGGTGCACTCCATGTGAACGTCGATGCCCTGATGAATCCCGTGATCCTGCAACGTGCGGATCATTTCCAGGCCGGTGCGGTCGCCCACATGCGCCAGGCGCGGATACCTGTGACCGCCGAAGTTGCGCTGCAGAATTTTCCCGTCCGCGGTGCGATCGAACAGGGCGCCCCAGGCTTCCAGCTCCCGCACCCGCGCCGGAGCTTCCTTGGCGTGCAATTCGGCCATGCGCGAATAATTCATGTACTGCCCGCCGCGCATCGTGTCGGCGAAATGCACGCGCCAGTTGTCGCGATCGTCCACGTTGCCCATGGACGCCGCCATGCCGCCTTCGGCCATCACCGTGTGCGCCTTGCCGAGCAGCGACTTCGTCACCACCCCCACCTTCACGCCGCCCGCCGACGCTTCGATGGCCGCGCGCAAACCCGCGCCGCCCGCGCCGATCACCAGCACGTCGTGCTCGAACGTCTGATATTCCGCCGCCATTCTAGTGAATTCTCCAATCCGTCCAGATGCCCATCGAGCACATCCTTACGTACAGATCGGAGAAGCCTACCCAGAACAGGCTCATCCAGGCGAACAGCATGTGGCGGCGATTCAGGCAGCTTACGCAACCGTAGATCTTCTTGCGCACCGGCCGTCGCGACAAAATGTCGAACATCCCGCCGGTAAGATGCCGCAGCGAGTGGCAACTGAACGTGTACAGACCCAACAGCACCACGTTCCCGAGCAGCACCAGCGTCCCCACGCCGATCCCGAATTTCCCGTCGAACCACAGCGCGTCCCAGAAATCATGCGACAGGAAAATCAGAAACAGCAGCGCGAAGTACAGAAAATAGCGGTGAATGTTTTGGATGATCAGCGGGAAGTAGCGTTCGCCGAGGTATGTCTTGCGCGGCTCGCCTACGGTGCAGTTGGGCGGATCGGCCCAGAAGGCTTTGTAGTACGCACCACGATAGTAGTAGCAAGTGATTCGGAAGCCGCCGGGAAAGATCAGAATGATCATTGCCACGGTCACGAAGGCGGGGATGAAGTCGGGCTTGGCTCCGAACCAGGAATGTTCGCCCGGACCGCCGAACAGCAGTGGCGAGTACAGGGGCGAAAGGTAGGGACCGAAGCTGTAGTGATTTCCCTGCCAGGCCGCCCAACCTGAATACACCAGAAACGCGCCCAATCCCAGGAACGTTAAAAGAGGATAAACCCACCAGGCGTCGCGGCGGGCCGTCTTTCCAAACCCGCCCCGTTGTAGAGGAACATCGACTGAGGACATGTCAGAATCGTCAGGCTAGCGAAATGCTGCCGAAAAAGTCAAGCCTTCACAAGCAGATACGTTGATGCTGGAGGGTATATGATGAAAGGATCGGTGGCGAAAAAGAAGCGCAAGAGTTATGACGTACCCACCGAGATCCGCCGCTTGGCGCGCGAACGCGTCGGCGCCGTGCCTGCTCCTAGACTGATCGTCCCCAAAAAGCAGCGCAAAAAGCCCAAGCACAAGCGCCCGCCGGGCGAAGAAGCCGAATAGGTCCCGTTAGCCCGGCTGCAGCATCCCCTGGACCATGCGCAGAATCAACGGCAGTAGCCACGCCGGCGTGAGTGCGAAGAACGCTTTGCCTTTCGACGTCTTGGCCAGGTAGGCCAGCGCGAACGTCAGCACCACCAGATACCAAATTTCGAAAATCGAAAAGAAATTCACCAGCGCAAACAGCGCGCCGTGAATGTTCTGCAGAAAAATATCCAACCCGAACGGCGGCGTGAGCTGCTCCTGCGACGTGATCTCGTCTCCTTTGGCGTGGACCACGATGTACATCGCGATCGCCTGCAGCGAGGAGATGATCTGGCAGGCGGCCATCAGCGAGAACACGTCGCGGAACTTGGTTTTCAGACCGGCGATGGACGCCATGCCGCACACCAGCAGCGCGCCCACCAGAATCCCAATAATGATAATCGGCGGTGTAAAAGCCGGCAGAAAGCCATAGATCGCGTGCACGATATTCCGCGCCCGCTCAGCCTGTTCGGGCGATGTGCCCTGCTGGCTCTGGGTCTGGCTCAGGCGCAGGTCGATGTATTGCATCGTAAACGGCAGCATGAGGTAGGCCGACACGCCATAGATGACGCAGACCACGATCAGGGGCCATAACCACGCCAGCGGCGCGGGTATGCGCCTGGCGGTAGCCTTTGGATCCACAAACACATTCAGCATGCCGACGATGCCGTCGCCCACGCTCAATTTCTGCTCTTCCACGCCCACTTTTTGCTGTTCCACAGGGCCTCCCGTCACCACTCAGGTTTCAGAAGATTATATACGTTTGTTGTATGCTGTGAGTTCGTAATCCGTTGCCACTGGCTCCCGATCCCCAGCACCCCACGCGTGGGCGCAAGTTCTATATGGCCATGGCGTGTTACGCCGCCCTCGCGATTGCCGCCGGATTCACCTTGGACGGCAAGTTCCGCTGGGTGGTGTGGATTTTCCTGGCCTGGTTCGCGATCCGGACTTTCATGGCCACCTTGCATCGACCTTAGAGAATCCTCCTAGCCAACCTCTCCCGCTGGTACTGAAGATCCTGCAAAACCCGCCGATGAGAATCTCAGAGGCCGGAGTCGATGGAGTTCCATTTTGGAACGCGCGTACCATTTCGGCATCTCAATTGGCCAGTACGTTCCAGAACGAAATGGCAGCACGCGAATGGGCCTATAGTACCTTCGACCGATCCCGCTCACTGGACCGCACCGGCGCAATCGCATGTTGTTGAGTTTGGGGACCTACATAGTACGGAATACACGCGACTCCTGTACGGCACCGATCCATTTTCCCTTAGTCCTCCTATGGCGACAGGCTTGCACCTAGAGACGCGCCAGCCATGAGAAGTCAGTCTCCAACAACTAAGGCAAAAGGACCCCTTATGAAGACGCTTGCACTCAAGACCGCTACGCTCAAATCGCCTGTGGGCAAGACCTCCGCGCACACCAGCTCCGCACATAGCACCAACCTGCATAAAACCGCGGCGCATAAAACGGCTGTGCATAAGACGGCAGTGCATAAGACGGCAGTGCATAAGATAAGGACAGCGCCCGTCAGCCAGGCCGCCAGAATGGCCCGCCGCGACCGCATCGTGCTGGAACACTTGCCGCTGGTGAAAGCCATCGCGGTGCGGGTGCACGAAAATCTGCCGGTGCACGTGGATTTGGACGATCTGGTGCACGCGGGCGTCCTGGGTCTGTTCGACGCCGCCAGCAAATTCAATCCCGATAAACAGGTTGCCTTCTCCAGCTACGCCAAGCATCGCATCAAGGGCGCCATTCTCGACAGCCTGCGCCAGCTCGATTGGGCTTCGCGCGATCTGCGCCGCCGCCACAAGCAGGTGGAAGCCGCCACGCGCGAGTTATCCGCGGAGTTGCAGCGCACGCCCACCGAGGCCGAAATCGCGCAGAAGCTGGGCGTCGATGTAGAGCGTTGGCGTCAGATGATGGTGGACCTTCGCAGCGTCGGCCTGATCTCGGCCTCCTCCCGCACCGCCGAGCACGACGACCTCCCGGCTCCCGATTTTCCCAGCAAGCCCGAGACGCAGCCCGATAACATGTGCTCGCGCGAACAGATGCGGAGCGCGTTAGGCACCGCGATGAAGACGCTGCCGGAGCGCTATCAAAAGGTCGTTTTCCTGTACTACACCAACGAGATGACCATGAAGGAAATCGGCGGAATCCTGGGCATCAACGAAAGCCGCGTCTCCCAGATCCACAAATCCGCGCTGGAAAAGATGCAAGTGGTCCTGCAAGCCAACGGCATCGACTCCGTCCACGCCTTCTAAATCCCTGTGGCGTTCACACTCGTGTGAACGCTTAGTCTATCTTCTTTTGGCTTTAATCCGGATCGGCGTCCCCTCAAACCCGAACCGCTTGCGTAGCTGATTAATCAAGAACCGCTCGCTCGAAAAGTGCAGATCCTTGGCCTTATCGGTGAACGCCACGAACGTCGGCGGACGCACCGAGGCTTGCGTCATGTAGTACACCTTCATGTCGCGCGCGAATTTCAATTGCTCAATGAACCGGTTCAGCTCCCCCGTGGTGACGCGCTTAGACGCGGACTCGAAACCGTCCCGGATCAGGCGGAAAAGCTTGTTCACCCCCGCGCCCGTCTTGGCCGAAACGAACGCGATGGGCGCGTATTCCAGGAACTTGAGCTCACCCCGAATCTCCTCGGTAAACTTGCGCTTCCCTTTCTCGCCCACCGCGTCCCACTTGTTCACGCACAGGATCACCGCGCGGCCTTCCTCGTGCGCGTAGCCCGCGATGGTCGCGTCCAGCGCAGCCACTTTCTCCGTCCCGTCCAGCACCACCAACACGACATTCGCCATGCGGATGTGCCGCCGCGCCATCACCACGCTCAGCTTCTCCGCCATCAGCTTGGTCTTGCCCTTGCGCCGGATGCCGGCGGTATCGACGAAAACGTACTCCACGCCGTCGCGATCGATCGCCTGGTCCACCGCATCCCGCGTCGTCCCCGCCACCGGCGATACGATGGACCGCTCCTCGCCCACCAGCGCGTTCAGCAGCGTGGATTTCCCCACGTTCGGCCGCCCGATAATCGCCACCTTGATCCGCTGCGCCTCGGGCTCCACTTCCGCCGCGGGTTCTTCGCTTGGAAAATTTCGCGTCACGTGATCCAGCAACTCGTCCAACCCGATCCGATGCTCGGACGAAATCGCGAATAGATCCGCAAACCCGAGCGCATGAAATTCGTGCGCCAGATCCTCGCGCGAGCTTGCATCGATCTTGTTCACCGCCAGCGTCATCGGCTTGCCGAGCTTCCTCAGCATCTTGGCCAGGTCGCGGTCGGCGCCCGTGATCTCGGTCCGCCCGTCGATCAAAAAAATGATCTGCGCCGCCTGGTCCAGCGCCACGCGCGCCTGCTTCAGGATCTCGCTCGGAATCATCTCCGCGTCGTTGGGAATAATGCCGCCGGTGTCGATGAGCTCGAACCTTCGCCCCAGGTACACCGCCTCGCCGTGAATGCGATCCCGCGTGATCCCCGGTTCATCGCCCACGATCGCCCGCCGCTGCCCCAGGATCGCATTGAAAAGCGTGGACTTACCGACGTTTGGCCGCCCCACGATCACCACCACCGGCAGCTTGGCTCCGGCCGCATTTTCGCGCCGTGCGAACATAGTTGTATCCGATGCAGCCAGAAGTACTCAATCCCCCTCTTGATCATACCGAAGCGCGCCAGCACAATCGGCTCACGCGCAACATCGCCATCATTGCGCACGTCGATCACGGCAAAACCACGCTAGTGGACGCCATGCTCAAGCAGAGCGGCCTGTTTCGCGCCAACGAACAGACCGTCGAGCGCATGCTGGACTCCAACGAGCTCGAACGCGAACGCGGCATCACCATCCTCGCCAAAACCACCGGCGTCCGCTATCACGGCATCAAGATCAACATCGTCGACACGCCCGGCCACAGTGACTTTGGCGGCGAAGTGGAGCGCGCGCTCAAAATCGTCGACGGCGTCATGCTGCTGGTGGACGCAAGCGAAGGCCCGCTGCCCCAGACCCGCTACGTCCTCATGAAGGCGCTCGAAGCCAAGCTCCCGCCCATCCTGGTGATCAACAAAATCGACCGGCCCGACGCCCGCATCCAGGAAGTGCTGAACGAAGTCTACGATCTGTTCATCGATCTCGACGCCACTGAGGATCAACTGGATTTTCCCGTCATCTACACCAACGCCAAGGTCGGCATCGCGAAGCCCACGCTCGAAGATTCGTCGGGCGATCTCCGCCCATTGTTCGAAACGATTCTGAAGCATATTCCCGCGCCCGCCGGCGATCCCGACGCGGCCTTGCAGCT
>JASHQT010000493.1 GCA_030039005.1 Bryobacteraceae bacterium
AGGCGATGATGCCGCGGACTCCACCGCCACGATCAAGCTAACAAATGAACTTCCAACTGTCAAGAAAAATCATGCACTGGCGCGAGTTTCCGAAGCCGGATCTCGATGCACGGGCTGTTGATGGGAGCTTTCCTGGCATAGTATTTCTCTCGATCTAATTGCTTCCCATTGGGTTGCTCAGCGACGCGTCCGCGACAACCGAATACCTGGCGATACAGATCCTCGCCATAACTCGTTTCAAACGGCTCGCCCTCCAACACCTTGAAGGTTCGTGTTCCGTCCGGTTTTCTTTCTGCACGAAGAAACAGCGTGTCTCCGACGCTTCGACTAAGAAAAGTACGGGCGAATTCATAAAGGTGCGTTACAAACAACATGTTAACTTGCTTTTCGATCAAAGCGCTGACGATCTGCCTGGCGATCTCCGAGCCTTCCCGCTCGTTTGTCGCGGCGAAAGATTCGTTGAAAAGCAGTAGCGAGTTGGGCACGATCCGAGGGACAATTGCGTTCATTCGAGAGAGTTCCTCGTCGAATTTTCCGCTCTTCAAGGTCGCGTCCTCTTCCCGTTTGTAGTGAGTCAGCAACTCAGGACAGAGATCGGCAACAAAAGACTCTGCCCCGACGAACATGCCACATTGCATCATGATCTGAGCCAAACCAATGCTTCGGAGAAAGCTAGATTTTCCTCCATGGTTAGCCCCCGTGATGACAACGAGACGCTTGTTATCGGCATTGATGGTGTTGCCAACGACTTTGCTGTTGGTGTGGAGTGAGAGACTCACGTCGTAGACCCCTCTAAAGCACCGCTTCCTTTCGCCTGGGGCCGTCGGCGTTGGAAAGCACACCGGCTCTTCTTTCGCTGCTAATCGATCATGCAGGTTGAGGCATCCGACATAGAAAGCTAGCTCCGTTCGTAACGTCTTGAACAAACCCAACACATGGTCGGCGGATTGGGCAAGTGCGGCGGCAATTCGACTAATCCCGCGGTTCCGCATATCCGACAAGATCTTCCCTCCAGCGAGGTCGCGCTCATGCAGACGGAACGTGTATGCTGGAGGCCCTTTGCCAAAGGTTCTCTGTAACCAGCTCTCGCCTCGTTCGTGAAGCTTGTGAAGGACCAACCCGGTGCTCTCGTTCCATTCGCCCAGTTCTGCGCTAAGCAAAACGCCTTTGCGAAACCTCAATTCAGTCAAGGAGGCCTGGATGATGGCGAGGTAGTCATCGCCCAATTGATTTGCCAGCGCCGAGAAGAGATTAGTGAAGGCCTTCGACTCAAATCGGGCACCGTGCACCACAGCGACTGTCCGGAGGTTTCTAAGCGCGCTTGACAGCCCTTCTATAATCTCAATCGCGTCGTACATGAGCGAGGACGGATGCGACGAGCTACTAGACAAGCTCCACCATTTCCTCTTCGTTTGTTCTATCGCCTCGACTGCTAACGCGTGAAGTTGCCTGATCACGGTCTGCTCTTTCATGCAGTCCTTCAGAACCTCTTGGCGATATACGATGGTCCGGACATTGTTGCGTAGTCCGGAGAGTAGCGCGTCACGAACCACCTCAGAAAGAAACTCATCGCCATCGGCCATCGCCTCTATGATCGTGTTTAGCTCCAGATCCTGGATCAGGTCTTGTTGATGAGAAGGTAACGGTTGTTGCTTGCCAGGCCTCCGATAGCGATACATCAGATCAGCGAACCCCTGATCCGGGTCGAAGTCCCGATCTTCATACATCAAGAGGGATCTCATTCTTTCACTCGCTCCCTTAGCCAGTCGTAGGTCACGCGGTATTTCTGAGCGATCGCGAGGGCGTGTGCCAAACCGTTAGCAGGTCTCCGCTCCAATCTGTATGTCCGAACTGCCGGATTGTCGGGACTGACCGTGCCGACTACGCTTACCGTCTTTTCGTTAAGCGATGACAATTCATCCAAGAACGTGACCCAAACCCCGAGCAGGTCCAGTTCAGAAATTGCCTCCATAACCATCCGGCTCAAATAACGGGCGTCCTTGAGCGTTGTGGATGAGAACATCTCATTCATGATGATGAGACTTCTTGGCGTGGCCCGGTCTAGAATTTGCCTGATCCGAATAAGGTCGTCCTTCAGCTTACCGTGAAGGTTCGTGATGTCCTCTTCACGTTCGAAATGCGTGTACAGGTGGTCGAACATGAACAGTTGGCAGTCATTCCCCGGTACTAAGCAACCAAGACTACCCAAATAATGAAGCTGCCCAATCATCCGGGCGAAGGTTGTCTTACCTCCCTGGTTGGGACCAGTAACGACAAAGATACGTTCCGAGCCGTTCAAAAAATAATCATTGGGAACAACCGCATTCCTTTCGCGGAATAGCTTGTCTGCCAGCGCGAGGTCGAATGCATCGCGACCATGGATCTCCCTAGAGGTTTGAGAAACGTGAGGCAGGCAGAAGGACAGGCCGGCCCGGCGAAACTTGTCCACATAGGTCAAATACGCAACGTAGAACTGAATCTCGCGGTCGAATCGGGTGATCTGTGCATCGACATATTCAGCGCGGGCCGTGCAGAAGACATCAAGAGCACGGAAGATGTCTGGAAAGAGGAGCGCAACGCGCTCTTGGACCTGAGCCTCGATGTGGTTCATACCCTCCCACTTCCGGTTTCCGAACCGATAGTGAAGCGTCGCATCACGCCTGAACGTCTCGAACGTTTCTTCAACCGCTGTACTGTAATCGTCCTCTGCTTCGTAGTGGCGAACGGTGACGCTACCGTCCCTCAGAAGTAGACAGTATCGAACAGTGGCGAGGCTCGCCTTTGCTTTGCGTGCTTCCGCAGCGAGGGTCCGGAAGGGCTCCGATGCAATATAGCTCGCGAGGTAACTGCGCAAGGCGACCATTCCGCGCGACTTTACTTCCGCCGCGGACACAGCCTCAGAGAGGCATTCAACGGCTCCACAATAGATCTCGACCGCACCGAGGAACGCCCGCTGGGTGGCGTATTTGTACTCCATCCTCTTCGCTTCGTCCGCTTGACTTACGCGGACACGCATAGTGCGCATCTGTTCCGAGAAGGAGTTCATCCCGTTCATGAGCGTCTTGTCCTCGAGGTCCCGCATGATCTCCTGACGATAGGTAATCTGCCGAAGGTCATTCGGTCTTGTGTAATAGAACGGCTTGAGATTGTAGTCGATCCACTCCGCTGTGATGGCATCGATAATCCGATCCAAGTTTAGATCGTGGAAAAAGACAGGCGGTTCGACAGCTAGGACGCTTGTATTCACATCGGGATCTTCGAAGAGGATGGAGTGGAACGTCATAATAGAACGTCATTCGAACACAATTTCCCACCATGAGGCAGAGAGTTTCGCCCAAGCGACCCTAGCACAAATCCAGATCGGTTCTCGATCAGGTAATGGCGGCATCGACGGTTGCATAAAAAGGGATTACTGTATCCAGTTTGCTCACTCGGAAGAGGTCGGCAACATGGCCGCTCCCGCCGGCGATGCGCAGTTGCCCTCCAGCGGCGACAATTTTTTTGTAGCTCGCAATCAAGTGTCCGATGCCTGTACTATCGATTGCAGTGATGCCTGCGAGATCAACAACGAACGCGCGCTTTCCCTTACGAAGCAGTTCATCTACAACAACCTCAATTTGTTCGCCTGCCGATCCAAGCGTCAAGCGTCCGAAAACTGTAACTACAGTGCCACCGTTCCTCAGACTCTGATGGCGAGTCGTCATCTTGTCCATAAGTGCTCTGTTGTTTCGGAAATGTCGAGGAGGGTAACGCGACAATACTCCTGCAACACTTCCAGGAGTCATTGATCGCGGTTAGGCGATGTTCAGGCGAACTCCACCGCCGCCTTAGAAACTATCAGAACCACTTTCCGGGTGTCAAGCGTGTCCTGCAAGCGTGTACTGCAAGCGCCATTAAGACCGAAGCGCCGTACCTCTCGACCCGAAGGTGGCAGTCCTTCGGGTCTCGGCTTCTCGATCACCCGGGATGAATGCCAATCGCGGTTTTGTTTCCTCCGGCGCAAATTACCCTCGAACGATCGTAGTATCCGCCACGTCGATATTCGCGCTTGGAGCAATGAGGGCTGCAATGCCCACCAGAAAATCCGTCTTCGCGGGTTTTGCGACAAACTGGATTTCAAGTCCATTTCCCATTCGATCCTCGACCTGCAAACAGGGGACGCCCTTGACGATTAAGAACGCGATGAGAGCGCTCGCTACCGGACCGGATACACCGCCATCGCTGGCCGGCAAGAGAATTGTTGCTTTCTTCGCGCGTTGCCTCATCAACATAGAGTGACCTCGCCCGCTCGAATTTGATGGGAGTTGTAAGGGAACTGTTGAAGAGAGACTACACCGTTCGACTCCCACAGAAATCTCTGAAGGAGTCATTGGCCGCGCAGGCGACGTTAAGCGAACTCCACCGCTCCATTTCAACGGTACAGCACAAGCAGAATCTCGTCAACGTTGCTTTTCCGCGTCGCCAACTACCTCCCTATGAGCATCATTGATGCTCGGACTCAACAGGCACTCCTGGACGGCCTTCTTGGAGGTTGTGTCAGGTTCCCGGTTTGTTGTATTCTGTGGGCGAGCGGTGGAGTTCGCCCGAGAGTCGCCTTGGCGGCGACCAATAACTCCTGTTGGCGGGAACGCCTCGGGAGGCTCTTTGCTCAATCCCTTCCTAAGCGCTCCCGCAGAAGAATGCAGAAAAGGGGGCACACAAGATGGAGCAGTTTTCGCTTATAGCAGCGCTTTGGCTCGTATTCCCTCTGGTTGCAATCGAGGTCTCAGTCTGCTTTCTGGCCTCAGGAATCGTCTTTGGAACGCAGGCGCACTTGATCATCATGGTCATCGCTGCCACGGCGACTCGCGAAAGCTTGTTTCGTGCTAAGCCGCCTGCTGCGCACGACCAGTTGAAGCGAGTTGTCCAGAGTCGCACATACGGTCGCAACTTGAGAACGGAATGAGGCAGCAAAGCGGTGCCCATATGTTTCGTTCTTGGGAGGCGAGTACCATGGCAAATAAGGAACTGAGCGACCGGATGTTGTGCGCACTATCGCGCCTTCAAATGATCAGCCAGCGTCATCACGCTGAGCTTGTCAGCCACCGCCTCACGGAACTCAGAAGCAAACTTGAGGATAATCGGTTTCAACTCGCTGTCGTGGGCCAGTTCAAGAGGGGCAAGACGTCCGTCTTGAATGCGCTCCTCGGTAGCGAGGTTTTGCCCGTGGGAGCAGTTCCCTTCACTTCAATCGTAACGATCGTTAAGTATGGAGATCCTCAGGATGCACTTGTAGTATTTCGCACGGGAGAGCAGCTGTCGATTCCATTTTCTCAGCTTCCGGATTACGTGTCCGAAGCGGGAAACCCTGGGAATCTGAAGAGCGTCGACCACGTCGAGGTGTCACATCCGAGCACGTATCTCAAGGATGGCGTCGCGTTAGTCAACAGCCCCGGCTTCGGCAGCCCGTATGACCAAACCACACGCCTAGCAAATGATTTCCTTCCAGACATCGACGCGGCAATCTTCGTTACATCTCCTGATCCACCTCTCACTTCCGCCGAGATCACGTTCCTTAAGAATCTCGCAGCAAATGTTTCTCGGATTTTCGTGGTGATGAACAAGGCGGATGTCGGCGATTCTCGATCGCTGCGGGCAGTCTTGGAATTCACTAACCAAGCTGTAGCGACAGCCGTAGGGTACCGAGCGCCGATCTACGTCGTTTCCGCAAAGCAGGCGCTCAGATGTCTTCCTCGGCAAGGCGCCGCGGAGTTTACAGGGGCAGGATTCCGCCAGCTCGAACAAGACCTTCGCCATTTTCTTGAGACTGATAGGTGCCGGGTCCTTTTTGCATCAATTCTCGCAAATATATTGAGTGCTGTCGGCGATCTGCGCCTGCACCTGCAATTGTCAATGGAAACCGCCAAAGCTTCCGCGCGGGATTTTCAATCCAAGCTTCTCGAATTCGAGGCCACGCTAGACGCCGCTCTTCAGGAACAGCAGACGAACGAATCGTTTCTGATGGAGAGAATCTCGCAGATCTGCACCCTGGTCGACAGTGAGACAGCGAGATTTGGTGAATCGAAATCTGCCTCCGTAATTTCGGCGATAAAAGTGTTCATCGCAGAATGTAGGGAGGTGAATCGAGCAAGACTTGCGTCCTCGATGGATCGCTTCATTTGCTGGCAAATTCAGCGTACTTTTGATCAGTGGCGACCGGACTTCGAGGGGTCCGTCGGGAGGGCTGCGCGCGATGCGCTCTTGCGCCATCTCCAGGCTACAAACAATATTACCGTTCGTGTTCATCGTGCGATCGAGGCGTTTCGGGCCAACTCGTGCCAGGCCTTGGAGACGAAAGTCAATATCGCAAGTATCGACGAACGGACTTCATTCACTTCAAGCCGCTACCACACAGAAACCAAGACCAAGATCCACTGTGGGCGCCTGTCAGTCCTCTTGCCGGACTCTCTATTCGTACGCCGCCTGCTGCAAAAAGCCATTCAAGTAGCGTCGCTGGAAGTCCACCGCAATGCGGGTGAAATCGCGAAGGACTTGAGAGCGTGCCTTGAACACGAGACGATTGCCTTCACTCGCACAATTCATCAACGGCTGTCCGAGATCATCGAGTTGGCGCGAATGGCGCCGAGTGTGTCGGGCCGTAACGGATCTGCCGCAGCCTGCCATCAGTCAATAACCGAACTCGCGGGGGACCTCAATGAAGTGGATCACATTACGAATGACCTGAAGACGGGATTACGAGTTGAATATGCCTTGGAGGCGTAGACTTGGATCGTTACATTATGATTCTGGTTGGTGGAGGCGTCGGAGCGCTGAGCCGCTATCTCGTCGGCACCGCGATTATGACGCGATTCGGCGGGCGGTTTCCGCTCGGAACGATTTTTATAAATGTCACAGGTTCGTTCTTGATTGGATTCATCATGACGATGTTGACTGACCGTCTGCGGCCACACCCTAACTGGCGGTTCCTGCTGGTTGTAGGATTCCTGGGTGGCTATACTACCTTCTCCAGCTTCCAGTGGGAAAGCCTTGGCTTGATCAAAGATGGGGGCCGTTGGCTTGGATTATTGAATCTGATTGGGAGTGTCGTGCTCGGTTATGTCGCGGTTTGGTTAGGTGTTGAAGTTGCCGCGAAACGATAGTGTGCCGCCTAAAAGGGGCATGGCCCACTCCAACATCTTCCCTATAGAGTGAAATACCCCACCGTGGATCAAGATTTCGCACTCGTCGGACTTGCGGGCGAACATCAACGCCTCGTTGATGCTCTTCGGAAGCGACGGTCTCTCCTACTTCTGGGCGATGCCGGCTCCGGGAAGAGTCGGTTGATCCGGAACGCGATCGCTAGTCTGCCTGGGGGCAGTGACATTATCCATCTTCGGTATTCCGCAAACCTCCATCATTTGCTTATCGAATTAGCTCGATCTCTTCTGGTAAGCGGACATCGTTCCTTCCGAAATCTCGCGCGAGCGGGCGCCGACGAAGAGAGGTGGCTCAATGCCCAAACGAGCGTCCATCTGAGGGGAATCCTTTGGACCGCACTCGAAGCGGAACCGAGGACAGTCGTGTTAGATGGTATCGATGGAGGAGGTTTTCCCACTTACCGCTTCTTCCAGCGACTGAATTTCGCCAAAGGCATGGCGCTTCTGGCCGCGGCGCGGAACCCAATAGGGTTGGGTGCACTAGGCCGCCTGTTCTGGGATCCGCGAAGCACCGTCCACCTTCGACCACTCAATGACTTCGAGGCAAATCAACTGTTCGATCTCGCAGTCGATCGCTTTTGCTTACGCGATCTCAACCTGGACGACTTTCGGGAAAGAGTCGTGGAAGCGGCCAAAGGTAATCCCGGCCAAATCATTGAGATGTGCCGCCTAGCGACAAACCCAATGTACATCTCGGGCCGGCATATCAAATTCGCCCCTCTGCGGATCGACGTGCTCATGAAGTTTGTCTAAACGGTCTTTCACGATCGCACTACGCCAAGCATCCGGATTTGCATCAACGGTACGCGATCACCAGAAGAGTCTTGGCTCTCTTTAGGATGCACTCAATTACGCGTTTTTGGTTTTCGGGATCCAGGGCGGTAAGGCTTTCATCCAGGACGATCATTTCGGAGCCTTGTAACAGCGCACGAGCGACATAAAGACGGCTCCGTTCACCATGTGAGAGCTGCCAGCCCGATTCACCAACCATCTGCAGCATGCCTGCTGGCATGCGCGAAAGCAAATCGCCAAGTCCTAGTTCTTGGCAGACCGCCTCGGCTTCTTGAAAGGCGATTGGATCTAACGGCGTCTGGCGGCCCAGGAATAGGTTAAACGCAAATGTGCCGGTGAGGATGTGATTCTCATGAAACTGTGGCGCGGCCGCAATACGCTTGCGCCAATGTTTAGCGCCGAGCGTGTCGAAATCAAGCCCATCAACCAAAAGCCTTCCTGCAGTTGGCTGCCTCAGGCCAGTAAGGACGGAAACCAGAGTGGATTTTCCGCTACCCGACGAACCCTCCAGAATGACCCGGTCGCCGGAATGAATCCGCAACGAGCAAGCACTTAGAACCGATCCGCGCCCGTCAAGATAGCTAAAGGCCAAGTCCCGAGTTTCAAGCACCGGTAGCCCGGCAGGTCTCGCAAGGGTTGCCGATCCGATCGGTTCCAGCCTCTTCGCTGCTTGAAAAAGCGGGGAAACCTGGTCCCATGCAACAGCGGCCCCCGCTAGTTGCCATGCGCCAGCCGTCAAGCGTTTCAAAGCACGATAAGCGAGCAACATGCCGCCGACTGCGACAGCTACCTGAACGGGCGTGTTTATGTGTTCGTACCCCGTCCAGGCCATTCCCATTAGCGCAAGGACAAGCCATCCGCGCGGCACAAGCGAGAGAAACATAGCGCTCGAACGATCCAGGTCCTGCGAGGCGTGAAGATAGCGTTCAAGGGTCGCGTCCTCCTCCACATGCCACTGGTCTTTTGGCAACTGTACGAGCCGAGTGCGATGTCCGACCATGTTCTCCACCAGGTCGTGCGTCATCGCAAGCCTAATGTTGGC
>JASHQT010000494.1 GCA_030039005.1 Bryobacteraceae bacterium
TTGTCTGATGCCCCATACGGATCTCATTCCTGGGCCTCCCGATTGCTTTATATTTGCGTCGGAGTCGCCGGAGCTTTGTGCGTCTCGTTGTCTGTAGGCTGCATCGTTATTAGTGTAACACATAAAGTCCTTGACCGCTGTCACTTATCGTATTACACTAAGTACATGGCGAACGTACTCAACACGGACAAGCAAATCGGCATCATCGGCGCACTATGCGAAGGCTCCAACATCCGCTCAATTGAGCGCACAACTGGCGTTCACCGTGACACGATCATGCGGCTTGGTGTGAAGGTTGGCAAAGGATGCGCCTCTCTGATGGATGCCAAGATGCGGAACTTGGATCGCCATCGCCTGGAGATGGACGAGATCTGGGGGTATGTGGGCAAGAAGGAAAAGCACGTTCGCCGCCCTGGCGACGATCCCCAGTTCGGGAACGTCTGGACATACTGCGCCATCGACGCCGATACGAGGCTTGTTCCGGCTTTCCGTGTGGCTAAGGATCGCGATCTGAGCAATACCACGGCGTTCGTGGCGGATGTGGCCAGCCGCATGAGGAATCGGCTGCAAATCTCTACCGACGGGCTTGGAGCTTACGTTGATGCCGTCAACTGGGCATTCGGCGGACAGGTCGATTACGGCCAAATCGTCAAGACTTACGGTACCGAGGAATCCATCGAAGCACAGCGCCGCTACAGCGCTCCCAGGATCGCCAGCGCCGAGAAGAAAGCGATCTTTGGCCGTCCCGATTTCGATCTAATCTCGACCAGTTACGTGGAGCGCCTGAACGCAACCACCCGTCTGCACATGAAGCGGCTCGCTCGTCTTACGCACTCTTTTAGCAAGAAGCGTGAGAACTTTGAAGCGGCTGTCGGACTGCACTTCGCCTATTACAACTTTGTCCGCCGTCATAACACGTTGCGCTGCACGCCTGCGATGGCCGCTGGTGTCGAGCAATCGTTCTGGACAGTAGCCGATCTGCTGGAGGCAGCGGCTTGACGTATACCGAAGAGCTGCAGCGCGTCATTCGGCATCTGCATGGTGTTGAATCCACGCATTTAGAGAGTGTTCCAGTCAAGGAAATGTATCGCGGTCAAACAGTATGGGATGGCGTCGTGGAGGTTTTTGAGTTAATCGGTCATCCTACCGCGCATAGGCTTTATGCGTGGGTGCATGACACTGACGACCCACGTCAGCCACGCCGTCATGTCACGGTCCTGCATTCACATCCAATCCAGTCAGCGCGAGACGCAGTACGGGCCGCGATAGTTCAGGAGTATCGAAGCCTTGAGCCAGCCGAATAAACCTAAAAAGATCGGACGTCCGAAACTACCCAAGGGAGAAGCCAAGGGGCGCATCGTCCCGGTGCGCTTCAACGCGCAGGACATCAAGCGTATAGAAGCCGCCGCCCGCGCACGCCAGCAAACTGTTTCCGAATGGGTGCGAAGCACGATTAGTGCTGCCATGCGGGGGGCAACAGTAACATCGTGAGCGGAGATGAGATGCGGTATACTTCCCTCGGATTGGCTGTCATTTTCGCCTTGTATTCGCCAGAACATTTTGCTACTGTTATGGTTTAGAAGAGCTTTCCGTGATCCTA
This sequence comes from Bryobacteraceae bacterium, assembly GCA_030039005.1. The sequence continues at coordinate 1,601 of JASHQT010000494.1, forward strand.
ACCGCGCAACAGATTATCGAAGCCCACACCAAGGGTGATCTAATGATCGACCCGTTCGAAGAGGCGCAGGTTCAGGCGGCGAGTTATGATCTCCGGGTAGGTGAATCTGGGGCAACCACCAGCACAAAGAAAATCGTAAATCTGAAGGATGCTGGCTACATGTTGTTGCAACCAGGAGATTTCGCTGTCATAACGGTGCTTGAAGAATTACGCCTTGGCCCCCAATATGTCGCCCGATTCGGTCTACGATCTAAGTATGCCCGCAAGGGCATAATAGCCACCACTGGGCCACAAATTGATCCCGGATATCGGGGGAGGCTCATATTGGGACTTACAAATCTGACGCCCAAGCCGATATCCATCCCGTACAAGGACGATTTCGTGACCGTGGAGTTCCATCGCTTGGAGCAAGCTACTACAAAGCCATATGACGGTCCGTACCAATCGAAAATTACACTCGGTCCAGACGATATTGAAGCAGTAGCTGAGACCGAGGGAATGGCTTTTTCTGAGGTGATCACGACACTTAGATCGGTAAGCCAAAATGTAGCGGCCCTCGCGTCCGAGGTGAACACGTTGAGGTGGGTCATCCCAACTATTGTCGGTTTGGGCATTGCGATCATCGCCATCCTGATCGCATTTAAGAAATAAACGGTCTTCGGCCCAAAATATCCCCATCTTCGGGAACTTAGGACACTACCGCCGGGCCCGGACCGCCCAAACGGCCGCTCGAACGCCGTGGACACGGGCTGGAGCATTTAGCTCCAGCCCCGCCTCCGAATTCGTTAAGCGATAGCTGCGCGGCTGCGCCTGCTGCGCTGCCACACAACGATCAGAAAAACCATGCCCGTGCCGAGCAGCGGCAAAGTCGCCGGTTCGGGCACTGCGGACGTTGGACCCGTCAACTCGAATGCAAGCGTCTCGGGCAGGCTTGTCCAGCCGTCTGTTCCGTCGTTCCCTTCCAGGAACGCCCCGGCGGGAGCCGATGAGGTTGTTTCCCAGCCCCAGGTTCCTGAGGGCTCGGCTTCGGTCTCCTGGATCACCAGAAAGTAGGTCGTATCGGCGCTGAGGTTAGTGAATGCCCCAAAGCCCGCGCTGTATTCGTATTCGTCCCATCCGCTCGAGCCCTGGATCATATTCCCCGTAGCGGCCTGATTGCCGTCGCCAACCGGGGCGAAATCCACTACCGTGCCCGGAGTTCCGCTGTCGTCGGTCCAGATGGAGATCTCAAAGGTACCGGAACCGCACGTAGTCGACGGGTAACAGCCGCCCCACCACTCGACACCTGTAATCTCCGTCTCCCCAGGAGAAAGTTCGAAGCTCATCGCTGCTGAACCGGGGAGCTCCGAGTAGATCTGGCCGCCCTGGTCCGGCGCGCCTCCGTTATAAATAACGTCTGCCGAAGCCGGCGCGAGCGACGCCGCCACAATGATGCACGATGCCAGGCCGCTGAAACGCAGTGGACGCAATTTGGCCCAGCGCATGAATAATTGCATACGATACCTCGATGAAGTCGAAATTAAGCTCTCAAAATTAAGTGTCGAAAATCGCCGGAACGTCATGCGCGCCGTGGCTCGCGCCGGTGCGCGATCGTACTAGAACTAACGTTGGCTTGCTGGCAATGCCCGCCTCACGTTACTTACAAGATAGCCGCTTTGATCGCGCTTATCCGCTCCGCCACGTTTGCCGGCTCGATCGACACCAGCTCGAAACCGAAGCCACGATAAATCTCCTCGTGAATTGTCTCGAATCGTACCGTGTCTTCAAAGCTGATTCGCCGCGCCTCAGTCGGCGTAATGAACCCCAGATTGCGAATGAAGAACACTCGGCTTTCGTAGACCGCTTCGTTCCTGATGCGCTCCAGTTCGCTCGCGAGAAATGGCGAAAAATCGTAGCCCAGATACACCGCCAGCGCCACCGTGCACACCGTGGAGCGGTCGTGAAACTGCACCTCATCCCCTCGATGCGCTGCTCGCATCTCGCGGGCCCTCTGTAGATGGGCAATGGCATCGATGAACGCGGGATCCCTCCAGGGTTCAACTTCTCCTCGTGCCTGCGCGGCGGCGATCACGTCAGTCGCGGCCTCCTCCACCACGCTGAACCCGTCCAGCTCCAACTGCCGGACGATCGCCGTCTTCCCCGCGCCCGGCGCACCCGTGATGATGTAGCGCCGCAGCGGCATCGCTCGCTCTTCTTTTCCCGCGCGGTCAGCTCGTCGCCGCGTTCGCCATCACGCTCGACACCTTGCCGAAGATCTTACTGACGCTGCTCGATACGCCTGGCATGATCGACCCCGCCGCCACAGCCACAAACCCAACCATCAGCGCGTATTCGATCAAATCCTGTCCACGCTCGTCGCGCCAAATCGTGAAGCGGCAAATTACGTTCCAATACCGAAGCCCTAACTGATGAAGGATTTTCATAACTTCTTCATGCTATCCCCTCTAGACAGTAGTGGGAATGCGGTGAACGCTTGACAAAGATGTCGTAAACATCTTAGGACCACTCCGTCATTCGTTCCCTTAGCCCTAGTCTGTCGGCCCGTGGTCGTTTAACCGATTCACTGCCCGTTCACCACTATTCCCTCTCGATTTCCCCCGTTGCCAGAATCACTTCCCCAACCCCCGGCCCCCAATCCCCGGCCCCCGGCCTTACCCTCAAGCCAAATCCCATGCCCAAGCGCCTCACGCAATCCGAACAGGCGCTCGCCCTCCTCTACCATGCCCGTGCCGCCACGCCCTTCTTCGCCCAGAACGGCGAACCTTGCGCCTCCGTCCCCGGAAGCATCGACTCGGTCCGCGTCCTCCCCCTCCGCTCCGCCGATTTCCGCGACTGGATCACCGCCAATTACTACTCCGAATACGAAACCGCGCCCTCCGCTCTCGCCCTCCGCTCCGTCCTCCGCACGCTCGAAGCCCGCGCCCAATACTCGGGCTCGCCCGCCCACAAAGTCGATCACCGTATCGGCTTCGAAGGCGACCCCTTCGCACCCTCCAAAGTCTTCCTCGATCTCGCCAATCCTTCCGGCGAAATCCTCGAAATCACCTCCCAAGGCTGGTCAATCACCGACAATCTCGGCCGCTCCTTCCGCCAATCCCCGGGCATGCTTCCTTTGCCAGCCCCCCAATCCCCGATCCCCAACCCCGGCCTGCTCTTCGAACTCTTCCACCTTTCTCCAACCGCTCAAACACGCCTACTGTTCTGGCTCATCGCCTCGCTTCGTGCGACGGGCCCATACCCCATCCTCGTCCTCCGCGGTCCAGCCTCCAGTGGCAAATCCACGCTTGCCCGCGCTCTGCGCACCCTGATCGACCCCTCCGCCGCGCCCCTGCGCCGCCTCCCTCACAGCGATCGCGAGCTCCTCCACCTCGCCCTTCACAATTGGATTCTGGCCTTCGATCACGTTCATCGCATCCCGCTCCAAATTTGCGAAGCCCTCTGCGCTGTCGCCTCGGGCGAAGCCATCGAAACCGCGCAGCCCGATTATCGTGATCCCGCGCTTGCCGAAATCGCCCGCCCCATGATCTTGATCGCGCCGCTCGATGAAGCCCAATGCCCCTGGACTCCCACGCGCGCCCTCTCCTCCCGAACGCTCGTCGTCGACCTCTCGCCTCTAACCAATCCGCGCGCCGAAGCTGCCGTTTGCTCCGAGTTCGAATCGCTCCGCGCCCCCATGCTCTCCACACTCGCCGATGCCGTCTCCTGCGCGTTGCGCAACATCCGCGATGTCGATCCTCCGCACGTCTCCCGATTTTCCGATTCCGTCGCTTGGGCCTCCGCGGCCGCGCCTGCCTTGGGCCTCACTCCCGCCGCTATCGTCGACGCCGTATCCGATCCCGAATCCGCGTGGCTCGGTGTCGACCCCCTCCGCGACACCCTCTATGCCCTCCTTGCCTCCGAACCCACCCCCCACCCTTCGTGGTCCGGCGATTCCGCGGCTCTGCTCTCCCGTCTCCGCGCCATCGCCCCACTCGCCACCCTCCCCAGCACTCCCAAGTCTCTCCTCCAATCCCTCTCCCGCATCCCCGGCATCTCGGTTTCCCGTCACGGCCGGTCTCTCACGATCTCCAAGGTCAACCACCAAAGCACCGCGTCTCCCAATCCCTAGTCCCCGATCCCAGGCTCCCCCAATCCCTGATCCCAGTCCCGGCCCCGGCTACACTGAAAAGGTGCGCCTCTCCGCACTCCTCCTGCTCTGCACCGCCCTCCAAGCCCAGACCACTGCTCGCCGCCTGAATCGTTACGAATACAGCGCCACCATCCGCGACCTCCTCGCCGTTCCGTTCAACCCCGCCGCCGATTTTCCCACCGACGATTCCGGCTACGGCTTCGATAACATCGCCAGCGTCCTCTCCACATCACCCAGCCTCATGGAACATTACCTCGCCGCCGCGGAAAAAGTCGCCAGGGCTGCCATAGTCCCTCCCACCCCTCCCGCGCCCTCTGTCCAGCGCTTCACGGCCACCGATTTTCATTTCAAAGTCGATTTCGAGGGCGATTACGACGTCCTGATCGTCACCCAGATCGCCAAGAGTGACCCTTCCGATCCCGTCACCTTCTCCATCGATGGCGTCCCAATTGAAACTGGCGGCAACGAATTTCGCATCCACTTCGGCCGCGGCAATCCGCGCCTCTGGGCCGATTCGCCGTATCTTCGCTACGTCGAGCTCCGCGGCCCCTACAATCCCCTCCCGCCGCCGCTTCCCGAAAGCTATTTCCGCGTTTTCCGCTGCGGTCACTCGCCCGGCCATCACACGCTCGCCTGCGCCCGCGCGAATCTCGCCGACTTCGCCCGTCGCGCCTATCGTAGGCCCATCACCGACGACGAACTCGACGGCCTGATGCACTTCGTCGAACAGGCTCCCAGCATCGATCGCGGCATGCAACTCGCCCTTGAGGCCATCCTCGTCTCGCCGAAATTCCTCTTCCGCATCGAACCCGAATCCGGCCTCGACGATTTCCAGTTCGCCTCGCGCCTCTCTTATTTGCTGTGGAGCAGCATGCCTGACGACGAGCTGTTCTCACTCGCCGCCCAACACCGCCTGCGTGATCCGGAAGTCCTCCGCGCCCAGATCCACCGCATGTTGCTCGACTCCAAATCGCGCGCCCTTGCCGAAAACTTCGCCGGCCAGTGGCTCGAAACGCGCAATCTCGCGAGCATCCATCCCGATCCGGTCAAGTTCCCTGAGTTCACCCCCGCGCTGCGCCGCGACATGCAGCGCGAAACCGAGCTATTCTTCGACTCCATTTTTCGCGGCGATCGTCCGATTTCCGATTTCCTCGCCGCCAACTACACATTCTTGAACCAGCGCCTCGCCGCGTTCTACGGCATCCCCAACGTCCAAGGCCCGCAGTTCCGCCGCGTCGATCTTCCGCCCGGTTCCCATCGCGGCGGTATCCTCACCCAAGCCGCCATCCTCACCGTCACTTCTTATCCCGCCCGCACCTCACCCGTTCTGCGCGGCAAATGGATTCTCGAAAACTTGCTCGATTCCCCGCCGCCTCCTCCGCCGCCCAACGTCCCCAAGCTCGAGGAAACATCCTTGGGCGTAACCGCCACCGTGCGCCAGCGCCTCGAACGGCATCGTGCCAATCCCGCTTGCAGCGGCTGCCACACGCGCATGGACCCGCTCGGTTTCGGCCTCGAAAACTACGACGCCATCGGCCGCTGGCGCACCCAGGACGGCAATCTGCCCATCGATTCGGGCGACGGCCCCGAAGCCCTGAAGCAGCATCTCCTCGCCGAGCAGGACCGCTTCGCCCGCTGTTTCGCCTCCAAGCTCGCCACCTACGCGCTCGGCCACAAGGCGACCTTTCCCTCTGCCAAAGGGAACGAAACCTTCTTCCAGCTCGTCGAAGAAATCATGACCGGGGATGCGCGTGACTAATCGCATGACCCGCCGCGCCCTCCTCCGCGCGATGGGCGCATGCATCTCATTACCTCTCCTGGACGCGATGACGCCTTCCGCTCCCACCACGCATCTCGCTTTCGTCTACGTCCCCAACGGCATCATCATGGACCAATGGACGCCGTTGACTGACGGCGCGGATTTTGAGCTCCCCCGCATCCTTGCCCCGCTCGCGCCACACCGCGATAACATCTCAGTGCTCTCCGGGCTCACCCAAAATACCGGCCGAGCTCTCGGCGACGCCGATGGCGACCACGCTCGTGCCTCGGCCACGTACTTGACCGGCGTTCATCCGAAAAAGACCGACGGGCCCGGCATCCACGCTGGCATTTCCGTCGATCAGGTTGCCGCCAGCCACGTGGGTGCCGCAACAAAATTGTCATCGCTCGAACTGGCCTGCGAGGACGGCCGCTTGGTCGGCAATTGCGATTCCGGCTATAGCTGCGCCTACAGCAACACGCTCTCCTGGCGCACTCCCACCACGCCGCTCCCGCCCGAAACGAATCCCCGCGTCGTGTTCGAGCGCTTGTTCGGTGCACTCGACGAAAACCCGGCCGATCGCCTCCAGCGGCTGCAGGATGAAACAAGCATCCTCGATTATGTTTTGGACGACACGCGCCGCCTCACCGCCCGCCTCGGCGCTTCCGATAACCATAAAATCGACGAATACCTGACTGCCGTCCGCGAAATCGAGCGCCGCATTCAAATCGCCGAGAAAGACGACAGCCAAACTCCGCCCTCGTTTCAAAAACCCAACGGCGTCCCCGCCGATTTCAGCGATTACGCGACATTGATGTCGGATCTCATGGTCGCCGCGTTTCAGTCCGGCTCCACGCGCGTCGCTACCTTCATGCTGGGTCGCGAAGGCAGCCTGCGCGCCTACCGCGAAATCGGCATTTCAGACGCCCACCATCCGCTCACGCACCACTCCGGCAATCCCGAATTGATTGAAAAGGTCGTCCGCATCAACACCTATCACATCGAACAATTCGCGTACTTATTAGGCAAATTGAAATCGACGCCCGATGGCGATGGCAGCCTGCTCGATCATGCGCAGATCGTCTACGGCAGCGGTTTGAGCGACGGCAACCGGCACCAACATAACAATCTTCCGGTTCTCGTAGCCGGTTCATCCGGCGGCCGCCACATCACGTATCCGGCCGAAACACCCATGAACAACCTGCACCTCGCCCTGCTCGATCGCATGGGCGTCCGCATGGATTCGTTGGGCGATTCCAGTGGAGAATTGTTCACATGATCCGGCTGACCATGTTCCTGTTTGCGTCCTCTCTCTTGGCGTTCCCTCAAGCCCCCGCGTCGCCTGCTCAATCCATCGCCGCCGGCTTTCAGGATGTCAATCGCCGCCTGCTCGACATGGCCAAGGATTTTCCCGAAGCCAAGTACGGCTACCGCGCCACCAAGGACGTTCGCTCCTTTCGCGAAGTCATCATTCACGTCGCTTCCGGCAACGCATATGCCGCTAAAGCAGGCCGCGGCGAGAAGGTGAAGTGGGACGAGATCGATCCCACGGGTTACACTACGAAAGCGGCAGCCGTCGCGCTGCTCGAAAAAACCATTGCGGACGCCACCGCCACCTTAAAGGCCACGCCGCCGGATCGCTGGTCCAAAACCGTCGAGCCGTGGCTCGATGTGATTGAACACGCCGGAGAACATTATGGCCAGCTTGTGGTTTATTATCGTAACAACGGGATGGTGCCTCCCGAGACCCGTCACAACGCCAACAGGTGAGCCTCCACCGGCGCATTATTGAGGCGCGCCAGGGCAAAACAATACCAGGACAATTGATTTTCGTAGCGCTTTCGCGCTCCTGCGATTTCCGCGTCGGTTTTGAAATCGATGACGTGCCACGTTCCGTTTTCCTCGAACGCCAGGTCGATCACGCCTTCGAGCATACGACGGCCTTGCATACGAGTGGTTGCGAGCTTCAAAAGAATCGGCAGCTCTCTGCGGCACAGTTTCGACTTTCGCGCTCGCTCCAGCAGCGGATGTTTCATCGCTGCCGCCGCGGCTTCGGCGGCGTGTTCGATTTCCTGCTCGGTCGCGCCCAATACTCGTCCGTGAACCTTTGCCAATGGCACGAGATCGGCGCCATCCAGCGCGGCATCGCGCAGGATCGTATGGACCAAAGTTCCGAATCGCGCGCCGCCGGGCCTTCCCGGCGCTTTCGGCACTGTTTCAAAATGCACCGCGATCGAAAATCCTTCGGGCGCGCTGGCTGCTTCAGTCGCCGTGAAGACATCGAATTCCTGCTCGTGTCCCGCCGCGTTCGCCCGTTCGCGCCGTGCTTGCCATTCATGATAAGCGGTCAGGCTGGGCGACTCGTCTTCATTGAGATCGCCCGTCAGAATTTCTTCCTGCCGCAGCCCCAGGTTGGCCGGCGGCGTCAGTTTCAGAGTTTTCGGATCCCACCAAACCACTTCATGTGTTCCTTGCTGCGGCGTGTGCAGCCCCGGCTGCACGGAGGGTTCCTCGCGCTCCATGATCGGGCGATTGAATACCGAAGCATCGCCGAATTCTGGACAGCCCTCGCCTCGCGTTGCGTGGCGGTACCGGTCGTGCGCCGGATAGATGGCTTTGTTCAGCGGCGCAAGCCATCCGTCGACCGGTTCATCGCCCACGCTCGGAATCACCAGCAGATCGCGCGCGCGAGTCGCCGCTACGTAGGCCACGCGAACGCCTTCAGCGCGCTCCCGTTCGCGCTCCTGCGCGTCGTTCTCGTGCAGTTCCCAAGGCGCGCAGCGCAGCAGTCGCTGGGCGCACAGACCCTCGCGCGCATCGACGTAGCGGTCCGGGTCGCCGGCCGCGATATGCGCGGTCATGTCCGCCAGAATCACTACGGGAAATTCCAGACCTTTGGCCGCGTGCACCGTCATCAGCCGCACGCCTTCGGCGCCTTCTTCAAGCACCGGCGCTTCGGCGGATTCGGCCTTTTCCGACTGTGCTTCCAGTTCTTCCACGAAACCGCGAAACGAAACGCCGCCCGAGAGCTCGAACGTCCGCGCGAGGTCGGCCACACGATAGACGTTGGCAAGAACCTGGTGTCCGGCGGGGCGCAAGGCGAATCCGGCGTGCGCGCGAGTGGCTTCGAGCAGCGAATTTACGGTATCGGCAATCGGCCTGCGATTCCGCCCGCGATGCAGATCGGCCAGCAGGTCGAGAGCTTCGCGAATCGGTTGAAAGTCCTCGCTCAGATCTTCAGGCAGCGCGCGAAACGGATGCAGCCGGCCGATTTCGTGATGGAAACGCAGCAGCAGATTGTCTGGAATCGCGAACAGGGAGCCCTTCAGCGTGGCGAACACCGAAAGCTCGTCGTCGGGCCATTCGATGGCCGTCAGCGCCGCGCGCATGGTTTCCACTTCTTCGCGGCTATGAAACGATTTCGAGCCTACCAGAAGGTGCGGGATCTCGCGTGCTTCCAGGTTCCGGACATAATCACGCGTAATGTCCTTTCCATAATTGGTGAAACGGCGAAACAGCACGCAAATGTGGCGCGAGGAAATAGGAGCAAGTTCAGACCCTCTTTCCGGATCGCGCACTTGCCAGCCGCTTTCGCGGACCAGCCATTCGACAAACGCGACAATTGTGTCGGGCAGACAGGCGTCGATGGCGGCGCGCGAGATGCGCATGCTGCCGTAGGGCCGGGGCGCGGGCAGCGCGACGATGCTGGGTTGTCCGGCAAGAGCCGGTGTGTCGCCGTGCAGCGGGGCGTAAGCCGCCTGGCCGGCCGATGCATCGTCCTGCATCTCTGTTTGAAACGCGGAATTCACCAAATGTTGGATCGGCCGGACGGCCCGGAAACTCGTGGTAAGCTGCACCACGCCCACGCCACAGGTGGCGAGCGTATCGCGGATATCCCGATACAGAACCACATCGGCACGGCGAAACTTATAGATCGATTGCTTGGGATCTCCCACCACGAAAAGTTTGCCCGGCTTGGGCGCCGCTTTCCGCCAGTCCGATTTGCCGGCATCGTCCGCGGCGAGCAACAGCAGGATCTCGGCTTGCAGCGGATCGGTATCCTGAAATTCGTCGATGAAAATGTGCGTGAAACGGTCCTGCAAATAGCGGCGAACATCGGGCTGGTTGCGCACCAAATCGCGCGCGAGCAGCAGCAGATCCAAGAAATCCAGCTTGCCCGCGCGGCGCTTGAGGCGGTCGTATTCTTCCACCAGCTCCCACATCTCCGCGCGCAGCGTGGCCGCGAGATCGGCCCCGGCGGCGTGCTGGAATGTCTCGAGTTGCTCGATCAGATGAGCGCGCGCCTGCACCACCTGCTCGCGCGGAACGCCGTCGGCGAAAAAGCCCGAACCTTTTTGCGGGTTCTGGTTGATGTCGCGGATCAGCTTGATCAGGAGGCTTTCAAGGGCATCATAATCGCGGGGGCCGGCCGCTTCCGCGCGGTCGATCCATGTCAGCAGGGCGCGCGCCGGTTGGAGCGATTTCACCAGATTGTCGTTGCGCCTCGCGCAGCGCGACGCGGCTTCGCCGATCACGCGCACCTGCTCTACCAGCCGATCGATTTCCGCCTCGCGGCGAAATTCCTTGATGCGCCACGGCGCGGGATGATCGCGCCATTCGATCAGCTTCCAGGCTGCGTATTGCAGTTGCTCGATAGGCGACGGGGCATCGGCGGATTCGCGCGAAGCCAGGCGCACCAGCGCGCGCCGGAGTCCGGGAGCGCCTTCGCTGAGCTTGTGTTCGAGCCACGCGCGGAAGGCGCGCTCATAGATCCGTGAAGCCTGCCGATCGTTCAATTCCTCGAACGCGGGGTCGACCACGGCTTCCACCGGGCGCTCGCGTAGAATCTGAGCGCAGAAGGAATGAATGGTTCCGATGGAGGCTTCTTCCAGGTGCTCGAGTGCGTGTTCGATGTGCGAACGCCAGGCTGGATCCTTCGCGGCTTCGCGCGCGCGGTCCAATTCCTGGCGCAGGCGCAGCTTCAGTTCGCCGGCGGCCTTGTTGGTGAAGGTGACGGCCACGATGCGATCGATGGTCGTGAGGCCGCTGGCCAAAACGGCGACGATGCGGGCGATCAGTTCGGTAGTCTTGCCGGTTCCGGCCGAGGCTTCGACCAGCAGGCTTTCACAGAGCGATGTGCGGATGCGCTCGCGCGCGGCGCGGTCGTCGAGTCGGGGCTGAATCACCGGGGTCATGGCAGTTGCCGGATTTGGATGAGCGCATCCAGGCGATCGGGCAGTTTGCGTTTCACGCGGATCTCTTCGTAGGGCCCGCACACGGCGGTGTAATCGCATTGAGCACAGGCGCCGGTTTTGGGCGCGGCGGGCAGAAAGCCGTCTTCGAGCGCATGGTCGATGGTGTCGAGCACGCGGCGCAGGCGGAGGCGCGACTCGTCCTGGAGCGGAATATCGATGGAGAAAAAACCGCCGCGCTGGGTGCAATAAAACAGCCGGCCGCATTCGACAGATTCGCCCAACAATGTTTCAGCGGCCTGCGCGTACAGCAAGGGCTGGAGGTGCACACCACCGCCGACGTAGTGCGGGTGCTCGGCAGGCGGCTTGCCGGTCTTGTGGTCGGTGACGCGGAGCGCTCCAGTTTTTACATGGCGTTCCACGAGATCGATAGAGCCGCGCAATCGAACGCCGTCGAAAATAACAGCCTCCTGCTTGGTGCTGTGCGGATCGCGGTCTGGACCGGCGGGCAAGCCGAAAGCGAATTCCGAGTACAGGGGAAGCCACTCGGAGTGGTTGGCAACGGCATGCTGCAGCCAGCCCCGGAGATCAGTTCGTACGCTTTCGATTTCACTTTTCCAAACGCGAGGGATAGCGGGCGCGAGATCCTCTTCGAAGCGCGCCGCCACGCGATCCAGCACTCGGTCGACGAGGTCAAGCAGATTCGAAGAGTGCGCACGAGCGAGTTCCCGAAAGAGCTCGAATTGCGCCGAATGAAAGAGTGCGCCGCGGGTCAGTGGATCCATTTGCTCCAAATGCGCCGACTCCTCGCGTGGGCGGAACTGAAAAATGGCGTGCAGGACGAAGCGATAGGGGCAGGCCGAGAAATGTTGCAGCGAGGACGGCGAGTAACTGCGGCGGGCTAGACGCTGGGAAGCGAGAGCCTGGAGCGTGGCGGCATCCGCGTCGACGATTCCGTCGGCCGCGGTCCAGCGATTGCGCCAGCGCCGTCCGCGCGCGCGGAGAGAGCGGGCAAGCGCTGTGTTGGTTTGCATTAGGTAACGGGCGCTGCCGGTGGCCGCGGCACCGCGAAGCTTGAGCGAGGCGTGCAGAGACGCCAGATCGTATTCCGCGTTATCGATGCCGGCGCGAGGATCGGCGGGTGCGGGCCAATCCAGGCGCGATGGCGCCGCGCGGGCAGCGCGTTTTTCGAATTCGCGCAACGACGGCAGGCGGCCTTCGGCGGCGCGGATCACTTCGAGCGCATAAAAAGACGGCACGCGCGCGCGAGACTGCGCGATGTCCATGCGCGGATAGGAGACGATCAGGCTTTGTGAGGCGGCCGCGGCGGCAGAGCGCAGCAACAAGCGTTCGGCGGCCACGCGCTGTTCCTGCGTGGCGAGACCCGCCGGAAGTTTGCGGCGGTATTCATCGAGCAGCAGAGGGTCTTCGAGGGAGCGGCGGGGAAAAAGGCCTTCGGCGAGGCCGGGCAGAAAGACGACCTCGAAGGTGCGCCCGCGCGCTTCTTCGATGGAACCGACAAAGACGCGGCCGTAGCGGCGTTTGGAAGGCTCCACGCGAAGGAAAGTCAGGCGATCGGAGAGAACTTCGTAGAGTTCGTCGAGCGAGACGGGGCCGACGTCGCGCATGGGTTCGAGTTCGCTCAAAACAGCGAGGACGGATTCGGGACGGCGGAGAGCCGTTTGCGCCAAACCGGCGAGGCGGTCGAGCCATTCGCCCCAGGCCGCCGAAGACGGAAGAGCGCCCAGCAGTTCGATCAGAGGAAGCGCGAAATGTTCCAAACGTTTTAGCTGGGTTATGCGGCGTTCGACATGGGTGCGCAGCGAATCGTCTTCCGACTCCAGGTCGCGCAGCTGCGCGTGCAGTTCGGCATCCAGGCCGCGCAGGCGCCGGGCCCAACGCTCGCGGCCGCCGATGACGGCGGCGTCTACCAGGAGCTTTTCCCATCCAACGGGGACATCGAGCGGCGGGGCGTCTTCTGGGGCAAATTGCGCGGCTTCGACTCCGGGCGGCGGCGTTTCAAAATTCGTAAGAATGTCGTCGTCCGCGGGAATCCATTGCGGTGCGTGGGCGAGCGGAGCGCCAGCGGAATCGAGAGGCGGCGTCTGGCCGAGCGACAGATATTCGGCAAAGCGCGAGGCGGAGCAATGATCGGCGGCGCAGGCCAATAGCGCAAGAAAAGCGCGGCCGGCCGGAGCGGGACGCGCGGCGCCCCGGCTGAAATAGTGACGAATGCCCGCGCGGCGCAGCGCTTCTTCGACGAGCGGCTGATAAAGGTCGACGTTGCGGAGCAAGATAGCGACGCGATCGAACCGTGTGCCCTGCTCGGCGAGCGCGCGGATCCGGCGCGCGATTTCCACGCACTCGAAACTTTCACCGGGGGCGGAGAAAAGCAGCGACGGATCGGGCGGCGCGATGGGCGGCGGTTCGGACGAGAACAGCCATGCGCGCACGCGATCGAGCGTGGCCACGAGCGGAGTGCGATCGAGATCCACGGCGCGCGTCGAGAGAATGCGTTCGAGCGATGGAATGGCTTCATCGCCGGTGATCGCAGTGGCGAAAACGTGGGGCGACGAATTGATGAGGTTGGCGAGCAGCCGCTCATGACTGGACGACTCGATGGGCACGCCGAGCAGAAGCACGGGCAGGCCCGCATAGCGATGAGCGGCGCGAGAGGCTTCTTCGGCGGCCAGGCGCAGCAGCAGCGGGAAGTCCGCCATGGAGCGCTCGTCGAGCTCCGCTTCGTAAAGATCCATCAGGTGCGCCAGATCGCGGCCCGGTGCGCCGACGGCGGCGAGAGATGGCGCGTCCACGGATTCCAGGCGAAGTTCGGTGATCGTTCTGGCGAGCGCGCGCGCGAAGCCCGGCGTTTGCGCGACGGGAGCGAAGTACGGCAAACGCTGCCCGGATGCGGCGGAATAAACAATGCGCGCGGCGAGCGCTTCGATGCCCAGGCGAGAAATGGGCGCGAGCGCGAGCCTACCCATCGATTGCGTGGCAAGCAGCGCGGCCAGCTGCGTGACCGTGAGCGCGTGAACGCCTGCGCAGCCTTGCGGAAAAGCGTGCGACGCGATTTCGTTCGCGGCAGCGCGGGTGGGTGCAAGAATCAGAATTTCTTCGTGTGGGGATTTAGCGGCGAGGAATTCGGCAGCGCGGGAAAGCAGCGTGGCGTTGGAGCGGGAGTGAACCAGAGAGCATTGAGCTGGGGAGCACGGGGCCACACATAATTATAGGGCGTCGTAATCAACGATCGTGCGGCGTTCGCCGTTGCCGATGGAAAAATCGGAATGATCGTCAGAGCGCACCTGGACGATTGTGCTGGTCCAGTTGCCGCGTGACCCTGATAGTATTCTGTGGTGAGGCGGCCGTCGGCCAGTGAGCCGAAAGCAGAACGAAGCGTTTCGATACGCTGTCCCAGCGAGTTGTAGCGATGCAGAGGCCGGTTCATAGGATTCGATCAGGTTGCGCGCTCGTCGTACTGGAAATCGACGCGTTCACGAGAGCGCCGTTGCTGTCGTGGAAGAGCAGTTCGGCGGGACGGCCGGCTGCATCGTGGATGGTGGCAACGATGGCCGCGTTGGGCGCGGAGTAGAAGATTGGGCCGCCTTCGACCGCATAGCCGTAATGAAGTGGCCCGCGGCACGTGATGGCGCCGTCGGGACGGAACTCGACCACGCCGCGGTCCATTTTATCGACCCAGGTGCGATGCAACTCGGCGCTGCGGGCGGGGCCGCGGAGGTCCCATTTCGCGCGCCCGGCCATCAGTCCGTCCGGAGCGCGACCATCGGATCGGTGCGGGCGGCGGTGAGCGCGGGGATGACCGCCGCGGCAATGGAACAGGCGGCGAGTAGCGCGGCTACGATAGCGATGGTGAACGGATCGCGCGGCGGCGTTTCAAACAGCATCGCCTGGAGCGAGCTTCCGATGAGGAGCGAACCGGCGATGCCGAGCGCGGCTCCGGCGAGCGTAAAGCGCAGGGCCGACCGTAGCACCAGCGTGGCGATATTGGCGGGCGCGGCTCCGAGGGCGATGCGAACGCCGATCTCCTGCGTGCGGCGGGCGACGAGGAAGCGGATCAACCCATAGAGTCCCGTGACCGCGAGCAGCAGCGTGATGGCGGCAAAGAGGCTGAACAGAATGGCATGAAAACGTTGTGGCACGGCAAAGTCGCGCACACGATCCTGCATGGTCATCACATCCACGGGGACGTCCGGATCGAGCGCATGGACCTGATCGCGCAGCCAGGATTCGAGGAACTGGGAGCGCAGGGGGCTGCGGATGGCAATCGCGATGTGGCGGCCGGTGATGCCTCGAAGCCAGAAGTCGGAGTACTGGTCGCGATCGATACAGAACTCGGGATCGGGCGCGCCGGCGAGCCCGGAATTACGAACGTCGGCGGCGACACCGACGATGGTATAGGTTCCCGAATTGGAAAGCGTGAGCCGCTGGCCGAGAGGATTTTCCCCGGGCAGGAGCTTGCGCGCGAGTGCTTCATTCAAGATGATCACCGGCCCGGCGTGAACGTCGGACGCGTCGAAAGGGCGGCCTTGGAGCACCGCACGTGGAACGTTCGGAAATAGCCGGACGAGACGGCGCGCCAGGGCACCATGCCGCCGACGCCGCGATCGAACGGCGGGTGTCCGGCAACGTGGAGCACGAAAAAGGGCATGGAGCGAGTTTGGCCGCCGGGAGGGATGGAGTCGGCGAGCGCGATGCTCGCGATGCCGGGCTGGCTGCGCAGGCGCTGGTCGAGACGCTCGGAAAACGCGCGAAGTCGAGCGGAGTTGTAGCTCGCGCCGAGGGTGAATTGCGCGGTGACGAGGTGCTCGGCATCCAGGCCGAGCGGCACGCTTTCCAGTTTCCACAGCGTGCGAAGCATCAGGCCCGCGGCGGTTAGCATGATGAGCGATCCGGCGATTTGCAGCGCCACCAGCGCGTCGCGCAGCGAGGTTCGGCGAAGCGATGTCGCGCGCCATCCGGTGAAGACTTCGAGCGTTGGCTGGCGGAAAGAGGGGAGCGATCCGAAGAGCAGGCTGCTTGAGAGCGAAAGCAGCGCGGCGAACGCGAAGATACGCGGGGAAAAGTGGACTTCGGTGAGTCCGGGGATGCTGTCGGGCGCGGCGAGCAGGATGAGTTTCAGAAGCAGGAATGCGAGCGCGCAGCCGAACAAGCCGCCGCAAAAACCCAGAACGACGTTTTCGGTGATGGCGTGGCGGGCCAGCCGCAGCCGGCCTGCGCCGAGAGCCTGGCGCATGGCGAGTTCGCGCTGCCGGCTGGTGGAGCGGGCCAGCAAGAGGCTGGAGATATTCATGCAGGCGAGCAGGAGCACCGCCAGGACGGCGAGCAGCAGCACCCAGGAGGTGCGGCGGCGGTCGCCCGATTGCCAGTCGCGCAACGCGCGAACGCCGATGTGGATTTCATTCTTGTAGGCGACGGGCGCGCCTGCAGCATCGCGCTGGAGTACGGGCTGGAGAGCGTCCACGGCTTGCGCGGGAGTCCAGCCGGGGCGTAAACGCGCGAAGGTGCGGAGCGTCATGCCGGCGTTGGGAAATACTTGCGCGGCCTCGTTCAGTTGCATGGGGAGCATGACGTCGAAGCGGCCGAGGGTCGGCATCACGAAATCGCGCGGCAGGACTCCGATGATGGTGACGGGCGCGTTATCGAGCGAAAAAGTGCGGCCCAGAACGTTCGGCTGTCCCGCGTAGCGCGATTGCCAGAAGTTGTAGGAGAGCAGAGCGGTTAAGGGCGCGCGGAATCGATCCTCGGTGCGCGTGAAATTGCGGCCGATCAATGGTTGGACGCCGAAGAGCGGAAGATAAGTGGATTCGACGCGCACGCAAGCCAGACGTGCAGGGTTGGGCTCAGTGAGATCGCAGGGTTGATCGCCTGGGTACATCGCGGTGACGGCTTCGAACGCCGGAATGTTGCCGCGCCAGTACAGATAATCGAAGCCAAAGAGGAACTCGCGCGTTTCGATAGGCGCCTTGATTCCGTAGGCGACGATGCGATCCGGATCGCGGTAGGGTCCGGAGCGGAAGAGGACGCCATCTACCACGGTGAAGACCGCGGTGGTGGCTCCAATGCCGAGAACGAGAATAAAAAGCACCGCGAGGGAGAAGGAGGGGTTGCGGAAGAGCTGCCGGACGGCCTGATGAAGATCCTGAAGCACGCTTTCCAAGAACGGGACAATGTGAAAGCGGCGCGTGTCTTCGAGGACCAGCGTGGCGTTGCCGAATTTCTTGCGCGCGGAGTCACGGGCCTGGGGGTCGCTGAGGCCACTCTGTCGCTCGAGCGCGGCGCGCATCGCGATGTGCGACTCGATTTCCTCGGCGATCTCGGCATTGACGCGCGAGCGCCGGAACAAAGTACGCCAGAATCGTTGCGTCCTTGCCGGTTTCATACAAACCTCAGGATGCGTGTTACACCTTTGGAGACGCTTTCCCAGTTGGATTGCGCCTGTTCCAGGCGCTCGCGGCCGCCCGGGGTGAGTTTGTACACACGGGCTCGGCGGCCGTTTTCAGTTTGAACCCAGGAGGCCTTGACGAATTTATCGCGCTCCAGGCGGTGCAGGGCGGGGTAGAGCGAGCCCTCCTCCACGCGCAGCAGTCCTTCGGAGACGCTTTGGATGTGGAGCGCGATGCCGAAGCCATGGTTGGGACCGCGGGCGAGCGTTTTCAGGATCAACAGGTCGAGGGCGCCGAGGAGCGCGTCGAAGGAGCGGGCCATGCCCTAGATATCTAGCATAGGTGTCTAGGTGAGTCAAGCCCCGGACGAGCGGATCGCGATACAGTTGTATATGGCTCTTAGCTGTTAGCTATTGGCCATCGGCTACGGCGATTGGCGATGAAAGTAGCGGCACTCTTGCTTTTGGGAACTGCGGCGGTGTGGGCCGCGACGGTGGACGACACCATCGCGCTGGGCCGCAAGGCACTGGCTAACGACGGCGTGGCCACGGCGTGGAGGCTGGCGCAACAGGCCCTTCAAGACGCGCCGGATTCGGCCATGGCGCACGAGTTTGCCGGTGAAGTGCACTTCCGGCGCGGGGAAATCGGCCAAGCGGACGAGGAGTTCAAGAGCGCGGTGGAATGGAACCCGCGCCTGGCCCTGGCGTGGTTCGAACTGGGCCGCGTGGCCGACTGCGCGGCGATGAACAAGACGGCGGTGGAGGATTTGCATCGCGCCTACCAACTGGACCCGAACAATCCGCGTATTTTGAGCGCGTGGGTCCCGCATATAAAAGGATCGGAACGCGCGGAGGCACTGAAGCGCTACGAGGCGATGGTGACGGCGGAGGGCCAACGCGGCGATTCGAAGGCGGGCGATTCAAAGGCATTAGACGCGCTGCGCGAGCAGGAGGCGCTGGCGAAGGCGCTGAACGGCCGCGTACCGACGACGCTGGCCAGTGGCTACAAAGCGACCGAATTGCCGCTCCAAGCGTTCGTCAGCGCAGCGACGCACGTGCGGACCTACGGGTTGGATGTGTTGGTGAACGGACAGCCGGTGCGGTTGGTGCTGGACACCGGCGCCGCGGGAATCGTGCTGTCGCAAGGGGCGGCGCAGCGGGCGGGCTTGACGCGCGTGGCGGACGGGGCGGTTCACGGCATCGGCGACAACACCAAGCTGACCGGCGGATATCGCGCCATCGCGCAAAGTTTTCGCCTCGGGGACGTGGAATATCGCGACGCTTTGATCAGCGTGGCGGACCAGAATTTCGTCGGCATTGAGGATGGGCTGATCGGGACGAACGTGATGGACGAGTTCCAGATCACGCTGGATTTCGGAGCGCGAAAGCTGCGCCTGGATCCGCTGCCGAATTATCACGCGGGCGAAGATCTTCCGGACCGCAGCGCGGGCCCGCGGATGGCGAATGCGACGCGCGTGTTCCGGTTCGGGCACCTGCTGCTGGTGCCGGTGGGCGTCGGCAACCAGCGCGAGCGGCTCTTCGTGCTGGACACGGGCGCGGGCAGCACACTGATTTCCTATGAGCTCGCCGCGGAGGTCGGCAAGCTGGCGCGCGACGATAAGACTGCGCTGCGCGGATTGAACGGGCGGGTGAGCGACGTCTATCAGACCGGCAACGTGGTGCTGCGATTCGCCGGATTCGAGCAGAGGAACCTGAGCATGTCGTCGTTCGATACGTGGCAACTGAGCCATTCCCTCGGCACGGAGATTTCGGGCTTTTTGGGGCTGCCGGTGCTGGACCTGTTTACGTTGACCATTGACTATATCGACGGGCTGGTGAAATTCGAGCGGAGGCAATAGCGGTCCAATACTGAACTAGGGGCGGCCGCGAAGTCGGTTGATCTCGCGGCGGTCGCGCTTGGAGGGTTTCCCGAAGCGCGTGGTTTCGAAGCTGGGTATGGCTTTCCGCGCTTCGGCCAATTTGCGGCGCGATTCGCGGCTTTCTTCGGTTTCGCGATAGAGCGCCTGTGCCACGGGCGCGGGGCCGCGCATATCGCTCAAGCCCAAGACCTCGATTTGGAATTCGCCGCTGTCGTTTTTCACCTGCAGCATTTCGCCGAGGTGAAGGTCGCGCGCGGGTTTG
Organism: Bryobacteraceae bacterium; assembly: GCA_030039005.1. The sequence goes on from JASHQT010000494.1 coordinate 21,226, forward strand.
ACGAGCTGGCC
>JASHQT010000495.1 GCA_030039005.1 Bryobacteraceae bacterium
GCCCCAAGAGCTAGGGTTAACCTCTTTCTCCTCGCCCTCATATGGAGGGAACCTGTCCGAGCGAAACTCCACATGAGTTAGCATCGCGGTACAAGCGAAATCGTTGATCCAGAACGCGGCCTGTCCGTCATCCAAGGCACCCTATCTCGCCGGGCGCACGTCGCGCAGCACCGCGGCCCAGTTGGTGAACCCGCGATTCTCGGCGTAAAAATCTTCTTCCACCGAAAACGCAGCATCCACCGTGCTAGCCGCAAACTCCCCGGCCCGCCCGGCGAAATTCCATGCTTTCGGGAACAAACTGCGCCCCTCCTGCCGCAAGTGGACGCGTAGGTGCTTTTCCTTCATCACCACCGGCGTTCCGGCCACCTCCGCGCCCATCACGGCCAGCACCGGCGCGGGATTTCCGAAGCCGAACGGCGCCATGGCGAGCAGTTCGGCCACTGCCGGGCCTGCCGTCAGTTCGCGCAAATTCACGGCTGCGTCCACGGCCAATTGCGGCTCGAAATCGGCGGGCGTCAGCCGCGTGGCAGCGTATGCGTTCAACCGGCGGCGAAACTCGGGAACGGACCCGGCCGCAAGGCTTACTCCGGCCGCTTGCCGATGCCCGCCGAAACGCGTGAACAGATCGGGCATCGATTCCAGCGCTTCCAGCAAATGAAACGGCGCGATGCTGCGCCCGGAACCTTGCGCGAGCCCGTCCTCTTCGCTCAACACGAACACGGGGCGGCAAAAGCGCTCCACCAGGCGGCTGGCCACGATGCCCACCACGCCTCGATGCCAATTCGCGCCCGAAAACACGAGCACCGATTGATCGTCGGTGACCGGCGCGCCCGCGCATTCCTCCAGCACGCGGCGCACGATTTCAGCTTCGGTATCGCGCCGCTCTTGATTGAGCGAATGAAGCTGCCCGGCCAGCCGCCGCGCATGATCGGGATCGTCGGTCAGGAACATGCGTATAACGTTCTGTGCGTCGTCCATGCGTCCGGCGGCGTTGATGCGGGGCGCCACCTGGAATGCCACTTCCCGCGCGCTGGGGGCGCGGCCGCTCATCAATCCCGCGAGCTCCAAGATCGCGCGCAGGCCGGGGTTCTTGGCGCGATGCAATCCCTCCAGCCCATGTTTGACGATCACGCGATTCTCGCCTACCAGCGGCACCACGTCGGCCACGGTGGCGATGGCCACCAGCTTCAAAAAAGATCGCAGCACGCGATCCAGCTTTTCCGCCGGCCAGCCGAGCGTCGCAAGCAACGCCTGCACCAGCTTGAAGGCAACGCCCGCGCCGCAGAGATTCTTGTCAGGATAACCGCAGTCCCGCCGGTTCGGATTCAGCACCGCGAGCGCGGGCGGCAGCTCGGCGTCCGGCAGATGGTGATCGGTAACGATCACATCGATGCCGCGCTCGTGCGCCTCCCCAACCACCTGTGCGGCGCGAATGCCGGTGTCCACGCTGACGATCAAGGCGATGCCCATCGCGGCGGCGCGCTCGATCACGTCCGCGCGCATGCCATAGCCGTCCTTCAGCCGGTGGGGAACGTGAAAACTGGCCTCGCCGCCGGCCATTTCGATGGCTTTCTTGAGGATTACCACCGAAACAGTTCCGTCCACGTCGTAATCGCCGTAAATCAGGATTTTTTCTTTTCGCTCGATCGCGCAGCGGATGCGCGCCACGGCTTCCGTCATCGAGGTCAGTAAGTATGGATTGTGCAGATGCGCCAGATCGGGCGCAAGAAATCGCCGGGCCGCGCCCGGATCGCCGACACCACGCGCGAGCAGCACGCTCGCAGTGATCGGTTGCACTCCCAATTCGCGGGACAACGCGCTAGCTGCCTGCGCGTCAATGTTCGGAATGAGCCAGCGGGATGCCAAAATGCTTCAATTACGCGAAAAATAGCCGCTGATCGGCGAATCGTCGTCTTCGTCCGGATCCGGAACCAGCAGATGGATCTCGTCCTGGATCTCGGAGAACTCATCGTACCATTCGGTGCGCAGATCGAACAGGTACACCCGCCCCTCATGATCGAAGGACAACTCGATGGCGCACACCGAGCCTTCGTACGCCCGCAGATCGTTCAACCGTTCCTCGATCTGCCGCGCCTCCTGCGGCGGCAATTCGCAGCCGTGCAGTTTTTCCAGCGCTTCATCAATCTGTTCAGAAAAAAACTCGCGCTGATGGAAGACCATGAGCTTGGCGCCGGCCGCACGCGCCGATTGCACAAACAGCCGGTAATCCGGAAACTGGTCGCAATCCCAATACACCGCCGGCGCCGATTCCAGGGTCCGCGAGTAGCCGTAGAATACCGCCAGGCCCGATTCTTCGAGATACAGTTCGATCTCGGGCCGCAAAACGTCCAGGTTGGGTCTCATCGATCAGGGTACGCTATCAAACCCTACACGGTAGCACAAGGCCGGCACACGCTAAGACAATAGGACCGGAACAAAGCGAAACGCGAAACCCGCCCCCGCCCTCGCGCCGTCGAAACCTTGAGCAGGCCGGGGCCAATCTGCGCGCTAGGCCTTTCAGGCGTCAGAATATGAAGACAGTGGACGCAATGCCGGGTAAGATCAGCGGGCGGATGATCATCGATCAACTCATCCGCAACATGGAGCTGGGCCAGCTTGAGATGGGCTACAGCATTCTCGTCCCGTGCATCTTCAGCCTGTACCTTCACCCGGATGACTACGCTCGGCTCACCGGCCTGTTCGATCTGATTCGCGAAGACGCCCGCAAGGCGCTCGCCGGCCGTTTGGCCGAGGTCAATGCCAAGCCGCTCGGCGGCCTGGTTCCGGGCTTTGGGGCAAAGCGCGGCGCGAAGAACCGCAAACCTTACAAAATCGCCTGCAAGGATTTCACCTTCGAATTCCTGCCTGATTCCGAAGGCGTGGTGCCGCTCGGCGATGTCGAGATCCACTCGGAGCTGAACGAAACGCCGCAGCCCGGCTATCACGGCACCAAAACCACGCTGCTGGACCGTGAGCCAGGTGTCCGCGAGCCGGGCGTAGCAACCGTCACCGGCCAGGCCGGCGGTGCGCGAGCCGATACGCGGCCGTTCGAGCCTGCTGAAGATTCCCCGGCCGATCGGGTCTACGCCGAAATCCGCTATGAAGACGATTCCGGGCCGCAGCTTTTCCTGATGACCCAGGACGAAATCAGCGTGGGCCGCGGGGGAGACGGTGCGCAGGTCAGCCTCGCGCTCTATACCAATGACGAGGTCTCACGCGAGCATCTGCGCGTGCGCCGCGACGCGTCACAGAAGCGTTTTGTGATCGTCGATAAGAGCATGAACGGGACCTGGCTCAATGGCAAACGCCTGCAGCGCGGGGTAGAACAGCCGCTGCCGGCGAAATCCGAGATCAGCGTCGCGGAAGTCATCACGCTCCAGTTTGAGGCGCGGTCATGATTCACGTGCCTGGCATCATTCATGTGCCCTACATGGCGCACATTCCGTTCGTCCTGTTGTTCCTCACATTTGCGTTTTTGTTCGTGCTTGCACAGGCGATCGCCGGGCGGAAATAACATGGCCAGAACCCTGGAATTCCGATCGGCTACGGCCAGTGACGCCGGGCGTATGCGCGCGGAGAACCAGGACCGAGCGCTCGCCGACGACGATCTGGGCATTTTCCTCGTAGTTGACGGATTGGGCGGCCATGCGGCGGGCGAAAAGGCTGCCGAAATGGCGGTGGATACGATTCGTGGCGAACTGGTCTCCTCGCAAGGTGCTGCGCGTGATCGCGTCCGCCACGCCATCGCCGCGGCGAACAACCGCATCTTCGACGAAGCCGCCAGTAACGAAATCTGGCGCGGCATGGCCTGCGTGCTGACGCTCGCCCTCATCGAGAACGATAAAGTGACCGTCGGCCATGTCGGCGATTCTCGCCTTTACCTAACCTGGAATGGAGCGATCCGGAAACTGACTTCGGATCATTCGCCGGTCGGCGAGCGCGAGGATTCAGGCGAGCTCACCGAATCCGAAGCCATGGCCCACCCCCGCCGTCACGAGGTGTTTCGCGATGTGGGGTCCCGCCGCCGCGAACCGGATGAAGAGGATTTCATCGAACTCAAGGAATTTTTGTTCAAACCGGACGCCGCCATTCTTTTGTGCAGCGACGGCTTGAGCGACCTGCTCACGTCCGCCGAGATTCTGGACGTGATCGAGCGCTACGCTGGCGATCCCGCCGAGGTCGCCCACGAACTGGTGGAAGCCGCCAACATCGCCGGCGGAAGCGATAATATCACCGCTATCTTTGTGGCAGGCAGCGAATTCCTCGGTGTCCGCTCACCCGCCGCAGCCGAAGCCCGGGCGCGCAACGCCATCACGAAAGCGCGCGAAGGAACCGATGCTCCGGTGCCGTCTAAGGCCGGTCGAATCTTCGCCACGCGTCTTGCCTTCCTGATCTACGGCTTTTTTCTGGGGGTGGGGCTGGCGCTCGCCGCCGTCCTGGCCCTCCGTTGGCCGAAACCGTAATACAGCGCGCGCGTCAATCTGTACGACCAGGTTTTACGAACTTATACTGTCTCTGTGCTCCGGACACGCCAATTTGGCGCCTACGAGGTGATCCGCAAGCTCGCGCGCGGCATGACCGATGTGTATCTGGCCTTCGATACCGGCGCCAACCGCCAGGCAGTATTAAAAATTGTTGAGGAAGCCCCGGACCCGCTCACGCAATTAGTGATCGAGGCTGAGCGCCGCGGCGCGGACTTGCAGAAGCAACTCCACACCGCCGATGCCCGCGTGATCGAAATCTACGAATACGGCCAAACGGATGGGTTCTTTTTCGTCTCGATGCAATATATCGAGGGCCAGACCGTGGCTGAAATTCTGAAGCGCGAAGGCCGCATTGAGCCCGCGCGCGCCGCGCGCTTCGCCGCCGAGATCCTGAGCCAGCTCGACAAACTGCATTCCTTCCAGGCCGTGATCGACGGCCAGCGCCGCAGCGTGCTGCACGGCGACATCAAGCCGTCGAACATCCAGATCGGAACCAACGACGAAGTGCGTCTGCTCGATTTCGGCATCGCCAAAGCCTTGACGTTCACGCATAGCCGCACGCACTTAGGGCTCGGCAGCCCGAGCTACTGTTCGCCCGAGCGCTTGAGCCGCGGGCAAGTGGACCGGCACGCGGACCTGTGGGCCGTGGGCGTCACACTGTACGAAATGGTGGCCGGCGTGCCTCCCTATCAGGCGCAGGACACGCGTAAGCTGGAGGCGCTGATTCAATCGCGTCGGCCTCCGCGCGCGCTGCCGGAAAGCTGCCCCGCCTCGATGGTCGCGATTCTGCACAAAGCGCTCGCGGGCGATCTGCACCAGCGCTACGTGTCGGCCGCGGCCTTTGCGAGCGACATCACACGCTTTCTGCAAGGACAGCCCACGGCTGCCGAGCTGGAGCAGCGCGTTTCATGGAGCACCAACCCCACGGTGGAAAAGCAGCGCCCCGCCATCCCGCAGCGTGTGGCTGTCATGGCGGAGACCGTGCGCCGCAGCGTGCTCAAGTTGAAGCCGGCGCGCGCCCAGCAACTTGCGTCCGCCATGAGTATCGTCGTCGCGCTCCTATGGGGATTGCTCGCGGGCTTGATCGTCTGCGTTCCCATCGGCTATTACTACCGCTTCTGGCGCGATAGCGGTGCTTTGCGTCGCCATTTGGACTTCACGCGCGCGAGCGCCGCCGAAATCAATCGGGATTGGGATTTGTTCCAGCGCGTCGAACGGCAGAACGCGTTTCTGGGCGGGATGTCTCCCGCCGTCCGTCTGGCGGCGAATATGCACGCGGCGCTGCTCGAAGCGGGCGATTCCGTGCTCGACGGGTACCGCAACAATTCCGATCCCAGAATTCAGGATTTCGACTGGTCCAAGGCCGCTGTGTGCTTCACGCATTTGATCGAGCTCGACCGCTCGGACCGCGCCTCGGAGGCGAAGCTTGCTCTGTGCCACGGGTATGAGAATCTGGAACGCGCTCCTTCTACCGCACAGGCCGACTTCGGGCAGGCGGAATCGCTCCTGCCGCGATCGCCGGACCCGCACCTGGGCCTCGCTCGCATCGATATCTACACGTTCAAGAACATTGGCAAGGCCCGGGCCGAGCTACACGCGGCCCAACAACTGGGATTCACATCCGGCCCGCGCGAGTACGAAGAGGAAGCAGATTTCTACCGCTTGCGTGGCGCAAGCGAATTGAACGATGCACGGAGCGAAGAGACCAGCAAGACGGAAGAAGAGCGTTACTTGCTTCGGGCCCAGCACGACTTCGATCGCGCGCGCGAGTTGTACGAGCCTATCGAGGGATTTTCCAACGTCAGCGTGGCGCTGCGCGAGGTAGATGACGACGACCGTACGCGCGAGAGCATGGCCGACGCCTTGAACGCGAAATCCAAGCCCGCGCCGAAATCCAAGCCGAAATCCAGGCCGAAGTCCAAGTCCCGCGCCCGCTCGCGTTACGCGACCCGGAGGACGCGATGGCAGTAACCCGAAGCTGGGAATCGAATGTAATCGCGGCTCGTGCTCGTCGCGCCGCGGCACCCTGGCGCGTAGGCTCGGGTGAGTTTGTATGGCTCGCGTTCGCGTCCCTGATGGTGGGCTCGGGATTGCTGCTGGTGTTTTCCGCCAAGACGCATAATTTTCCGGCGGTGTCAGAAGCCCTCGCGCACGGCGAATTGCTGGACCTGAATCGGGTGGACAATTCCCAGCAGTTGCTCCCGTTCCTGCAGCTGTTTCAGGACCCCGAACAGCGCGAACTAACCGCGGACAAAATGTTCGCTTACCTCTCCGCCCATCAGCCGCTCCCGAACGTCGGGGCGCTGGCGCACCTGCGTTCCGCGTCGCGCTCCGCTCCTAAGGTCGCATTACTGCCGCTCGCCAAACTGAAGCCGGATTTCATCGTACGAACGCCGCGCGAATTTCAAACCCAATTTGCCATCTGGATCGGCCTGTATTTCGCGGCATTCTACGCTGTGTTTTTGATCTGGCGATGGAGCGGCCTCAGGAGCGATTTTGCCATCCTGCCCGCGATTCACCTGCTCACCGGCATGGGCCTCATCCTCGCCGTCAGCCTGCGCGATCCGCTGCGCGACACGCTCGAGTTCAGCAAGTTCGCCTGGGGCGTCGCGCTGGGCTGCCTCGTTTTACTTGCGCCGTCACTGCGGCCGTTCCGGTATCAACGCTTCGCGTCCTGGTGCTACACCCCGTTGTTTGCCGCGCTCGGGCTTTTCGTTTTGCTAATTCGCTTCGGCTCGGGGCCCACCGGTAACGACGCCAAAGTGAATCTCGGGCCGTTCCAGCCGGTGGAAGTCATCAAAGTTCTGCTGGTGTTTTTCCTCGCTGGATACTTCGCGCGTAACTGGGAGCGCCTGCGCGACCTTCGCGAAAAAACATTCCTGCTCCGCTGGATGAAACTGCCGCGTCTGGCGCACGTACTGCCTGTGATGCTCGCCGTGACCGTGGCCCTCGGCTTTTTTTTCCTGCTGAAAGACCTCGGACCCGCATTGGTCACCGGTTTCCTGTTCCTCGCCATGTTCTGGGTCGCGCGCGGGCGTGCCGGACTCGCCGTGCTCGGTCTTGTCCTCCTCGTCGTCGGTGTGGCCGTCGGCTATCGCCTAGGCAAGCCAACCACCGTCGTCGACCGCATCAACATGTGGCTTTCGCCCTGGGACAACGATGTCCACGGCGGCAATCAACTGGCGCACTCGCTATGGGCGTTCTCTACCGGCGGCGCGCTGGGCTCGGGGCCGGGCTGGGGCGATCCCGATATGATCCCCGCCGGCCACACGGACCTGGTCCTGCCGGCGATCGGCGAAGAGTGGGGATTCTGCGGCGTCGCAACCGTCCTGCTGCTGCTCGGATTTCTCGTGTGGCGTGGGATGCGCATCGGCTTGCGCGCGGCGAGCGAGTACGGTATGTTCCTCGCCCTCGGCCTATCCGCGCTCATCGCGTTTGAAATGCTTCTGATCTCGGGCGGCGTGCTGGGCGCGATCCCGCTCTCCGGCGTCGTCTCGCCGTTTTTGAGCTTCGGCAATACGGCGATGCTCGCGAATTTCCTGATCTTCGGCGTCCTGATCGCGATTTCCGCCGGCTCGAAAAATGACGCGAAAACCTCGGCTTCGGGCCAGCCTTTCCGCAAGCCCGCGCTTCGTCTCCAATGGGCCTTCGGTGCCGCCGCCGCAATCCTCCTCGGCTTTGCCGCGTATTATCAAATCGCCCACGATCAGGACTTCCTGGCGCGCGAAGCCAAGGTCTTCGAAGACGACGGCGTCAAGCGTCCGCAGCGCAATCCGCGTCTGAATTCGCTCGCGCACGAGATCCGCCGCGGAGATATTTTCGACCGCAATGGTATTTTGCTCGCCACCAGCGACTGGAACGAGCTGGAGCGCCGCCGCGATCAATACGCGAAGCTCGGCATCTCCATTGACACCGCCTGCTCGCGCCT
>JASHQT010000054.1 GCA_030039005.1 Bryobacteraceae bacterium
TGGATGGGTGGCGTCCGCCGGGGCGACGTGGTTGCGTTCCGAGCGCCGTATGACAAGAAAATTTCTTTGGTAAAACGCGTGATCGGCGTGCCGGGAGATCAAATTCACTTTGAACGTGGCCGGCTGTTCTTGAATGGGCAGCCTGTTGAGGAGCCTTACGTCTCGCACAAGAACCCTTACCCCGACGATTTCCGCGACGAATTTCCATCGCACGCGCCTGCCCGTATGCTGTATGAATCCGGTGATCGCATGCTGCGCGACCATATTCGCAATGGTGATCTGATTGTGCCGCGCGGGGCTTATTTCGTTCTCGGGGACAACCGCGACAACTCGCTTGATAGCCGGTACTTTGGATTCGTTCCCTACGGAGATGTGCTCGGGCGGCCGGTGTTCATCTACGGGGCTCCAAGACCCGAGCGTTCCGGCAAATGGATCCAGCGCTACATCATAGATCAGGGAACGGCGCGCACGGCGAAGGTACGGCGGCGCGGCTACATGTTCGCTTTGAGCAGCGCCTTGACTGCATCGACGCACAGCGCCGCGGCGTGTTTCGATTCCGGGATCAGGCCGCCGACGGCGGATTCGATCGTGGCAGGTGTCAATGCCGCCAACTCGGCGCGCGATTTGCCGAGTATCCATTCCGTCAGTGCCGATCCGGCCGCGATGGAAGCCGTGCAGCCGCGGACCTTGTAGCCGGTTTCAACCACGCGGCCGTCCTCAAAACGCGCCGAGAGCCGCAGAATGTCGCCGCAGGCCGGATTGGAGATCTCGACCGTCACAGCGGGCGGCGGAAGCTCGCCCACATTGCGCGGGTTTTGGAAATGATCGAGGAAGGCTTCGCTGTACAATGAACGCTCTGTTCTGATTATGACCACAGTCGTCGCCGGAGTGATTGAGCGTGGGGGACAAGTCCTGATCGCGCAGCGCAAGCGAACTGGCCAGCATCCGCTGAAATGGGAATTTCCCGGGGGCAAAGTGGAGGTGGGCGAAGCGCCCGAGGCGGCTCTGGCGCGCGAGCTCGAAGAAGAATTGGGCATTCGCGCGCGGGTGGACGCCGAAATCGGCCGCTATGAATTTCGATACCCGGGCCGTACTCCGATTTTGCTGTTGTTTTATCGCGTAACGCAATTCACAGGCGAGCCAAAGAACCTGGATTTCGAGCAAATTCTATGGATCCAGCGCGACCGGCTGAGAGACTATGATTTTCTCGAAGGCGACGCCGGGTTTCTAGCGGTCTACGCCCACTAGCGGGCGGGCGGAAGGTGGAAATCCAAGCCGCGCTCGTCGTTCAGGCGCTGCGAAAGATCGCGATCGACGAGATCGATACTGACCTGGTTGAGCGCGTGCTCGGCGCTCACGTAATGCAGCGTGCTGCCTTCCATCCAGTAACCGAGCGCCTGCACCACCGTGTGATCCTTGAGCGCGATCAGGTAAATAGTCGGCTGGTCGCCGGAACCCACCGCACGCTGGGCCGCGGCGTCGGCGTAGGGATGCGACGGCGGCGCTTGATACAACTTCAGGCCGGATTGATCTTGCGGCTGCGCCTGCTGGGTTTGATCGCCCGAGTAATCGCGCACCTGGGGATTGGCCTGCGGCGGCACGAAGTTCTGATTGATCACCACCGAGGGCAGACCCGGACCGGCATCCGAACCGTCATCGCCAGGAGGGGGCGCGGAACCGGGGGCATATCCATTGGCATAACCCGCCGCCGACGGGTCGTAGCCGTAATAGCCGCCATAGTAAACCGGATACGGGACGATGACCGTGGAGCTGTGATAAGGATGGCTGGCGTGTCCGGGGGTCGCGAAGCCGTGCGAATACCCCGCGCTGCGGAATTGGCCCAGCGGCGGCGTGGCATTCGGCGCATGACCCAAGGCCGGGTAAACGACATTCCCAAACCCGCCCAACGACCACTGTGCGTTCGGATGGCCCTGTCCAAACGCCAGCCCGGCGAAACCGGCGCACAGCAAAACAGCCAGTAGGGTACGCATGGCTGAACTCCTCAAGTTGATTGTAACCCCAAAAACGGTTCAAACATCGTAAATTCCGCTCTTAAGAAAACACGGCGCGGTACCATTCGTATTAGTGCGAGACGTAGCGGCCGCCCGCCCGGTTTCCAGCCCGTAGGAGCTGCGGCGACGTTATAATTATTGAAGATATGCGGGAAACGCGGCACTCGGTCTGCGCGCTGGATTGTCCCGATACCTGCTCGCTGCTCATCGATATAGATGCCGGCAAAGGCAGCCGTTTGCGTGGAAATCCTTCGCATCCGGTCACGCGCGGGTTCCTGTGCGGTAAGGTGGCGCGGTACTTAGATCGTGAGTACTCGCCCGATCGCCTGCTGTATCCGCGGAAGCGCATCGGCGCCAAAGGCGATGGCAAATTCGAGCGGATTTCCTGGGACGAAGCGCTCGATACCATCGCCGCGCGGCTGCAGGCGATTTCCGACGCCGAGGGTCCCGAGGCCGTTTTGCCCTACAGCTACGCCGGCACCATGGGGATGCTGAACGGCGGCGGCATGGACCGGCGCTTTTTTCATCGCCTGGGCGCGTCGCGGCTGGACCGCACCATTTGTTCGGCCGCCGGCGGCGAAGGCCTGGTCCGCACGCTCGGCTTCAAATACGGCACCGAACCCGAGCAGTTCCGGCATTCCAAACTGATCCTTGCCTGGGGTGCGAGCGTGCTGGCGACCAATGTCCATCTGTGGCCGTTCATCGTGGAAGCGCGCCGGGCGGGGGCGAGATTTTACGTCATCGACCCGGTTTGCACGCGCACGGCTAAGGTCGCTGACAAGCATTTCGCGATTTATCCGGGCAGCGACATGGCGCTGGCGCTGGGCCTGGCGCACGTGATCATCGGCGAAAAGCTGCAGGATGCCGGATATGTTGCTCATTACACCGACGGCTTCGAAGCCTTCGCGGCGCTGGCGCGCGAGTATCCGCCCGAGCGCGTGGAGCATCTCACCGGGATCGCGCGCGAAGAGGTGATTTCGCTGGCGCGTGAATACGCCACCACACGGCCCGCGGCGATTCGGCTCAACTACGGCATCCAGCGCAGCGAACGCGGTGGCAATGCAACGCGGGCGGTAGCGGCGCTTCCGGCTCTCATTGGATCCTGGCGCGAACTTGGCGGCGGGCTCCAGATGTCCACCAGCCAGGCGTTCCGGTTCAACAAGACCGGCCTCGAAATGCCGGAGTTGCAGCGGCGCTCGCCGCTCGGGCGCGAGGCGCGCATCGTCAATATGACCGAGCTCGGTAAAGCGCTCACCGAGTTAAACGATCCGCCGGTGAAAGCGCTGGTGGTCTACAACTCGAACCCCGCGGCCATCGCGCCCAATCAGAATTTGGTGCTGGCCGGGATGCGCCGCGACGATCTGTTCACGGTGGTGCTGGAGCAGTTCCAGACCGACACCGCCGATCACGCCGATATTTTGTTGCCCGCGACCACGTTCCTGGAGCACACCGACGTGTATTTGGCGTACGGGCACTATCATGTGCAGCTCGCGCGTCCTGCGCTCCCGGCGCCCGGGGAGACCAAGTCGAACGTGGAAGTGTTCCGGCTGCTCGCGCAACGCATGGGCTTTGACGAATCTTGCTTCAACGATTCGGAAGACGACATGATCCGCACGCTGCTCGGTTCGGGGCATCCGTTCTTGCAAGGGATCACGCTGGAGCGGCTGGATCGCGAGCATTCGGTGCGCTTGCATGTCGCGCCGGATTCCGAGCCGTTTCTGCCGTTCGCGCAGGGCGGCTTCGGCACGCCGTCTGGCAAATGCGAGTTCGGCGCCGAGGCGCTGGATTATCAACCACCCACCGAATCACGGCACGGCTCCCGGGAACTTCGCACGCGCTTCCCACTGGAATTCGTCTCTTCGAAAAGCCACGACAGCATGAATTCCACGTTCGGAAACGAGGAGACGGCGCGATCGCAAACCTCCACTCTATTCCTGCACAGCGACGACGCCCGCGCTCGCGGCATCGCAAGCGGCGATCGCGTGCGCGTATTCAACCAGCGCGGCAGTTGCACGCTGACGGCATCGGTGGACGGTGTGGTGCGGCCGGGCGTGGTGTGGGCGCCGGCGGTGCGTTGGAACAAGCTCGCCGCGGACCATCGCAACGCGAACGCGCTGACTTCGGATCGGCTGACCGACATCGGCGGCGGCCCGACTTTCTACAGTTGCCTGGTGCAGGTAGAGAAGTGCGGCGACTGAGCGCGCGCAGAGGCCGACTATGGAAAAATATTCTTTCGCCGCGGCCCTTTCCCTATTAGTTTTACTTCCGCTCAAGGCCCAGCAACCGCTGGTCGGGCTGATCCAGGGGACGGTAACGGATCAACAGCGGGCCCCGGTTGCTAACGCGCAGCTCACAACTACGAATATCGATAGCGTTGAACCCGAATCGCACCGCAGGGTCACGGGCACCGATGAAAAGGGCTTCTATCAGTTTGTGGATGTTCCGGAAGGCCGCTATTCCATCGTCGTCAAGAAAAAAGGATATCGGGATTATAAGATTTCCCTGGTGAGGGTGCGTGGGGGCGAGACCG
>JASHQT010000055.1 GCA_030039005.1 Bryobacteraceae bacterium
ATATCCCGCCGGAAGTGGACGGCGCCACCGAAGAAGGCACTCCGATCATTCCCGCGCACCAGTCGGCGCGCTATACCTTCACGCCGCGACCGAGCGGCACGCGCTGGTACCACTCGCACGTCATGGCGGGACGGAATCTGAAGCGCGCCACATACACCGGCCAGTTCGGATTTTTCTACATCGATCCGGCGAATGACCCGGGCAACTACGATCAGGAAGTGTTTCTCGCGCTCAAGGAGTGGGATCCTTACTTCTCGAGCGCGGGCCCCGACGACGATTCCATCGACGTCGCCTACAATCTTTTTTCCATCAATGACCGCGCGTTCCCGCACGGCGAGCCGATCCGCGTGAAGCAAGGCCAGCGCGTCCTGCTGCGGATCCTGAACGCCAGCGCCACCGTGCATCGCAGAATCGCTGTGGCCGGACATAAGTTTCGCGTCGTCGCCATGGACGGCAATCCGGTGGCCTCGCCGCAGGAAGTGGGCGCGCTCGAATTTGGCCCCGCCGAACGCATCGACGCCATCGTCGAAATGAATCAGCCGGGCGTGTGGATCTTGGGCGCCACCGACGATCATGACCGCGAGCACGGCATGGGAATCGCGATCGAGTACGCCGGACAATCCGGCGAGCCGCGCTGGACGCCGCCCAGTAACGAGCGCTGGGATTACACGGTATTTGGCGGCGCGGGCAAACCCGCGGTGCAATCCGCCACTTTCGAGCGCGTGCCGCTGGTTTTCAAAAAGAAATTCGCCGGCCACCACTGGGTGGACAAGTGGACCATCAACGGCAAGGAGTTCCCCAAAACGGATCCGATTCGCGTCAAGGCCAACGGCCGTTACCGGCTGGTCTTCGACAACCGCAGTGACGAAGCGCATCCCATCCATTTGCACCGCCACACGTTCGAAGTGGTGAGCGTGGCCGGCGTCGCGACGTCGGGCGTGTTCAAAGATGTGGTCGTGGTCGCGCCCATGAGCCAAACCGAAGTGGACCTGTTCGCGAACAACCCCGGCCTGACGCTGTTTCACTGCCATCAGCAGCTCCACATGGATTATGGGTTCATGACGCTGATGGAATACGTCTGAAGGCGCAGCCGCGCGAGGCGGCCCGTCAGCGGTCAATTCCCACAACGGTGTTGCGCCTTAACACTTCTGCAAAGTTCACGCATTCACGCACCCTAAACCCTACATAGAAGACCGTCTTGGCAATCCCCGTGTTTCCGTCTCACGCGCGGCACATAGGCTCGCGCCAAGTCTTACCCCGGTAAGCGTTCAGGCCACGCCGAAGGAGACAGGCTCGTCTCCCGCCTCGACGCCGCGTCTCGCAAACCGTCGATCACGTTTTTGAGTGTCCCCTCTTGGGCATCGGTTAGGAAGTAGGCTCCGCGGCCACGATCCACTGCCAGCAAGAGCGCGCCGGTAGGATTGGTGACGTGAGGGCCGGCATGCCTGAGTTCCTCCATCCGGCCACTGCCCGTTAGCTGCTTTCACCACCCGCATCTGATCGAGCATCGCCATGTCTGTCCCCGGATCCTTATCCAAACGCCCCACGTGCCCAAAGGCGAAGCACAAATCGCAAATTCCCAAATCGCAAATTCCCCTTGTACTTCGACAGGAGTCGGTGTATGCTTCCTGTAGAAGCAACAGAGAAGATATGGCCGCGCCGATCGAACTTCCGCAGGGCACGCTTGATTTGCTGATTTTGCAAACCCTCGCGCTAGCGCCCCAGCACGGTTGGGCGATATCCGAACGCGTGCAACAAATCTCCAGTGATGCGCTGCGCATCCAGCAGGGCTCCCTTTATCCGGCGCTGCATCGCCTGGAGCGCCGGGGATGGATCAAGGCCCGCTGGGGTGTTTCGGAAAACAACCGCCGCGCGAAATACTATGAGCTGACCAAAACCGGGCGGCGCCAGTTCGAATTGGAAAAGGACAATTGGCTACGGCTCACCGCGGCCATGGCGCAGGTGCTTGGGACGGCCTACTAAGGGAGGCATGCCGTGCTCAGCGACGTGTTGTATCGTCTCCGTTCTTTGTTCCGCCGTCAGCGCGCCGAAGCCGAGTTGGAGGACGAGCTGCGGTTCCACTTCCAACAACAGGTGGACAAGCACCGCCAAGCCGGTCTAGATGAGAACGAAGCCCGGCGCCGAGCTCGCCTGGCATTTGGCGGCGCCGATCAAATCAAGGAGGAGTGCCGCGAAGCGCGGGGCGTACTGCTCCTGGAAAATACGCTGCAGGATTTGGTTTATGCGCTGCGGACCCTGCGTAACAAGCCCGTTTTCAGCGCCGTCGCGGTTCTGACGCTCGCCCTGGGCGTGGGCGCCAATACGGCGATGTTCAGCATCGTGAATGCGGTGCTTCTGCGCCCGCTGCCCTATGCCGATTCCGCCAGGCTGGTACGGGTAATTTTCAGCCAGCCCGGGATTGGAATGCGCGATGTTCCATTCTCGGTTCCCGAACTGGAGGATCTGCGGACACGCGCCGGAATTTTCGAATACGCCAGCGCCATGGGCCGCGGCAGCGCGAACCTCACGGGCGGCAAGCAGCCGGAGCGCCTGGAAATGGTGGTCGCAACACCCGACTACTTCGCGCTGTTGGGCGTGACGCCGCAAATCGGACGTCTCTACGGTCCGCGGGACTTCGTCCCGGGCTTCGCTCCGGTGACGGTGATCAGCGACGCCGTTTGGCGGCGTTCTTATGGCGGCGATCCCAACGCGATTGGCAAGACCGTTTGGCTGGATAACGATCCGTATACGATCATCGGAGTGCTGCCACCGGGATTCCGCCATCCGGATCGTGGCGATTCGCGGCAGACGGTGGAAATCTGGACGACCGCCGGTTTTTCCGGCGACCCCGTTCCCAAGCCCGCCCGCGGTACGCGTTTCATTCCCACGGCCATCGCGCGTCTTAAGCCGGGAATCACGCTGCGGCAGGCCCAGGTGCGGTTGGCCGCCATGGCCGTCGAGATCCGGCGCGATTTCCCTGGGGATTATCCGGCGCAAGCAAAATGGACGATCGAAATTCAGCCCCTGCAGGAGGCCATCGTCGGCAACGTTCGCCCGATGCTGCTGGTTCTGTTCGGCGCCGTCGTTCTGATCGTACTGATCGTGTCGCTCAATATCGCGAACCTCCTGCTTGCTCGCGCGTCGGGACGGCAGCACGAATTGGCGGTGCGATTCGCGCTGGGCGCGGGGAGTGGACGAATCGTGCGCCAGATGCTGACCGAGTCCGTGCTCTTGTCGCTGATCGGCGGCGGTGTGGGGGCCGTGACCGCCGTGGCGAGCCTGAAGCTGATCACCGGCGTTCTTCCCGCCGCGATCCCGCGGCTGAACGAGATCAGTATGGACTGGGTGGTTTTGGCGTTCGCATTTCTCACGTCTCTTCTGACTGGTGTGCTGTTCGGCTTGGCTCCCGCGATTCAGGCGGTGAAATCGAGCCTGGTGCAGGGAATTCGGGAGGGATCGCGCGGCGCCGGTAGCGGCGTGAAAGCCGGCCGCTTGCGAGACGCCCTGATCGTTTCGGAACTAGCGATCGCGGTGGTGCTGATGATCGGAGCCGGCCTGCTTTTGCGCACCTTCGAGGACCTGGCCCATCAGAATCCCGGATTTAATCCGGCTCAGGTGGTCGCGGCCGATGTGACCCTCCCCGAGCCCAACGATCCGAAGCTCGATCCCTACCTCGACATGACGCGCCAGAACGCGTTTCGCCGGGAAGTGCTGCGGCGCGTCAACGCGATCCCGGGCGTGCAGCTCGCCGCGATCACATCGGACCTGCCGGCCACGCCGCAAGCGGACACCAACGCGCTCGCGATCGAAGATCGCCCGGCGGACTCCTCGCAAAATCTCCACGCGGATTTGATTCGCATCAGTCCGGATTATTTCAAAGTGATGCAAGTTCCGCTGGTGCGCGGGCGCTTTTTCACCGAGGACGATTCGGAGGGCAAACAGTTGGTCGCAATTGTCGACGAATCCACGGCCCGCCGTTATTGGCCGGGCCGGGACCCCATCGGGCGGCGGATTCGTTGGGGCCAGGACCGGAAGCGGCCGTGGCTTACCATCGCCGGAATCGTGAAGGACATGAAAAACGACGGGCTGGATATCGATGGTGTTCCGCACGTGTACGTTTCCAATTATCAAAGCAACGGCGATTCGGTGTACAACGCCGTGAACCGGACTTTCAGCGTGGTGCTGCGGACGTCGCTTCCGGCGGCGCAACTTGAGCCGCGGATCCGGCATGAGATCCAGAGTATCGACCCGGGTTTACCGGTCGCGAAAGTGGCATCGATGAACGAGGTGATCGGCCATTCGCTCGCTTCCCGCCGTTTTTCCGCCGTTCTGGTGGGAGGATTCGCGCTGGTCGCGCTGCTGCTCGCCTCCACGGGTGTTTACGGGCTGCTGGCCTACATGGTCGGCCAGAGGTCGCCGGAGATCGCGATTCGAATCGCACTGGGCGCGCGGGGCGCGGAAATTCTGAAAATGATTCTGGCGAGGGGCGTTGTCCTGGCGGGCGCCGGAACGGTCGCGGGACTGGCGCTGGCGGCCGCCGCGGCGTCGCTGATGGCGAATCTCCTTTACGGCGTCCGCCCGCACGATCCGTTGGTGTTCCTGACCGTACCGGTGGTTCTGTTCGCGGTAGCTGTATTGGCGAGCTACGTTCCGGCGCATCGGGCAACGCAGGTGGATCCGATCACTGCACTGCGCGATGCGTAGTGGAATCTCATTTAGCGGTACGGCTACATTTGGATCTCGTGAAGGCTGGATCTCGGGGCAGGATTAAAAGGACCGGCACACGTCATCCGGGCGTTTCACGCGAAGCCGCCGTCACGCCAACCTGACAGGAAGCGGGCGAAATCATCAAAGACGAACCGGTGCAGGTCAACATTCGCGCTTTTATCCCGGAGCCGCAACGCCGTTAAGCGCCCGCGCGAATATTTCCGCGCTTGACAGGCCCACGGAAAGGGTTATCCTTGATCCAAGGAGTCTACTCGCATGTCGAAGCGGTGGATCGTTTGCTGGGCCTTGACTCCGTTGCTTGGCCTCCCTGCCCTCGCCCAGTCCGTTATCTCGGCTCATTCGGGCTTGGTGCAATTTTCCGATGGTTCGGTCTTCCTGGACGACCAGCGGCTGGAACAAAAAGCCGGCAAGTTCGACCAAATGAACAATGGCTCGGAACTGCGCACCGGCGTTGACGGCCGCGCCGAGGTCCTGCTCACGCCCGCCACGTTCCTCCGGGTGGGCGCAAACAGCGCCGTCCGCATGCTCTCCAACAAGCTCGAAGACACCCGCGTGGAATTGCTGCGCGGCTCCGCGGTGCTCGACCAGAGCCCGGACACCCTCGCCGATACCTCGGTCACCATCGTCTATAACCTGGATCAAGTACAGATCAAGAAGCCCGGGCACTACCGCTTCGATTCCGAGCCGCCGCAGGTGAAGGTGGAAAGCGGCGAGGCCGAAGTCACCGGCAGCGGCAAAACCGTGGATGCCAACGCCGGCTACGTGGTTCCTTTCGACGACAAGCTGGCGGCCCGCAAGCTGCTCAACGATCAGGCGCTCACGCCCGGCGCCGGAGACGACCTGGATCGTTGGGATCAGGCGCGTAGCAGCGCCGTCGATCACGGCAATCAGGAAGCCGCCGCCACCAACGATCTTTCCAACGTCATCGACGGCTGGAACAACAATCCGGACTCGGTGCTGCAATCGCTCGGCATCCCGCCCTATGTCCCTGGTATGTCGAGTACGATTCCGCCGCCTGGATATGGTGCGTATGGCTCCAGCTTGGACCCGTACGGGACATATGGGTACGGCTATGGTTCTGGTCTCTCTCCTTATGGCTCAGGGCTGTATCCTTACGGCTCCGGGCTGTATCCGTATGGCTCCGGGCTATACTTCTCAGCCTTGTATCCTTACGGCGGCCTGTACGGCCCCGGATTTGTGAGCCCATTGTTGCTTTACGGCGTGCCGGCTTATCGGCCCCTTCGGACTTATCCAAGCTACACGTATCGCGGCCTCGCGCCGGCCTATGGGTCCCGCTACGGCGTTGGTGCCGTACGCCCCAGCGTCGGATTCGGCGTGGGCCACTCGGCCATCGGCGCCGGGCACATCGGTGGCCGCCGCTAGCGTCCCACTCAGGTCCGCGCGTTGGAAGGACGGAGCGCAACGATCCCACAGCCCGTACTTAAATAAAATTCTGCAAACCCACTGGATAAGACTTTGATAAATCAACGCTTACGCCTTCGTCGTACCTGCCGGGAAATTCCGGTATTGCCTTAGCTTCTATTCGCTGGGCGCGTAATATCCTTCTCGCCAGCGCGCCTTCAGCGGAGGAAGCGCCTTAGGTTGTTGAAGTTTTACTTCAATCTTTCGATATTTGCCATCGTGGGTCGCATTCGTGGGCGAGTAGGCCAGCACGTATTGGTTGCGCAGCTCGATGCCGATGCGCTCGGCGATACCGGGCAGCTCGCGCAGGTTCATCGCCGCCAGCGCCCGGCCGCCGGTCTGATTGGCGATTTCCGCCAGCAGCCGCGGCCCATCCAATTCCGCGTCGCCCAGCTTCCCGCTCCCGGCGCCATGCGATCCCAGGCTGGGGGGCAATCCGAAGCTTAGGCTAGGCTCGAAAACACCCATCGCGTACACCTGCACGTCCGCTTCACGCACCAGGCCGGTGATTTCACGGGACGTGTAGCGGCTGTTGTTGTCGCCGCCGTCGGAGATCACCAGCAGCGCCTTGCGCGGATTCTTGGAATGCTTCATCTCTTGCAGCCCCAGGTGCACGGCATCCAGCAGCGCGGTGAGGCCTCCCGAGGTCGCTGACGTCATGGCGCTCTGGATCGCGCCCGAATTGTTGGTGAGGGGCACGGAGAGCTGGGCCTGGTCGCTGAATTCCACCAGGAACGCCTCGTCGGCGCTGTTCAAGGTCTTCAAGAACTCCGTCACTGCCCGCCGCGAAGTGTCGAGCTTCTCGCCCATGCTCCCACTGGTGTCCACCAGCAAGCCGATCGAGAGCGGTGCATCTTCGTTCGAGAAATGCGTGACCTTCTGCTCCACGCCATCCTCGAATAACCGCAGGTCGTCCTTGCCCAGGCCGAGCACGTAGCGATTGTTCGGATCGGTGACCGAAACCGGAACCAGGACCAGGGTCGTGTCGGCGCGAAACGCGGTGGGATCCTTGAGCGCGCCGGTTTCCGCGGCGGTCTTGGCGGTGTCAGCCGTTTGTCCCAGCGACAGCGTGGCACAAGCGCAGAAGGCGGCTAGAAAGACTCGCACAGCGGCTGGAACTCCTCACTGCAATCTACCACGAGCAGCGAGTGAAAAGGAGTGAGGGAGCTGTGACCTAAAGATTTTCCCTGCGGCTGACGATGAACATTCGGGGCCGTATGCAGCCGTGCAGGCCTCGGAGGATTCATGTCCCATACTCGATGGGCGTCCTGCACCGCAGCGTGCGCCGCCGCCCTGTTCATTCCGGCGTTGTTAAATCCGCAAAAATTGAAGGCGCAAAGCCGGCGCGAGCCTCTCATCAACGAACGGATCGATGAATCAAAATTGCAGACCCTCGCCGGCAACACGCGGCCCGAGGCCATCGCCAGCAACGATCGCGGCAGCGTGGAAGACAGCTTCCGCATGGAACACATGCTGCTCCAGTTGCGGCGCTCCACCGGGCAGGAGGACGCAGTCCGCTCCAGGATTGAGGATCTGCACGATGCCGGTTCCCCCAACTTTCATCGCTGGCTGACAGCCGAAGAATTCGGCGGAAATTATGGTCCGGCGCCCGAAGACCTGGAAAAGATCACCGGGTGGCTGGAATCGCACGGCCTGACGGTGAATGCCATCTATCCGAGTGGAATGACGATCGACTTTTCGGGTACCGCGGCCCAAGTGCGCGAGGCGTTTCACACCTCGATTCATTACTACGAAGTGGCGGGCGTCCGGCATATTTCGAACGCCTCGGATCCTCAGATCCCCGCCGCGCTCGCTCCCGTGGTAGCGGGCGTGGTGTCGCTGCACGATTTCCGGCCGCGCTCCATGCGGGCGCCGCGCCGGGAGTACACCTACACCTCGAGCGGGGTGACCTATGAGGCGCTCGTGCCCGCGGATTTGGCCACGATCTACGATCTGAACCCGCTGTTTGAGAGCGGCGTTACGGGCGTGGGCCAGACCGTCGCGGTCATTGAGGACACCAATCTTTATTCGACGGCGGATTGGTCGACGTTTCGCTCTACGTTTGGGCTTTCAGTGTACAGCGCCGGCTCGCTCTCTACGCTTCACCCAGAACCCGCTTCGGGCCGCAGCAACTGCGGCAACCCGGGCGTCAATAGCGACGACGTCGAAGCCATTCTGGACGCCGAATGGGCTACCGCCGCGGCGCCCAGCGCCAGTATTGTCGTGGCATCCTGTTCCGATACCTACACCACGTTCGGCGGCCTGATCGCAATGCAGAACCTGGTCAACAGTTCGAAACCGCCCTCCATCATGAGCATCAGCTACGGCGAGTGCGAAGCCGAAAACGGCGCCGCCTCCAACGCCTCCTTCAATTCGCTGTATGAGCAGGCCGTGGCGGAGGGAATCTCGGTGTTTGTCGCCGCGGGCGACGAGGGCGCGGCCAGTTGCGACGCAGGCATGCTCGCTGCCACGCACGGAATCGGCGTGAGCGCTTATGCCTCGACGCCATACAATGTCGCCGTCGGAGGCACGGATTTCTCCGATACGTTCTCGGGCACCAATAGCGACTACTGGGGCAGCACGAATCTGAGCACGTACGGCTCGGCGCTCACCTATATCCCGGAGATCCCCTGGAACGATTCCTGTGCCGGCGGCCTGCTGGCTCAGTACCTGGGCTATGGCACGGTCTCGGGCCCGGAAAGCTTCTGTGGAACTCGCACCGCTAACCAGGATGGATTTCTCACCGTCACGGGCGGAAGCGGCGGCCCGAGCGGGTGCGCGACCGGATACCCCTATGTCTACGGTGTCATCGGCGGCACGTGCCGAGGCTATGCCAAACCGTCCTGGCAATCCGTCGCGGGCAATCCACGCGACGGCGTGCGCGACATCCCCGATGTCTCTCTTTTCGCGGGCAACGGCCTGTGGGGACATTATTACGTGATGTGCTTCTCCGACCCTTCTAATGGGGGCAGTCCGTGTCTCGGCGCGCCCAGCGGCTGGGCCGGAGCCGGCGGCACGTCCTTCGCATCGCCGATCATGGCCGGTATCCAGGCGCTGGTGAACCAGAAGTACGGCGCGCAGGGCAATCCGAACTACGTGTACTACGCATTAGCTTCCGCGCCTTGCCCGTCGTCCGGATGCGTATTCCATGACGTCAAGCTGGGCGATAATGTCGTCAACTGCGCGGGCTCCATCGAGTGCTACGGCTACGCCGCCAGCCAGCGGGGACACATGATGGGCACGCC
This sequence comes from Bryobacteraceae bacterium, assembly GCA_030039005.1. The sequence goes on from JASHQT010000055.1 coordinate 9,396, forward strand.
GGATGGCGCGCTCTCTGTGTCCAGCACCTTGTTCACGCCCGCCTACGCTACCACCGCCGGATGGGATTTTGCCACCGGCATCGGCAGCGTGGACGCTAATAATCTGGTCGCGAATTGGAGCGCCGGAGCAACGTCGGCCAATCGTTCGGCCAGCCGCTAGCCCCAGCCGCTAGCCGGTGTTAGCGCTGCCGGGTGTTAGCAGTGCCCGGTGTTAGCATGGACGTGTGTCCTCGCGGCGCGTTCTGCTTTTGATCCTTGCCTCCGTCGCGGGATTGGCCGCTGCCGGCGCTCTGCGCGCCTTTCAGATGCGGTTCCGCGAATACCCGGGCATGGAGTATAACGATTTCCCGCTGCCCGCCGACTATCGCGACAAAAGCGAATTTGTCTTCGCCCGCCTGATGTACCCGCAGGGCGACTGGGGCATCTTCGGATGGCTCTACCGCTATGACTGGCGCGAGGGCCGCAGCGCCTGGACCAACGACTACCCGCGCGCCGACCGTCACTTCGTCCTAGCGCTCCGCCGTCTCACTCGCCTACAGGTGCGCAGCGTCGAGCAACCCGTCAATCCCGACGATGGCGACGACATCTACAACTGGCCGTTCCTCTACTGCGCCGGACCGGATCAATGGAACATGAGCGACGCCGAGATGGCCAAGATCCGCGATTACCTGGCGCGCGGCGGGTTCCTCGTCGGCGACGATTTCTGGGGCGAAAGCGACTGGTATTACTTCCAGCGCAACATGGCCAAGCTGCTCCCCGGGCGCCCGATTGTGGAGATTGAGAACAGCGACCCGATCTTCCACAACGTCTTCGATCTTGACCATCGCTACCAAATCTCCGGGCAGTGGAGCCTGGGTGGCATGCCGTACCTGAACGGCGGGCGCGATCCGCACTGGCGCGCTATCTACGATGACAAGCGCCGCATCGCGGTGGCCGCCATCTTCAACAACGACACGGGCGATTCCTGGGAGTGGGCCGACGATCCCGATTACCCGGAGCGCTATTCCGCACTCGGGATCCGCATCGGCGTCAATTACGTCGTCTACGCGATGACTCACTAGTGTAAAAATCCAGCTATACGCCGCACCCGCGCCCTGCTATGATGATCCAAACACTTTTCCTGGAGGAGGTTTCACTCGATGAAACTCTTTGCGAAGATCTTTGCACTGGGTGCGCCATTGTTGCTGCTGGGGGTGTCCGCGTTCGCCGCCGATGTGGACGGCAAGTGGACCGGCATGGTCCACACGGACAACGGCGATTTCCCGGTGGCATTCAATTTCATGGCCGACGGCACGATGCTGCACGGTACCATGGCGGGCCCGGACGGCAGCGACATCGCTATCAAAGACGGCATGATCGACGGCGCCAACATTTCGTTCTGGCTCAGCCTGGATTTCGGCGGCAACGAGATGAAGCTGACATACAAGGGCGTGGTGTCGGCGGATCAGATCAAGATTTCGGGCGATGCCGGAGGCATGCCGTTCGAATTCACGGTTAAGAAGGCGACATCTTAGTCGCCGGCTTAGGAAGCGGGCTGAGCGTGTAACTTCTCTCCCTTCCACCATAGCCGCAGCCGGTCCATCTCCAGATAGACCACGGGAGTGGTGTAGAGCGTCAGGAGCTGGCTCACCAGCAGGCCGCCGATGATGGTGATGCCGAGCGGCTGGCGCAGTTCCCAGCCCGTGCCATGCAGCAAGGCCAGCGGCGTCGCGCCGAGCATCGCCGACATGGTGGTCATCAAAATCGGGCGGAAGCGCAGGAGGCAGGCCTTGTAGATGGCGTCGCGCGGCCGCAGCGATTCGCTGCGTTCGGCGGCGATCGCGAAATCGATCATCATGATCGCGTTCTTCTTGACGATGCCGATCAGCAGGATGATGCCGATCATGGCGATGATGCTCAGCTCGGTATGCCACATCATCAGGGCCAACAGCGCGCCCACGCCCGCCGAAGGCAGCGTGGAGAGAATCGTGATGGGATGCCAGCAGCTCTCGTAAAGCATGCCCAGCACGATGTACACGGCCGCCAGCGCGGCGGCAATCAGGATGGGCTCATTCCGCAGCGACTCCTGATACGCCTGCGCGTTTCCGGCGAAGAAGGTTTGCACAGTCGGCGGAAGTCCCACTTTGCGCGCCTGGGCTTCAATCGCGCTGACGGCATCGCCCAGAGCCACGCCGGGCGCCAGGTTGAAGGAAATCGTCGCGGCCGGGAACAGCCCCTGGTGATTCACCGCCAAAGGTGCCACCGAAGGCCCGTAGTGGCTGATGGCGCTCAGCGGCACCTCCTGTCCGGCCGGGCCGAGTACGTACATCTGCCTCAGGAACGCGGGATCCTCCAAGTATTGCGGCGCGGCTTCCATCACCACGTGATATTGATTCAGCGCCGTGTACATCACCGACGCCTGGGATTGGCCGAAGGCATCGTACAGGGTGCTATCGATCAATTGCGGCGAGATCCCGAACCGGGCGGCCGTGTCCCGGTCATATTGCACCACGGACTGCAGCCCGCTGTTCTGCTGGTCCGTATTCACGTCGCTGATCACCGGCACACGCCGCAACGCCGAAAGCATGGCCGGCCCATACTTGGTCAGGTCCTGGACGTTATCGCCGCGCATGGTGAACTGATAGAGCGCGGCGCTTTGCCGGCCGCCGACGCGCACGTCCTGCGCAGCCTGCAAGTATAGCCGCGCGCCGCGAATCTTGTTGAGCGCGGGCCGCAGCCGCTCGATCACGTCATATACGGAAACCCCGCGTTCATCGAGAGGCTTCAATTGGATGTTCAAGCGCGCCTGGTTGATCGTGTTTCCCCAGCCGCCCTGGGCACCGGTGTACCCGGTTGTGGTCTCCACCGCCGGGTCCGCCTGGACGATCTTGATCATCTGCTGCAGGTTCTTGGACATGGCCTGGAACGACGTATCCTGATCGGCGATGATGGTCCCTTGCAAGCGCCCGTTGTCCTGCTGCGGGAAGAATCCCTTGGGGACGTGAATGTAGAGAAAGACGTTGAGCGCGATGGTGGCGCCGAGAACGCCGAGGGTCGCGCCGGGATGGCGCAGCACGCGGTCCAGCGTGCGGCCGTAAAGCCGAATGATGGCGTCAAAGACGCGGTCGCTGGCGTTATAAAGCCACCCGTGCGCGGCGTGCTCCTTCAGCAGATGCGCGCACATGGTGGGCGTGGTGGTGAGCGACACCACCATGGAAATGGCGATCGCCACCGACATGGTCACCGAGAATTCGCGGAACAGCCGGCCCACGATGCCGCCCATCATCAGCAGCGGAAGGAACACGGCCACCAGCGACACGCTGATGGTGAACACGGTGGGGCCGATCTCCTGCGCGCCGCGCAGCGCCGCGGCGAACGGCTTCATCCCTGCTTCCAGGTAGCGCGTGATATTTTCGATCACCACGATGGCGTCGTCCACCACGAAACCGGTGGAAATGGTCAGCGCCATGAGCGACAGGTTGTCCAGGCTGTACCCGCAGAGATACATCACGCCGAAGGTCGCCACGAGCGATACCGGGACCGCCACGCTCGGAATCAGCGTAGTGCGCGGGCTCCGCAGGAAAATAAACACCACCAACACCACCAGCAAAATCGATATCACCAGCGTCCGTTCGATATCGCGCACCGCGGCGCGGATGGTCACAGTCTGATCCTGGCTGACGGTCCAATGCACGGACTGCGGCAGCGCCGCCTTGAGCTGTGGCAGCGCGGCTCGAATGGCGTCTACGGTATCGATAATGTTGGCGCCCGGTTGCCGGTTGATGGTGACGTTCACCGAAGGCTTCCCGTTGGCCACGCCCAAATTGCGGATGTCTTCCACCGAATCAACCACGTCGGCGACATCGGATAGCCGCACCGGAGCGCCGTTGTTATACGCCACGATCAGAGGCTGGTAATCCTTGGCCTTGAACATCTGGTCGTTGGCGCCGATCTCCCAGGTATGGAATCCGTCCGAAAAAAAGCCCTTGGGGTGGTTGGCGTTGGCATTGTAGAGCACGCCGTGAACCTGCTCCAACCCGACGCCGTACTTGTTCAGCGCCATGGGGTTCAACTCCACGCGCACGCCGGGAAGCGCGCCGCCCTGCGCGTTCACCTGTCCCACGCCCTTGATCTGTGAAATTTTTTGCGTGATGACCGTGGACGCGGCGTCGTAAAGCTGCCCGCGGTCCAGCACGTCGGAAGTGAGCGCCACCTGGAAAATCGGCGCGTCGGCGGGGTTGACCTTGCGATAAGTGGGATTATTGGGCAGGTTGATGGGCAGATACCCGCGCGCCGCGTTGATGGCCGCCTCCACGTCGCGCGCCGCGGCATTGATGTCGCGATTGAGTTCGAACTGCAGCGTGATCTGCGTGCCGCCGAGCGAACTGGCGGAGGTCATCTCCGTCACGGCGGCGATGCGCCCGAACTGGCGCTCGAGCGGAGTGGCCACCGAGGACGCCATGGTTTCCGGACTCGCCCCGGGCAGGCTGGCCTGCACCGAGATGGTCGGAAAATCCACTTGCGGCAGAGGCGACACGGGGAGCAGGTTGTACGCTACCGCGCCCGCGGCCGCAATCGCGATGGTGAGCAGTGTGGTGGCTACCGGCCGGCGGATAAAGGGTTCGGAAATATTCATACAGGCTTAGCCGTGGCGACGCGTCGCCCCTGGATTCGTGGTGTTCCGTGTACTCCTGGTATTCCGGCCCGGAAACACGCGGGAGACAAGGGATACCGGGGCGCCGCGCATTAGTCTCCCATCTCCGGCGCGAGGCCGGGCTCGATAGCTTCCTGGCGCCGCTTGCGGTGCGCCAGCCGGTCGAACCACAGATAAATCACGGGCGTCGTGTACAGCGTCAGAAGCTGGCTGAAGATCAGCCCGCCCACCATCGTGATCCCCAGCGGACGCCGCAACTCCGACCCCACGCCCGTGCCGAGGGCGAGCGGCAAACCGCCCAGCAGCGCCGCCATGGTGGTCATCATGATGGGGCGGAAGCGCAGCAGGCACGCCTGATAAATGGCTTCTTGCGGCAGCATCCCCTGGTTGCGCTCGGCATCGAGCGCGAAATCGATCATCATGATGCCGTTTTTCTTGACGATGCCAATCAGCAGGATGATGCCGATCAGCGCGATCACGCTGAAGTCGTTATGGCAGATATAGAGCGCCAGCAGCGCGCCGACGCCCGCCGAAGGCAGCGTGGAAAGAATCGTGATGGGGTGAATGTAGCTTTCATACAGCACGCCGAGCACGATGTAAACCGTGATCAGCGCGGCCAAAATCAAGATCGGCTCGTTGGCGAGCGACGCCCGAAACGCTTCGGCCGTGCCTTGAAACGCGCCCTGGATGCTGGCCGGCATCTGCAGCTCGTCCTTCACCCGATTCACGTCGTCCACCGCGTCGCCGAGCGAGGCGCCCGGCGCCAGATTGAACGACAGCGTCACCACCGGAAACTGCCCTTGGTGATTCACGGTGATCGGAACCGCCTGCTGCTCCAGGTGCGTGAAGGCGCTCAACGGCACCTGGCTGCCGCCATTTTGGAAAACCAGCGACGATGCCGCCGGTCCGCCGCTGAAAGCGCCGCTCGAGGAACCGCCCACCGGCGTGCCGACGGTCTGGCCGGCGGTTTCCTGCGCTACAGACTGGCTGGAAGGTCCAAATCCAGCCGTGCTGGCCGTCCCTCCCGAAACCAAGCCCGCGCTTCCCAAGGTTCCGGCAGCCGAGCGGATGAACAGATTGCGCATGTCCACCGGATTGTTATGGAAGCCGGGTTTCACCTCCAGAATCACGTGATACTGGTTGAGCTGCGTGAAGATGGTGGACACTTCGCGCTGTCCGTAGGCATCGTAGAGCGTATTGTCGATGGTCGACGGCGTGATGCCCAGCCGCGAGGCGGTATCGCGGTCGAACACCAGCCGCACGCGCAGCCCGTTCACCTGCTGATCGGTGGCCACGTCGCGGATCTCGGGAATTTCCTTCAGCCGCGCCGCCATCTTCACTACGAAGGAGTTCAGCTCGTCGGCGTTAGGATCTTCGAGCGTGTACTGGTATTGCGTACGGCTGACGCGATCCTCCACCGTGAGATCCTGCACCGGCTGCATGTACAGCGTGATTCCAGCCACCTTCTCCAGTTCCGGCTGCAAGCGCCGGATCACGTCGCTCGCGCTGATCTTGCGCTCCTCGAGCGGCTTCAGGTTGATCTGAATGCGCCCAGTGTTCAGCGTGGTGTTGGTACCGTCGATGCCGATGAACGATGAGAGGCTGTCCACCGCCGGGTCCTGCAACACCACCTTGTCCAGCGCCTGCTGCCGCTGGGACATGGCCTGGAAGGAAACGGTCTGCTCGGCTTCGGAAACGCCCTGGATCACGCCCGTGTCCTGCACCGGGAAAAAGCCCTTGGGGATCTTGATGAACAGGACCACCGTGAAGACCAGCGTCGCCGCCGCCACGGCCAGCGTCAGCGGCTGGTTCCGCAACACCCAGCGCAGCGTCCGGCCGTAGAGCGCGATCACGGCGTCGAAGCCATGCTCGGAGGCCCGGTAAAACCAGCCCTGCTCGTGCTCCGGCTTATGCTTCAAAATCTTGGCGCACATCATGGGTGTCAGCGTGAGAGAAACCACGGCCGAAACCAGGATCGTCACCGCCAGCGTCACGGCGAATTCGCGGAACAGCCGGCCCACGATATCGCCCATAAACAACAGCGGGATGAGCACCGCGATCAAGGAAACGGTGAGCGAAACAATGGTGAACCCGATCTGCTCGGAACCGAGCAGCGCCGCCTGCAAGGGACGCTTGCCTTCTTCCAGATAGCGCGAGATGTTCTCGATCATCACGATCGCGTCGTCCACCACGAAGCCGGTCGAAATGGTCAGCGCCATCAGCGAGAGGTTGTTGAGGCTGTAGCCCAGCAGATACATCACGCCGAACGTGCCCACCAGAGACAACGGCACCGCGATGCTGGGAATAATAGTGGCCGAAAGGTTGCGCAGGAAAAGGAAAATCACCAAAACCACCAGCCCGATGGTCAGCATCAGCTCGAACTGCACGTCCGCCACCGACGCGCGAATGGTGGTGGTTCGGTCGGTAAGAACCTTGACGCCGATCGACGACGGCAAAGTGGCCTCCAACTGCGGCAGCAGCGCCTTGATGCGATCCACTACGGCAATGATGTTGGCGCCCGGCTGCCGCTGGATGTTCACGATCACGGCCGGCGACTCGTTCATCCAGGCCGCTTGCCGTGTGTTCTCCACGTCGTCAATCACGTTGGCTACGTCGCTCACGCGCACCGGCGCGTTATTGCGATAGGCCACGATCATCGAAGCGTAGTCGGCGCTCGACAACATCTGGTCGTTGGCGCCGATCTGAAAATCCTGGTGCGGGCCGTCGAAATTCCCCTTGGCTTGGTTGACATTGGCTGCCGTGATGGCGTTGCGCAGATCCTCCATGTTCAGCCCGTAGGATCCGAGGGCCGTCGGATTGGCTTGAATGCGCACGGCCGGCTTCTGTCCGCCGCTGATGCTGACCAGACCCACGCCCGGCAACTGCGAGATCTTCGGCACCAGGCGCGTATCGGCCAGATCTTCCACCTTGGACAGCGGCAGCGCCGTGGATGTCAGAGCCAGGGTCAGGATAGGCGTGTCGGCCGGATTGACCTTATTGTAAATGGGCGGCACCGGGAGATCGGCCGGCAGATAGGTGCCGGACGCGTTGATGGACTGCTGCACCTCCTGCTCGGCGACGTCGATGTTCAGGCTCAAGTTGAATTCGAGCGTGATCACCGAACTGCCGTCGGAACTGATGGAGGTCATCTGTTGCAGCCCGGGCACCTCGCCGAGCTGTCGCTCGAGCGGCGCCGTCACCGACGACGCCATCACGTCCGGGCTCGCTCCGGGATAAGCCGTGACGACCTGAATGATCGGGTAATCTACCTGCGGCAGCGCCGAAACCGGCAACTGCTTATACGCCACCGCGCCCACCAGCAGGATGCCTGCCATCAACAGCGACGTGGCGACGGGCCGGACAATGAACGTCCGAGATGGATTCATGGCTTGCTACTCAACGGCGCGAACGTCCGCCGTGCGATCTGCTTTGGTTGACGCCGCGGCCGGGGATCTGGACCGCGCCGGTGGGCGGAATGGCGCCTGGGAGCGTGCTCTCGCCGGCAGAGGTGGAGACGGACGCGCCCGGTGATTTGCGGCCCGCGGATTTCCCCGCTCCGCCGCGCCCGCCGGATTTGGACTCCTCGCCGGCCAACTGCACGTTCACCTTCCCACCTTCTTCCAGCCGGTCTACGCCCACCGTCACTACTGTGTCGCCAGGCTCAATTCCCGAGGTGATTTCCGAGAAATCGCCCTCGGTGGTTCCCACGGTGACCGGATGGACGCTCACCGCACGGTCGTCACCCACCGTCCACACGTAGGTGCCTTGAGAATTGCGTTGGATGGCGTTGTTGGGCAGCAAGGTCACGTTCTGCTTCTGCTGCACCAGCAGGCGCGCATTGACGAACTGGCTGGGGAACAGTTTGTTGTCCGGGTTGGGGAAAATGGCACGCAGCTTCAGGGTGCCGGTGGTCGGGTCGATCTGATTGTCGATGGTCTCCAGCTTGCCATCTTCCAACTTGTTCGTCAGCGCGCGATCCCAAGCCTCAACCGGCAGTTCCTCACCGCCGCGCATTCTCTGCAAAATCGGAGGAAGCTGGTCCTCGCCCACGGTGAAGATGACGCTAATGGGGTCGAGCTGGGTGATCACCACCAACCCGTTGGTCGAATTGGCCTGTACGATGTTGCCCGGATCCACCAAACGCAAACCCACTCGTCCGTTGATCGGCGACGTGATGTGGCAATAAACCAGGTTCAACTTGGCGTTGTCGATCGCCGCCTGGTCGGTCTTGATGTTGCCTTCGTATTGCGTGACCAGGGCCACCTGGGCGTCCAGGGTCTGCTGCGGAATCGCGTCCTGCTTGATCAGCGTCTGATACCGGTCCAGGTCCAGCTTCGAGTCCTTCAGCAGCGCTTCGTCATGGATCAACTGTCCCTCGGCCTGCTCCAACTGTACTTGGTAAGGCCGCGGATCGATCTCCAGCAGCAGATCGTCCTTATGAACCATCTGCCCTTCTTTGTACGACACTGTCATCAGTTGTCCGGTCACGCGCGAATTGACGGTCACGGTGTAAATCGGCGTCACCGCGCCCAGGCCGGTGATGTATACCTTGATGTCTCCCTTGGTCGCGCGCACGCCCACCACCTGTAACGTCCCGCCTTCGCCGCGCCGGCCTCGACCGCCCTTGGCGGTGGCCTGGGCCGGGGTCTGCGTGCTAGGCAAGAAAGTCTTGAGCCGCGGCCATTGCCAATAGCCGACGACGGCCAGAGCGAGGATCACCACCCAGCCGATCCAGCCGCGCCGCGGCGGTTGAGGAGGCGGGTTCGTCCGAACCACCTGGGTATGCGGATGCTCTGGCTGCGACGGGCGAGTTTCGAGCGCGGTGGGTGTTGCCTGCTCCATGTAGATCCTAGACTAGTAACGACAGAATACGTTCTTTCGTTACTTAATAATACCGCCGCGACGCTATGTTAGCTCCAAAGAGCCATCACTCCATCGCTCGCCCCGGCCCACTTAAGTAAAAGACCGTAAAGCACCGATAGATAGACCGATGGATAGCCGTAACGGTCTATTACGGTGCGTCCGATCCCAGCGTTTTAGGGCAGCGAGGACCCCATAGAACAAACCCCCGCGAGAATCCGTTTTGCTTGTAGGAATGAGGGCCAATTGATGACGAAACGTCTTAGCATCGTGCTCGGGCTTGGTATTCTTTGTTTCCTGGCAGCGTTGAGAGCGCAGCCATTTCCCCTATGGGAGCGGCTCCTGCGCTTCTACGGGGGAAAATCCGACGACACGCCCGTGCCTTCGATGAAAATGGGCAACCATATGCAAATGTCGATGCCGGGTAAACCGCGGCCGGGCGACGCACAGCGCGCCAGCCAGATCGTCGATGCCGCGCGCCAGGTGCTGAAGCACTACGCCGACGTAAACACCGCGCTCGCCGACGGCTACAAGCCGTTTTATCCCACCGGCAAATTGGGTGAAGAGGTGCACTACACCAACTCTCGCGTCCATCGGCTGGAGCAGCAGCACGTCGACTACTCGCGGCCGGGCTCCATCTTGTACCAGCGCACTCCGCAAGGCATGCGCGCCGTCGGCGTCATGTACACCGCTCCACAGGATTCCACTCCTGAACAATTGAACGCGGTCGCCCCGCTCAGCATCGCCACGTGGCACCGGCACGTGGACTTCTGCGGCGCCCCTCGCGGCGTTCCTGCCGGCGAGCGCTGGGGTCCGCAAGCGCAGTTCGGCCCGCAAGGGAGCATCCATAGCGAAGAAGCGTGCCAGCAGGCCGGCGGGCTCTGGATTCCCGTGGTCTTCGGATGGATGACTCACGTCTATCCCAACGCGAAGGCCGCTGATAAGGTCTGGGCCGGGATGGACATGCACGTCGAGGAGACGGACGGCTTCAGTTCAGCCTCCCCAACCAGCGATGAATCGCGCTGAGCTGCCCAGCGACCTGAGCGCGGTCGGGAGCCTCGGGCGCATATTTCAGGTATTGCTCCAAATCCTCCAGCGCCCCGCGGAAGTGGCGCATCTCAAAGCGCGCGACGCCGCGCGATTTGTAGTACTCGGCGTTTTGCGGAAAGGCTTCGATCAGCAGGCCGGAGACCGCCGCCATCTTCTCGAATTGCCGGACGCGAAAATACGCCGCGCGCAGATTGTTCAACATACGAACCACGATGTAGCGATGGCCCACGGGGGCAAGAGCCGCTTCGTCGGCATTGACACCGGTATGTTCGCGCGCCAGTTGCAAGCACTCGCCGGCCGTGAGGAAGCGGCCTTCGTGAAACGGATCGAGATAGGCTGAAAAGTCGCCATCATCGTATTGCACGATGAAATGGCCCGGCAGGCCGATACCCGACACCGGCCGCTCGAGCCGCCGCGCCACTTCGATAAAGACCAGCGAAAGAGTGATGGGGATCCCCGTGCGGCGGTCCAGAACATAGTTGAGGCAACTGTTGCGGGGATCGTTGTAATCGGTTTCGTTGCCACGGAAGCCGAGCTCACCGAACATATACGCGTTCGCCGCGCGCAGAAACTCGGGGCCGCCAGCGCTCGTGGAAACGCGAGCCGCGATTTCTGACGCCAGGCGATCGAGGACGGCGAGCGACGATGCGGGCTCGAGGTCCGGTGTTTCGAGCGTTGCGATATCCAGCGCGGCGAGATCCAGCCTCGAGTCGGGCGATCCATCCAGTGCCAAACCGAGCGCCTGCATCTATGCCACGGCGCCCTTTCCGGCGTTCCGGATGGTGACCCCTCGCGACGCTACCTTCACCGGCAAAATTCGAGCGCCCGCGCCGGCCATGGCAGCCGTGACGCCTTCCTGCGCGCCGCGATCGACGAGAAAAAATACGCACCCGCCGCCGCCCGCGCCGCAGACCTTCGCGCCCAGCGAACCATGGCGCCGCGCGAGCGCAATCAGGCGATCGATCTGCGGAGTGGAAATTCCCGGCACGTTCCCACGGCGGTGCGACCACTCTTCGCGCAGCAGGCGGCCGGCCTCGCACCAATCGGATTTTTCGACCGCGACGCGCATGGCCGCGGCAATGGAGGCGATGTGGCCGAAGTTGCGCTGCACTTTGCGGTCGCCGTTGATATAGGCTTTGGTGACTTCCCAGTTGTTGATGCCGGAGTTGCGGGGCGCGCCGGTGTAGCAGAGGACGATGCGCCGGTTGAAATCGTCGAGATCCACGGAAATCGCGCTGCGGCGAATGCCTGAGGCCCCCAGTTCGACGGCGCTGACGCCTCCGTACAGCGCGGCATAGTAATCTTGGACGCCGGTGGGCACGCGAATGATCTGCGCCTCCACGTTTTGCGCGATTTCGCGGATTTTTTCGAGGTCATGACGCGCGCCGGTGAAGCGATTCAGGGCGCTGGCGGCGGCGATCATCAGCGCGGACGATCCGGCGATGCCGGCGCCGGCCGGGGATTCCGAATGCGTCTGGATCCGCAGGCCCGAGCGTGGGCGAAACGAGCGCAGCAAGTGGACGGCGAGCGCGAGGCGGGGATGCGCGGCTTGGTCCAAGTGCGCGAGCGAGCCATAGCGCTCGGCCGATTTTAAGTCGCTCGAATGCAGGTGGATCTCGGGTGAATCCAGGGCCTCGACGGAGCAACGCGTCAGCCGGTCAATGGCGAAGTTTACGGTAACGGCCCCGGGGTGAAACAGATAGAGGGGCCAGATATCGAGGGTGCCTCCGGCGAGGTCGACGCGGCAGGGGGCCTGGGCGATGATTCTCATGCGGAAGCTCTACTATACCGCTGGTCATATATCGACCCGGGAGACTTCGGCCGATAAAACGAGGTGATGGGGCGGATTCTGTTGGCTGGGGTGTTTTGGGGAGTCCTGTGGGGTGCTGGGCCGGGTACGGTCGCCTTGGCTCAAACCAAGCCCGCCGCAATCTCACCCGCGGAACAGGCGCCACAGCCGGAGGCCGCGCCAGCGCCGCCCGCACCAAAACCCACGGCTCCGCAAACCAGCTCAGCTCCCGCTGTCAAGCAGCCCAGCGCTGACGAGGCTCAATCGGCGATGGCCGCATCGCTCGCCAAGCAGCGCGTGGCGGCGATGGCGCAAGTGAAGTCTGTGATGGGCAAAGCGCCGACGCCGGCTACGTCCTTCTTCACGGTCCCCTGGGTGGAGACGCCGGTTCCGTTCAGCCAGCCGCCGTGCGATCCGGTGCCGGCAGCTGAATTGGCCAAGATGGTGCTCGAAAACTCGCAAGAGCAAGGAGTGAAGGAAGATTTGATTCGGGGCGTGATCGATCAGGAATCCGGCGGTCGCCCGTGCGCGGTGTCGTGGAAAGGGGCGCAGGGATTGATGCAGCTTATGCCGGCTACTTCGCAGGAACTCGGCGTCAAGGACCCCTTCGACCCTCGCCAGAGCGTGGAAGCAGGCACCCGGCTGTTAAAGCAACTCCTCGCCAAGTACAACAACGACGTCACTTTGGCGCTGGCGGCCTACAATGCGGGCGCGGCGCGGGTGGATAAGGACGGCGGCGTACCCGCGATTCCGGAGACCCGGAACTACGTAGACAGTATCGAATCCAAGCTGCCCCACAACTAAGCGCCGAGCCCTTTGCTATCAATAATTTGGCGTCCAAGGGGCGCATGCGTCGCGCTTAAACTTTTCCCCGCTCTGCGACGATAAACCATTTGGAGCCTTCTCGTTCCAGTCATCGAACGCCGATGTCATCCCACGCCGATCAAAATTCGGGTTCGCCCACTTCCACGTCCGTCATCGCACCGGTTCCTTTCTTCGAAGCTGATGACAACGCCCAAATTCCCGCCACGATCCTAGTGGTGGACAGCGAAGAGATCAACCGGCGGCTGTTGCGCGCGATCTTCAAAACCACGCCCTACAAAATCATGGAAGCGCACCGGGCTTCGGAAGCCACAGCGCTGCTCGAAGCGGAAAAAATCGACCTGGTGATTCTGGACCTGATGCTCCCGGAGATGAGCGGTCCGGAGCTGTGCCGCTGGATGAAAGCGCGCCGCTGCACGCAATTGATCCCGGTGCTAATGATCACCAATATCCAGGGCGTGGAGAACGAGATCGTGGGAATCTCCTCCGGCGCCGACGAATTTCTGATCAAGCCCCTGCATCCGGCGGTGGTGCGGACGCGCGTGCGGGCGATGTTGCGCAACAAGTCCCTCATCGATTCACTCGAAGAAGCCGAAACCATCCTGCTGGCCCTGGCGCAAACCGTGGAGCATCGCGATCAATACACGGGCAAGCATTGCCAGCGCCTGGCGGTGGCGTCGGTGATGCTGGGCGAGGCGCTGGGCCTCGGGAGCCAGGACCTTACGGCTCTGTATCGCGGCGGTTATCTGCATGACATCGGCAAGATCGCCATTCCCGATGCGGTGCTCTTCAAACAGGGCGCGCTCTCGGAAGCAGAATGGGCGATCATGCGCAGCCATCCAATCCGCGGCGAAGAGATCTGTCGTCCGATGCAGAGCCTGGCGCCGGTGTTGCCCATCATTCGCAGCCATCATGAGCGCTGGGATGGATCGGGCTATCCGGATGGGCTGGCGGGCGAAAACATCCCGCTGCTGGCGCGTATTCTGCAAGTGGCGGACATCTACGACGCGTTGGTCACCGAACGTCCCTATAAGCCCGCCCTGACACCCGAGGAAGCGTTCGCGGTGATGGAAAAAGAGGTGCGGCGCGGATGGCGCGATCCGGAATTAGTATCGCTGTTCGCCAGTGTGATTCAGACCCATCCCAGCGCGGACCTCACGTCGCTCGAAGCCTCCATCGAGAACATGCGGCTGGCGGTTTCGCGATAGACTTACCGCTTACTGACGTGCGCGGCTCGGTTCCGTCGAATAGTCTCGAAATTTTGCAGCGTGAGATTGTGGCCTGCGAAAAGTGCCCGCGCCTGGTGGCCTATCGGGCCGAAGTCGGACGCGTCAAGCGCCGCGCCTATCGCGACTGGGATTATTGGGCGAAGCCGGTCCCGGGTTTCGGCGATCCGCGGGCGCGGCTGCTGCTCATCGGCCTGGCGCCCGGCGCTCACGGCGCCAACCGCACCGGGCGCATGTTCACGGGCGACAGCTCGGGCGATTTTCTGTACAAGATCCTGTTTGAGACCGGCTTCGCGTCCGAGGCCACCAGCCGGTCGCGCGATGACGGCCTGAAGCTGAAGGATGCCTACATCAGTGCGGCCGTGCGCTGCGCGCCGCCGGACAACAAGCCGGCAGTGGAAGAAATTCGCAACTGCCGGTCGTATCTGGAGCGCGAGCTGGCGCTGCTCAAGCGCGTTCAAGTGGTGGTGGCCCTGGGACGCGTGGCCTTTGACGTGTACCTGGGCATTCTGCGCGATCAAGGAAAAATCGCGCGGCGCTCGGCCTTCCTATTCGCGCATCGCGCCGAGCACCGGACGGGGGAGGGCCAGCCGCTGCTAATCAGCTCCTATCACCCCAGCCAGCAGAACACCTCCACCGGCAAGCTGACCGCGCCGATGTTCCGCGCCGTGTTCGACCGCGCGCGGGCCTGCATTGAGCAGGGCGCGTAAGCAAGCGGTAGTTCGCTACAAATTCGTCGCGATCGGGCTGAAGCCCGCCGAGACCAGCACGAAGCCCAACCGGGAGTGATCGCGCGGTTGGATGTAGGGGTTGTGCACCAGCATGCGTACCGTGGTCCGCTGGTCGATCTTCAGCCATTCCTGGGGCACGGGATGTTCGTACAGCACCATGCCGTCCTTGGCAAAATGCGCCTGGTCCAGGTGATGGCCGTTCACGTAGAAATCGACCACCAGCGGGCCCGTCTGTTGGAGCGCTTCGCGCGGCAGAAAGAATCGTTCGCGGAAAACGTGATCCTGAAGCGATGCCAGGCGGAACTGCAACTCCGGCTGGTCGAGCGTCCAGTAGCCGGCGGCCTTGGGATCGCCCAACGGCACGTCCTTGACGATGTACTGGCTCGCGCCCGGCTTTCCGATGGTCAGAGTTTCACCCCAACCGTAGGCTGGGTGGGGATTCTTCAAAATGTGCGCCTTAATGCTGAGCACGGGATCGGAATTGTCCAGCTCCAGGTAGTGGCCGTTCACATAATCGAAGACGTGATCGTAGAGGGGCAACTTGTCGAGCGCGATGCGCTGCGCCTGGGGGCCGTTCAGCTCGGTGAGGAAAAGATCGGTATCGCGATAGAAAATCCGCAGCAGAGGCACCATGTCCCAGCTATCATCGAGCGGCGTGTGCACAAACAGGAGTTTCGAGCCGTGCGGGAGAGTGGGATAGAGCCGGGCGAATTCAGACGCGGTGATCTTGTAGGCCGAGTTTTCCGGACGCGGCGCCGGGGGCCAATGGCGGTAATCGATGGTTCCGATCAGGACGGCAGCGGCGAGAAACAGCGCGATCGACGAGACGGGCCATGCGGATCGCCCGGCCGGAATGCCGTCGTCCCCCGCGTCACCACGGAGAGCATTGCGAGCCAGTCTTCCGAGGCTTTGCCGGAAGCGCACCAGGCAAGCCGCGGCGTACAACGCCAGCCCGGCGAATGGCAGATACAGCACGAAACCGAGCCGTGGGGGAATGAACGATACCGGAAGCGCGGTGACGGCGAAGAAAAGCAGTCCGAATAGCGCCACGCGCGAGCGCAGCCAGAGGGCCACCGCGAGCAAGATCGCAAAAAACAGCAGGATGCCGAGCGGCGAAAACGGGCTGACGTTCAGCGGCGAAGAAGGATTGTCGCGATAGAAAGTGAATCCGAGAAAATTTCCGGTATCGTCGAGCCAACGCGCCACTGTGTAGCGGGGGATGTAGGCGTCATTGGCCGCAATGCCATGAGCGCCCAATTTTGCCGGAAGGTAGATCAACACGCAAACCGCGCCCACCAGAGCCATTCTTCCCTCGCGCCAGCACCAGCGGAAGAGCGCGCGTACGCCTCCAAAATCGGGCGCCCGGAAATCCGGCGGATGAAACAGCAACTCGTAGAGGAAGAGGATGGCCGGCAATGTGGCAGCCATCTCTTTCGCATTAAGACCGCAGATGAAGCACGCAAGAAACCCAATCGTGCCCCACAGGCCCAAGAACCGGCCCTGCGAGCGGGCCCGCAGATAAATCAGCAGGGCCGAGGAAAAGAACAGGAAACAAAAGACGTCGTACAGCGACCCGCCGTTGTAATACAGGTAATCGAACTTGCCGTGGAAGGCCCAGACGAGCACCGCGATCGCGCCGATCTCCCTCGGGGCCTCCGTCTCCGCCGAGGCAGCCAAGCGCGCGAACAGCCGGTACGCGAGCCACAAATTCGTGAGCATGGCGGCATAGAAGATCACGTACTCGGGATAGGGATTAAATCCGAAAATAGCGAATAACGGCCGATAAATCAGTCCGCCGAATGGACGATAGTAAGGCGTCCAAAAGAAAATGTTCGCCTTTACCAATGCGCTCACCGGCTGGCTCCAATACCCGTAGAGATTCGACAAATCGTCGCCGGTGTAATAGACCAGCAGGCCGCGCCAGGTGAAGAACAGGAAAAAGCAGGCGACGAATACGCCTCCCAGCACGGTCAACCACGCTACGGCTTTATGGCTGAATTTGGCCGGCGTGCGAAGCGTAGGCTGCGTCGGCGCCGTCACCCTACGAATCCTTTCGCCAGGCCTGTTGCAGTTTCTCGGCGAACGGGGAGGGAGCGGGCGCGGGCCGCTGCGACGGGCGGAATTCGGGCTGGGCCGAAGAGGGTTCGGCAGACGCCGGAACAGCAAACCCAGGTTCGGAAGACGCAAGCGGAGCCTGTGGGCGCGGCGGCGCATCTTCCAGATATTTCGCCTTCTTCAGAATCGAGCGCTCGAGCGAGGGGCTATAGCCCGTCCAGCAACCGTCCACGTGCCGGTCCTTCTCCGCCAGCGCGCGCATGCACTCCATCTTGGAATCCAGATTGTCCAGATGATGGAGCAGCAAGGCCTCGGGAAACAGCGGCACTTTGGGAGATCCGAACTCCAGCTCCCCGTGATGGCTGACGATCATGTGCTCCACTAAAACGCGCAGCTTGGGCGGAAAATCCGGGAACTGCCGCAGCTTCTCCTCCACCAGGCGCAGGCCGATGACGATATGGCCCAACAGTTGGCCTTCGGAGCTGTATCCGAAGCTGCGGTCGTAGGTGAGTTCCGCCACCTTGCCAATGTCGTGCAGGATCGCGCCGGTGAGCAGCAGATCCAGATCCAGATTGACGTAATGCGGCGCGACCAACTGGCAGAGCCGGCAGACCGAAAGCACGTGCTCGATCAGCCCGCCCAAATACGCATGATGCACCTGCTTGGCGGCGGGCGCGGTGCGATAGCGGCGGGCCAAAGGCTCGTCATTCAAAAAGGCCTCGAGCAGCGCCCGTAAATTGGGATCCCGAATCCCGGCCACGATGCCGCGCAATTCGGCGAACATTTCCATCGGATCGCGCGACGAAGCCGGGAAAAAATCCGCGAAGTCGACATCGGAGTCCAGCACCCGCGCCATTTTGTGGACACTCATCTGGAGCCGGTTCTGGAACACCTGGAGCACGCCCTTCACTTTGACGAAGTCGTCGCGCTCGAAGGTGTCCACCACTTCCACGACGTTGTCCCACATCTTGGCGTCCACTTCGCCGGTGCGGTCGCCGAGCAGCAGCGAAAGATACGGCTCGCCCGATTTCTTCTGCCGGACGTCCTTCACGTGGACCAGGAAAGTTGTGGTGAAGACCTGGTTGGGCTTAAGTTCGCTAAGATAAGGCGACTTCATCGGAACTAGCAGGCAAACGCGCCGAACCCTGCCTATTGCTCGGAGGAGCTGGTAGCCACGGTCTGCGTTCCAGGCACGGGAATCGACCACAGCAGACGTTTGCGGCGGACGTGGCTGATGACCTCTTCCTTTTTTACGGTTTCCGGGCGGAGCTGCGCCGGATCCACCCACGCCGTGTCCTTGCCCGCGGCCGCGCCGGTGTCGATGTAGCCCGGCTTGATTTCCAAAAATGCGTCCTTGCGGAGCTTGGTGAGATATTCGCGCACCGCGGCCTCCATCCTGGGCGTCAGGAGCCTCTCGGTGATCTCCTGCTCCACTTCGGACAGCTCGGCCTGCCCGGCTTTCTGGTGATCCTCCACGCGCAGAATCAGGAACCCGGTGGGCACCTTGATGGGATCGGTAATGTACCCGCGCGGCTGATCCCACACCGCATCCTCTAAGTTCTTACTGAGATCGCCCTTCTTGAAGGGCTTGGGAAACTCGCCCATGCTTTTGGCGGTGAGCGAGTCGGAATTGTCGCGCGCCATCTCGGCAAAGCGCTCGCCTTTGCGCGCCCGCGCCACCAGGTCCTTGGCTTTCTTTTCGGCGGCCGCCACGCCAGCAGCGTCCTTATCCTCGGTAGAGATCAAAATCTCCTGCAAGGTCACCTGTTCCTGACGAATGAAATCGGACTTGTGCTCGTTGTAATACTTCTCCAGGTCCTCATGCTTCACGTTCATCTTCTCGGTGACTTCCTCGCGAATCACCCGCTGCGTGAGGAGGCGGTTTTTCATCTCGTCCTTGAAGTCCTCAAACGACATGCCGCTTTGTTCCTTGACGTATTCCTGGAATCTTTCCGGGTCGGCGATCTTGGAATCCGATTGGATGGTGGCCAACTGCTTGCTGATATCGCCGTCCACATTAATGTTAAGGTCTTTAGCCTTTTGGACCAGGATGAGCTGATCGATGCGGTCGCGCAGCAGGTCTTTTTCGCGGAGCGCGACCTGCTTTTCCAGGTCCTCACCGACCAGGCCCTGATTGCGCAGCGTTTCAATCAGCTCGCGGCGGGAGCGATCCAGATCGCCGTGCGTGACGATGTCGCCGTTACACTTGGCGACAATCTCTTCGACGACTTTGCTCGACGGGGTGTTGGGAATATCGGCCGCGGGCAGGGCGCTTGCGAACGCAGCGCCAAATCCAAGCGCGAGGACGGGGACAAGCAACTTCATACACTCCATTATGGACGAAAGGACGCGGGGTGGGGCCGGCCACTCAGGGTATTTTTGCCTAACATGCCGGGCCGGACGGTTGAGAGACAAGTCGGCAACAGTGAACCGTTCAGGATACAGTACCCTGAGGACCATCGCGGATTCTGAAGGAACGTAATCGCGCTTATAATTCGAATTGCCGATGTCAGCGCCATCCGCGGTTACGTTGACGGGCCTGCTCAAGGCCTGGAGCGACGGGGATCCGTCCGCGCTCGAACGCCTGACGCCCATCGTCTACTCCGAGCTGTATCGCATCGCGCAGTACAATATGGCCCGCGAGCGTCACGGGCATCTGCTGCAGCCTTCTGCTCTGGTGAATGAGGCATTTTTGCGGCTGATGGGCGGTGCGCCGGTGGAATGGTCCAGCCGCGCGCACTTCTTTGCGGTTTCGGCCCGTTTGATGCGCCAGATTCTGATCGATTTCGCGCGCGCGCAAGACACGCGCAAGCGCGGCGAGCGGCCGCCGCACGTGGACCTCGCCGAGGCCGAAGGGGTTGCCGAACATTCGATCGAGCCGCTGGATTTGATCGATCTCGACGGGGCTCTGAACGATTTAGCGCAACTGGACCCGCGCCAGGCGCAGGTAGTGGAGCTGCGCTATTTCGGCGGCCTGGAGAATCCGGAGATCGCGGTGGTTTTGGGGATCTCCGAGCCCACGGTAGTCAGGGACTGGCGCGCCGCGCGGGCCTGGCTCTTCGACCGGCTACAGCCCTAAGCGCAAGCGGACTTACCCGCGGGCCCCGCGGCGCCATAACGCGATCACCAAACCAATCCTAGAATACCCACGAGACCCCATGAGGCGGGCTCCGGACTAGGCACGATCATAGTTTTGAGCATTCCTCCAAACTTTAGATGGGTCCAGCCAGATCTTTCATACACCGGCGTTTCCATCCTAGAGCCAGGCCGAGGGCCAAAGCCAGCAGTGCCACCGTTGTCAGGGAGGAAGGTTCCGGAACCGTGCTTGTCGTGAGGTCAGTGATCGTAAAGGTTCCAGATCCTGGGATGTTAATATCTTGCGATGCGTCGGTACTGATGTCGGCAGGCTCCCCTTGGAGAAACCCATTTCGTATGGTGTAGCCGGATCCGAATGTGAATTCTTCGGGGCCGTCAAAACTGTAAGCTGGGTCGGCACTCCCGAGACAATTGGATTGACCCTCTAAAAACTCAAAAGCCACCTCAGATTGAGAAAGTGTTATGCAAAATGGCCCAGTTGCACCGGTATAGGAAGTTGGTGTTGGACAGAGTGAAATCGAATTGGATGCCTGAAACCGTGATGAGCAGGTCCGAGAAGCCCGATACGTCCGTGTAGGAAAACGATCCAGTCGGCGTTGGCCGATGTAGCATCGAAGTTGCTACTGTACGTGTCGGCGAAGCATGGCGCCACCCACGCTAGGAACACAACCATGCTGGGCACGATCCACCGCGCGGCGATCCGCGTCGCTCCTGTACTAAGCCCCACTGCGGTTTCGCCGTGCCCGGTAGGCAGCAACGAATAGGCACATGGCGCCGCCGAAGAGCAGTGGCAGGCTGGATGGTTCTGGTGTGGACACCAGCGGCGTGCCGTCGATTTGGAACTGGGCACTGTCGGTGCCAGTGGTCCAAGATGATCCTCCGTCAGTGCTTTCGGCTTGCGGGACAGAGCTTGAACCGTTGATGGCCCAGAGGGCGCCCGTGTTCTGGGCCGACGGCGCCAGCACAAGCCAGTACTCGGTCCCAGCGGTTAGATCGATGGGTGTGAACGAATTGGCCGTTACTATGTCGAAACCGCCGTTCTGCGAATACAGGTCGCTTCCAAGTTCTCCGAGGTCAGTGCCGGGCGCCCCCGAGTTGTTCGAATACAGAAAGGCGTCGACCCCCACTCCCGTCGGGGTGCTTATGAACACCTCCGCGTCCGTCATCGAAAAATTTCCGGTTGATGTGAAGGCCTCGGCTTCCTCTTGCACGCCAAAATCGGCGCCGGCAATCTCGATGGAAGAGCAGCAAACGTCATTCACATTCGAAAAGATTACGTCGGCGTGAAGCGCGAGCGGGGCTGTGACTCCTGCCGCCAACGCCAAAGCCATTGAGCTTCGGACCAAACTCGACAAGAAACCCCGTGTTAACTGCGCCGCCATCCGCGTTGCTCCTGTAAGCTTGTTCATTCTGTCGGCCCTCCCCGGCCTGCGACCCCTCATAATAGATAGGCGAGAAATTCGCGCCAGGACGATCACCTCATGCCAGCGGAGACCGCATGCTCACCCGCCGCGTAGCGGTCGGCTCCATTACGTCCATTACACTCTTTCTGGCTTGCTGCGCTCGAACGCGGAGCTCGGGTCAAGACCGTGGCAATTGGCTCATGTACGGCCGGACATACGATGACGATCGGTTCAGTCCTCTGGACCAGATCAACGAGCAAACCGTCGGCAAGCTCGGTCTCGCCTGGAGCCGCGAACTCGGCACCACGCGTGGGTTGGAAGCGACGCCCCTGGTGAAAGACGGCGTCCTCTACACCACGGGTTCGTGGAGCGTGGTGTACGCCATCGACGCCAAGACTGGAAATCTGCGCTGGACCTACGATCCCCAAGTTCCCCGCCAGCGTGCGATGTTCATCTGTTGCGATGTGGTGAATCGGGGCGTGGCGCTGTACCGCAGCAAGGTGTACGTGGGGACCCTGGACGGCCGCCTGATCGCGCTCGACGAACGCAGTGGCGCCCCCATGTGGCAGGTCTCCACTGCCGACAGCGCCAAACCCTATTCGATCACCAGTGCGCCGCGAATCGCCGGCGGCATGGTGGTGATCGGCAACGCAGGCTCCGAATACGGCGTGCGCGGGTATATCACGGCGTACGATGCGGAGTCCGGGAGGTTGCGCTGGCGGTTCTACACCGTGCCCGGCAACCCATCGGCGGGATTCGAATCGAAGGCCATGCAGCGCGCCGCGAAAAC
>JASHQT010000496.1 GCA_030039005.1 Bryobacteraceae bacterium
GCGCTCATTTCCGCCGGGGAAGAAGAAGGGATCATCGAAAAAGACGACCGTAAGCTGATCGAATCCGTAGTGGCTTTCGGCGATAAAACGGTCCGCGAGGTAATGACCCCGCGTCCCAAGATGGTGGCCATCGGAGCCAGCCGCTCGCTGGAGGATTTGCGCGAGCTGGTGATCCATGAGCAGTATTCGCGCATCCCGGTGTATGAAGGCACCATCGACAACATTATTGGATTCGTCCACGTGCGCGACATGTTCGAGCTCGATGAAGCTGCCCGCCGCGGCCGGTGCGTGAAAGAGCTCGCGCGGCCCATCCGCCTGGTGCCGGAGACCAAGCCGGTGAACGACCTGCTGCGCGAGATGCAAGCCGATGGTGCCCACATGGCAATCGTGATCGACGAGTACGGCAACACCGCCGGGCTCGCCACCATGGAAGACCTGGTGGAGGAAATCCTGGGCGAGATTCACGACGAGCACGAACCGGAGCGCGACGCGGTGAAGCAGCCCGACGGCAGTTTCGTGGTGGCCGGCAGCTTGGATCTGGATCGCTTATACGATCTGCTGGAGTTCCGCCCGCCGGAAGAGACCGAATCCACGACCATCGGCGGCCTGGTCAGCGAGTGGCTGGGCCACGTGCCGCATATCGGCGAGGTGATCGAGCGCGACGGCATCCGGCTGGAGGCGCTGGCCGGGGATGAATTGAAAGTGGAGCAGGTGCGCGTCTCGAAAGTCGCACCGGCCCCGGTACCCGACGTCAGCTTATGAACGCAGATGCCTGTGGCGTTCACACTCGTGTGAGCGCGTTGAACCGATGAAATCCGGCTTTGCCTCCATCATCGGCCGCCCCAACGCCGGCAAATCCACGTTGTTGAACGCGCTCGCCGGCGAAAAACTCGCCATCGTTTCCGAAAAGCCGCAGACCACCCGCACCACCATCCAGGGCGTCGTGAATGTGCCCGAAGCAAATCTGCCCGCCGCGCAGATCGTGTTCATCGATACGCCCGGCATCCACAAGTCCACCACGCTGTTCAACAAACGGATGATGGAAACCGTCCGGTCGGCTCTCGAAGACCGCGACGTACTGTTGTACGTCGCCGACGCATCCGCGCCGCTCACCCCCGAAGACGCCGACGCCGTCTCGGTGTTGAAGGACTTGTCCACGCCCGTTCTGTTGCTCGCGAACAAAATCGACCGCGTACCCGACAAGCGCAAGCTGCTGCCGTTCATCGAGCAGTTCAAAGCCATGCGCGAATTCGACGAATACATCCCGGTTTCGGCCGTCACCGGCGAGGGCCTGGATCGCGTCCGCCAAGCCATCGTCGCGCGCCTCCCCGAAGGCCCCGCCTATTTCCCCACCGATCACCTGACCGATCAGCCGGAGCGCTTCCTGGCCGCCGAACTGATCCGCGAGCAGATCCTGCGCCAGACGCGCCAGGAGGTCCCGCATTCGGTGGCGGTATTGATTGATCGCTGGGAGACAACACCGACAATCACCAGGATCGCGGCCACGATTTACGTGGAGCGGGAGGGCCAAAAGCCCATCGTGATCGGCGCGGGCGGCGGCGTGCTCAAGACAATCGGCACGCTGGCGCGCCAGGAAATCGAGAAAATGCTGGGGACCAGAGTTTTCCTGGAGCTGTTCGTCAAAGTGCAAAAGGACTGGCGCGAGAACCCCGAATTCTTGAACGCCATTGACTGGCGAACCATGCGGGGAGGAGAATTAAGCTCGGACGAGAATTAATGCGACTGATCTCGATTACTATTCTGCTCGCGCTGGTCTTGCCGCTGTTCGCTCAAAAAGAGAAGACACCGGTCAGCGACGACGTCATTGTCGACCAAGTGCGCGTAAAGATCGCCGACGATTCCGAAATCGGCGGCCAGCCGATCCAGGTGGATGCCCACAACGGCGTTGTGGTGCTTACCGGCAAGGTCAGCAATGAGAAGCTCAAGGTCAAGGCGGAGAAGGTGGCGAAGAAGGTCAAGGGGGTCACCGGCGTCGAAAACGACCTGAAGATCAGCCCCGAATAGCCGCCGCAACGGCTTCTTGTCGAGACAAAGCCCCTGGGTAATCAGCGCTTTACCTTTCTTGACACTTTGCGAGGTAACCGCCTTTGGTTTCTGTTCGCCCAGTTTTAACAGATGCGGGGATTCGGAATGCAGGCACGGCTAGGTCTTTTCGCGGTTGTGTTCTATTGCGCCGCTTTGGGCATGCAAGGCCGCGCGCAAGCGCCAGCGCCTCTCAAATCGGTGATTGGCGAAGTCACCTCCATCGACGCGGCCAGCAAGCAGATCAAGCTCAAGGCTGACGACGGCACGGTCTATTCCATTAATCTCAGTGGCACTGCGTCCTTCTTGCGCATTCCTCCCGGCGAAACGGATCTCAAAAAGGCCGGCAAAATCGCGTTCGCGGACCTCGCGGTGGGCGATCGCGCGCTGGCTCGCGTTCCTTCCAGCGGCTCCAACGACGATCTTCCCGCCCGCACTCTGGTCATCATGACCAAGGCGGACTTGGCCCAGAAGCACGCACACGATCGGGCCGAATGGCAGACGCGCGGGGTAGTGGGCACGGTCACGACGGTCGATCCCGCTAACAAACAGGTCACGATCTCCACCCGCGGCCGCGATGCGAAGACCATTACCATCGACACGTCGGCCGCCACCTTCCGGCGCTACGCCCCCGATTCGGTCAAATTCGCCGACGCCAAGCCCGGTTCTTTTGCCGATCTCCAAGTCGGCGACACCGTCCGCGCTCTGGGCGACAAGAACGAAGACGGAACGCACGTGAAGGCCGAAGAGGTGGTTTCGGGAGCGTTCGAGACCATCGCCGGCACTGTGGATTCCGTGGATGCATCGGCCAACGAAGTTCACATTACCAATCTCCAAACGAAGAAACCCATGGTGGTGCGCGTAAACCAGGACTCGTTGCTACGCCGGCTGGATCCGCAAGTGGCCGCGATGCTGGCCCGCAGGCTTCGACCGGCGTCGGCCGAAGGCAATGGCGCGGGCGCTTCAGGAAGGCCGGAAGGCGGCGGCTTCGGTGCACCAGGCGGGCCCGGCGCTGGCGGTGGGTCTCGTGGAGGATTTGGCGGACCGGGCGGCGGAGGCCCTGGCGGGCCTGGAGGCGGTGGTCCCGGCGGCCCGGGCGGCGGACGGTTCGGCGGAGACCTCCAGCAGATCCTGGAACGCATGCCACAGCTCTCACTATCCGAACTGAAGAAGGGCGACGCGGTCATCGTTTCCAGCTCCAAGGCTCCCGCCGACGCGCCTATTACTGCTTTCGCCTTTGTGGCCGGCGTCGAGCCGTTCCTGGAAGCCGCGCCCCGCAGTTCCGGACAAGTCAATTTAGGATCTTGGAATCTCG
>JASHQT010000497.1 GCA_030039005.1 Bryobacteraceae bacterium
CTTTTCCCTGTGGATCTGTCCGAATCATGCCGCCGGACAGCACCATTCGTGCGGTCCCTGGCCAGCCGGACTGGTGCCCGAGTGACCGTCTTGCACGTGATGGAACTACCGCAGGAAAAATACGCCGATCGGCCCCCCCTTCAGTCTGTGGTTAACGTGCGGTCCATATTGCGGCACCGAAGACACCAGATCAGAGAGTTCCTGGTAACCGAGCTTCACAGTCTACCGGCGGCGCATTTCATCATGCGCCACGGCGATCCGGCCCGAATCATTGTGGATTACGCCAGCAAACGAAATGTTGATTTGATCATGATGCCTACCCATGGCGTCGGGCTTTTCCGGCGTTGGCTGCTTGGTTCGGTTACGGCCAAAGTTTTGCATGACGCGGCGTGTCCGGTGTGGACAAATGCGCATGTCCAGGAAGCGGCTTCGTGGCTCAACCCAGACCGTTGTTTGAAAATTCTTTGTGCTGTGGATTTAACTGAGAAGAGCCTGTGCGTCATGGGGTATGGGGCGCAGCTTGCGCAAACATTTGGAGCTGAACTGCAGCTGGTGCATGTAGTTCCCGCGAGTGAATCATTGACCGTCAAGTATTTCGACACGGAGCTTGTGGCAGCTCTCTCGGAGACTGCGCGGGAGCAAGCTAGCAAGCTGCAAAACGAAGCGGGGACTAATGCGCAAGTGTTGATCCGCAGCGGCGACGTTGGGCATGTCGTTGGGCAGGCGGCACTGGAGTGCCAAGCCGACCTGATCGTGATCGGCCGTGGGGTCCTGCAGGAGACCCTTGGTCGGCTGCGAACGGAATCCTATTCGATCATTCGGGACTCGCCATGTCCGGTGTTAAGCGTCTAGGTGCGGTCAATGGGCAGCACCGCGAGATACGGATGATCGTATACCTATGAGGCTTGTAAGAATAGACCCGTCGTGGCATCCTTCACAGGTTCGACTTCCGATCCTGCTGCTAGTGCTGTTGCTGTTTATTTTGGGCTCGACTACCGCTGCTCATTTCATCATCGAATACGACTGGTGGAAGGAGATCGGACAGGTTGAGACGTGGCTTAGGTTGCTGGCGTACAGCGTAGGCTCCGTTGCGGCGGGCGCCCTGATGGCTTTCATTGCACTATCGGTGGCACATGCGCAGGGAATGCGCTTCGCCAACATCAACCGACATAACTTCCCGCTGTACTCTCGCCTGGTTTCAGTAGGCCTGGCGGGCGGTCCCACTCGTCTGGACGTCGCTTGTCCCATGTCGATTGCTGGTGATAACACCACCGCACATTTTTCTCTCCACGCGAGGAAATATCAGCCACTGTATTTCCACGCTGGAGGGGACTTGATCGTGCGACAATATGGCCCGGTGGACAGCTCATCGAGGCTTAACTTTTGGTCGCTCGCGATTGCAGCCGCGATCCTGGCTGTACTGTTGGCCCTCGCGATAAGGCGGTAGACCGTATCGAACAAACCAGCCAGGTGGCGCCCCTGTGCACGTTTCTACGGTGCGAACGAGTCTCTTTTGGTCCTGCCGGCGAGGAATGCGGTCGAAAGCATCGCGAACCAGCGAGAGTCCCAAGGGGTGCGCCGAGGGAAACCAGTTAGCACATCAGCAGTCTCCTAAGAATCGTCGCGGCCGTCAAAGTTTCTCGGATCGCGTTCTCACGCCCCCGGGTATAAAGTTACTGGCGGCTGATGGACCTTCCCGAAATGTCCGCCGCTCAAGTCCGCTGCTCTCACGCGGTCATTTCTTTATCTCTGAACCTGTTCTCCGAGTCCGACCATCGCGTCCGCTAAGGGCGCACCGTAACGGCGGATGGATCGGCAGTGGAAAAAGAAGACGTCGAATGAGGAATGCGTGAACCCCCAGGCTTCTGGACTTTATCACTATCATGCACTAATGATGCCGAGTTCCCACTCCGCAAGACTCTTGCGGACCAAGCGATACGGAGTTTTCTGGTCTGCCAGTCTTCTTTCCAATGTTGGAACGTGGATGCAGTCGGTGGCGGAACCTTGGCTGGTGCTGACTATTGGCGGCTCTTCCTTTCTTCTTGGTCTCGACGCCTTTGCGATGAATGCGCCTTTCTGGATGCTCGGGCTGTTAGGCGGTGTCCTTGCCGATCGAGCAGATCGGAGCCTGATCATCTATCTTTTTCAGGGTATCCAGATGCTTTGTCCCGTGCTTATCATCGCGCTTGTGGCTATGGGATGGATCAAAGTGTGGATGATCATTGCCGTGTCTCTGGTTGTCGGCATTACGGACGCGCTTTCCGCTCCCGCATTTTCATCTCTCATCCCGTCGATTGTCAGCCGGGAGGATCTAAGACCTGCGTTAGCTCTGAACTCGATTCAGTTCAATTTGTCTCGGGTGCTGGGACCAGCGGTCGCCGGTCTGATTATGCTGAAATACGGATTCCTCTGGTGTTTCAGCGCCAATGCCGTCTCTTACATACCTTTCTTTTTCTCCATTCACTGGCTACGCCCGCCGGCCAGAATCGGTGACGAAGCAGCCGGCAAACGGGATCTCCGTTCGAGCATAGAAGGGATCCCAGCGATGATCAGAAGCCAACAAATCGGCTGGGCGTTGCTCTCCATTTTCTCCACGGCTTTCTTCTGCGGCCCGCTCATTACCTTCAGCCCGGTAATCGTGAAAAACGTGTTGCACGCCGACGTCGGGCAGTTCGGAGGCGTAATGACGGCTTTCGGTATCGGAGGCATGCTGGGACCTCTTCTGATACTCCTGACGATGCAGCGCATCGACGCGATCAAAATGTCCCTCATCGCGGCGGTGGGCTATGGCCTGTTCATGATGGCCGTGTCAACGGTCGGAGCCGTTTGGCAGCTTGCCGTTTTGCTTGTCGGCAGCGGCTTTCTTTTCACCGTTGCAAACACTTCCGCCAATACATTCCTGCAGTCGGAGGCAAATGATCAAAATCGGGGCCAGATGGCAAGTCTCTTCATGTTGGCCACGCGAGGCGGTTTATCGCTGGGCAACTTAGCGGCTGGGGCCTTCATCAGCCTTTCCGGCATTCATCTCGTATTCCTGCTGAGCGGTCTTTCTGCGGTCGTTGTCCAGGGGTTCATCTTTCGGGAAGTGCTTCAAGACAGAGTCTCGCGGAGCGCGGAGTAAACGTAAGAGTGTGTCGTTCAACGGGGTACCCATTCGGTACCCAGTTTTGCATACACTCTCTTAACGGCTGCCCAAGCGACGCGATGCGCGATCTCTTCCTGGCGTGGATCGTCGGCATATTGCTCCCACGCGTGGTTGAAAGCTTCTCGGAAGATATCCTGTCCGTGCTCGGGGAGGTGGCGCTGGATCGAGATAGGTAAATCGTCGTTCGTGAAATAGGGCATTGGTTATTCGGTTACCTCCAACTGGGTTCGCAACCCGCAGTCCAATCCGGCCCCGGTTAGCTCCTAGCGACTCGTCCGAAAGATGAACCGATACGTGGGCGCTGTTGCTCAACTTCTGCGTGATTTGGCGCTCGCGTGCTCGGGGAGGCAAGCCGGTCTATGACGATGAAAAAGCCTTTTGTTCCGCCAGTGCTAAATGGTTGTTAGGTTGCCAAGACATCCAGTGAATCCTTGAAGGGCGGTGACTGGAGGACCTTCTCATGAATAGGAAAGCACGCCAATTCGAACCATCCCAGGTCGTTGCAATGACCATCCTCCTCATATTGCTAATCATTTTGATGTGGTGTATGCGAGTAGCGCCTGTCCCGCATAGGTTTCCCTAATGATCCTATTTGTCATTCGCAAGGTGTGAAACATGACCAGCCGACTCTCGATTCTCGCGTTTTTCGCTTCGACCTTAGTTCCCAGTTGTTTTCCGGCCGAACCGGCGACAATTTCCTTACCCAGCCCGAAGGAAACAGGTGGCCTGAGCGTGGAAAGTGCCCTGGCTGCGCGGCGGTCCATCCGCGCCTATACCAAGCAGCCGCTTAGTGTTGCTGAAGTCGGCCAACTGTTATGGGCAGCGCAGGGTGTCACCTCTCCGGACGGCAAGCGCACAGCCCCTTCGGCGATGCATCGATACCCACTGGAGATCGCCGTCGTAGCGCAACATGTGGAAGGTCTTCCTAACGGCGCCTATCGGTATGTACCGGCGACGCACTCACTCGAAGTGCTGACGTCCACGAAAACAGGGACACAATTACTGGCGGGCGCAACGTCACAAGGGCAAGTTCATAGCGCTCCGGCAGTGTTCGTGATTGCCGCAGTCTATGAACGTATGGGATCTGGGGTCAAGAACCGAACCTGGACCGATTATGAAGCTGGGCTGGCCAGCGAGAATTTAATGCTTGAAGCAGTGGCGCTCGGGTTGGGCTCCGTGGTGACTGGCGGTATCGACACTGGAGCGGTGAAGGAGGCCGTCAGATTCACCGGCAGTGAGCAGGTGATCGTTGTCATTCCGGTAGGACGCCCGATCCAATGAGGTGTGAACATCGCAAGCACGATCGCGATTCGGGCAGGCGTATTTATGGTCGCTGGGAGGACGATCAGGCTCCGCTCCAAGATGAAATAGAGGCGCTTGGCAATTCATCCGCGGTGGGTAAGTTCCTCCGCGCACCCCGGGTGCCCGCAATTGCAGGACAGCTCCAACGTTCCAGCGGCGTCGTGGCAGTATTGGCTGCAGTACTTACTGTCTTGTGGTGTGTTGCAGTTACATGCCGGATGTTCGCACTTATGTTCTTCAGCCATGGGCTTAGGTTCCTTCATACTGGCTGCAGCACTCGAGTTGCCACTAGGGGACACGTGAACGGTAGAGTTTGGCCTGGTCAGTGGGTTGCTGTAAGAACCCGGTGAAACCGCTTCGTGCCCTGGCGCCGTTGCTGCCGCTCCTCGCGACCACTGTCGGCGCAGAAACCTGGGATCTTGCCGCGCTGCGCGCCTTTGCCAGCCTGACGGCCGATCAGTGGAAGGCCGTGAACCGCGGCGATGTGCAGGCGAAGGTCCTGGACACGCAGGAAAAACGAGAAGTGGCAGTAATCGGTGTGGCACATCTTCGAGCGACGACCACATGCTTTGTCGCGAAGTTCCGGGACATAGAAAACTTCAAGAAGAATCCGGCTGTTCTCAGGATTCGGAAATTTGTGCCACCGGTAGGTCCGGAGGATTTGGAAGCCTTCAGTCTCGAAGCCCGCGACCTCGCCGATCTGCCGAATTGCCGTTTGGGCAACTGCAACGTCAAGCTTCCCGCCGAAACGATTGAGCGGCTGGGCCACGATGTGGATTGGTCGAAGTCCGATCACGCCGTCAATGCGCAAACTATCGTCCGTGAGCATCTGCTGAGCTATATCGACGCGTATTTGCAACGTGGCAACTCGGCGTTGATCGTATATCGGGACAAGAACAAGCCTGTTCAATTGGAGCACGAATTTCTCGGAGTGCTCGACGCCCGGCCCGATTTGGGAGAATTGGTCCCAGTGCTTCGTGAGTTCCTGGAGCGGTATCCGCGTGAGCCGTTACCTGGTGTGAGTGAGTTTTTCTATTGGTCCACCGAAAGCTTTGGGCTGAAGCCAGTGGCCAGCGTGACCCACGTCTCCGTTTATGTTCAGCCGGGACGAGCGGCAATCTCCTCCCAACAAATTTACGCCAGCCACTACTTTGACGCTTCGATGGGCTTGACAGTCGCGCTGGACGATCCCGGGGACCCTTCGCACTCGAGCATGTACCTTGTATATTTGAATCGGTCCCGGATTGACCTGCTCAGCGGATTTTTCGGGGGCCTGCGGCGCGCCATTCTGCGCGGCCGACTGCGAGATGGGATGCGAAAAAACCTGGCGGATGTC
>JASHQT010000056.1 GCA_030039005.1 Bryobacteraceae bacterium
TACAACCTCGGACTGCTGTATCTCGACGGTCACGGCGTTCCGCAAAGCTTGGCCGAAGCTGTCAACTGGTTCCGGCGCGCCGCCGAGCAGGATAACACGCTCGCTCAACACAACCTGGGCGCCATGTACGGCTCCGGCCAAGGCCTCAAGCGCGATTACATCCAGGCCTACAAATGGCTGAACATCTGCGCCGCGAAGGGCAATACCGGTTGCATCGCCCAGCGCGATCTAATCGCCAAGAAGCTGAAGGCTTCGC
The DNA here is from genome assembly GCA_030039005.1 of Bryobacteraceae bacterium. Next base: position 257 of record JASHQT010000056.1, read on the forward strand.
AACTCGCCGAAGCCCAGCGCTTGGCCACGGATTTCAAGCCGCAGAAGGAATCCGAAAAGCAGTAGTGGCGTTAGCGCCGTCCGCCCTGCCCTGATCCTGGTTTCCAGACCCTAATCCCCAGCCCCGGATAGCGCGCGTGGCGCACTATCCTAGAAGCATGAGCTTTCGTTTGGGCGTCGATTACCGCCCGCGCGGCGATCAGGCCTCCGCCATCGATCAACTCTTCCGCGGCTTCCTCGACGGTGAAAAGCACCAGGTGCTGCTTGGCGTCACCGGTTCCGGCAAAACCTTCACCATGGCCAAGCTGATCGAAAAGACCGGCCGCCCCGCGCTGGTGTTGGCGCACAACAAAACGCTCGCCGCGCAACTGTATCACGAGTTCAAGACCTTCTTCCCTTCCAACGCCGTCGAGTATTTCGTCAGCTATTACGACTACTATCAGCCCGAAGCTTACATGCCCTCCGGCGACATCTACATCGAAAAAGAAGCCACCATCAACGACGAACTCGATAAGCTGCGCCTCTCTGCCACGCGCTCGCTGTTTGAGCGCCGCGACTGCGTGATCGTCGCCAGCGTCAGTTGCATTTACGGCCTGGGCTCGCCCGAAGCGTATTACGGCATGCTGCTGATGCTCGAAAAAGGCCAGAAAATTTCGCGCCAGCAGATCCTCCAGCGCCTGGTCGAGATCCTCTACGAGCGCAACGATCATAACTTCACCCGCGGCACCTTCCGCGTGCGCGGCGACGTCATCGAAGTCTTCCCTACTTACGACGATCACGCCTACCGCATCGAGCTGTGGGGCGACGAAGTGGATTCCCTCAGCCAGATCGACCCCCTGCTCGGCCAAGTCCGCCAGACTTACCTGCGCCTGCCCATCTACCCCAAAACGCATTATGTGATGTCGTCCGAAACCCGTGAGAACGCGCTGCGCAGCATCGAGATGGAGCTCGAATGGTGGCAGAAGGAGCTCGAAAAGGGCGGCAAACTAGTGGAGGCGCAGCGCCTGGAACAGCGCACCAAGTTCGATCTGGAAATGATCCGCCAGATCGGCTATTGCCACGGCATCGAAAATTATTCGCGTCATTTTTCCGGCCGTCTTCCTGGCGAAGCGCCGCCCACGCTGCTCGATTACCTGCCCAACGATCATTTGCTCTTCATCGACGAAAGCCACCAGACCATCCCGCAGCTCCAAGGCATGTACCACGGCGACCGCTCGCGCAAACAGGTGCTCGTCAATTACGGCTTCCGTTTGCCCAGCGCGATGGACAACCGTCCGCTCACCTTCGAAGAGTTCGAAAATCGCGTTAACCAGGTGCTCTATGTCTCCGCGACGCCCGGCCCGTACGAGCTCACCAAGTCCGCCGGCGTGGTGGTGGAGCAGATCATCCGCCCCACCGGCCTCGTCGACCCGCAGATCGACGTCCGCCCTATCAAAGGCCAAGTGGACGATCTGCTGCACGAGATCCGCCAGCGCGTGGATGTGAACCAGCGCGTGCTGGTCACCACCCTCACCAAGCGCATGGCCGAGGACTTGTCCGAGTATTACACCGAAGTCGGCGTGCGCTGCGCCTACATGCACTCGGAAATCGGCGCACTGGACCGCATGAAGATCCTGCGCGATCTGCGCCGCGGCGATCTCGATGTGCTGGTGGGCGTGAACCTCCTGCGCGAAGGTCTGGATTTGCCCGAAGTTTCTCTAGTCGCCATTCTGGACGCCGACAAGGAAGGCTTTCTGCGCTCCACCGGCTCGCTCATCCAGACCATGGGCCGCGCCGCACGCCATCTGGAGGGCCGCGCCGTGCTCTACGCCGACGTCTACACCGACAGCATGCGCCGCGCCATCGACGAAACCAACCGCCGCCGCGCGATTCAGGAACAATACAACGAAGCCAACAACATCACCCCGCAATCCATCGTCAAACCCATCGACATGAGCTTGGTGGCCATTGCCGAGGGCGATTACGTCACCGTCCCCGTCGAACCGGAAGACCCGATCGAAGAACTGACCCCCGAACAACGCGACAAATTCATCGCTGAACTGGAGGAAAATATGCGCGACGCGGCGAAAAAATTCGAGTTTGAAAAAGCGGCTCAGATTCGCGACCGTATAAAGATGATAAAATCGCTCGGAATTCATGAAGAAAGCTCAGTCGGTGGGCCTAATCGCCACGGGTAGCCTCACCGACTCACCTGTGACGCGTTTCTGGTTTCTCCCCGAACGCCTCGGTCCCGTGAAATCTGCCTCGTATCGCGTAGCCAGCCGCATTGCCAATATGCTGCAGGCCGGGCATCCTGTTAAGGATTACGCGGAATTTCAAGACTGCGATCTGATTCTGGTCTGCGTTCCGGAGAACACGATTGGGGAGGTGATTTCCGAGATGACCGCCTCCGGAATCGCCTGGCGCGGCAAAGCCGTTGTGCTCTGTAGCACCTCGCTGGATAGCAGCGCGCTGGGGGATCTGGCCTCGCTCGGCGCTTCCCTCGGATCCATCAGCCCCATTCCCGGATTTGATGACGAGCGCTATCTGGTGGAAGGCGATCCGCCGGCCATCCGTCAATCGAAGAGCCTGGTGGAATATCGCGGGCGCCGCGTCGTGGCTGTCGAGCGGTCTCTAAAGCCGTTCTACCTCGCTGCCCTCACTTGCATGGGGACCCTGCTGTTCGCTCTGCTGTACGCCGCCGGCGAATCCCTGCATCTCGCGCGCATCCCGCCCGCGCTTTCGGCTACCATCCTGGAACGTCAGCTCACGCGCACGCTGCGCGCCTTCCTCAAAAGCGGCCTGCGCGCCGCGCCGGAATTGCGCGAGCTCCCGCGGCAACTCGACGCGCTCTCCTCCGCCGATCCGGCGCTGGCGTATTTTCTCGAGCAAAGCTGCCAGATCGCATCCCGGCTCCTAGCGAAGCCCTGATAAAATGGCCCCATCATTTGCGCCGCTTGAACCTTTCCCGCACCGGCATCGCGCTCTCCAACTGGAGCGAGCGCTGGTTCCCCGATCCACTGGTCTTCGCCTTCCTCGGGATCGTCATTGTATTCCTCATCGGACTCGCCGCCGGCGAAAAACCGGCCGATCTCGCCATTGAGGGCGGCAAAGGCTTCTGGTCGCTGATCCCGTTTACCATGCAAATGGTGATGATTATCATCGGCGGCTACGTGGTCGCCTCGTCGCCCTGGGTCCAGCGGCTCATGCAATGGCTCGCCGCCCGCCCCAGAACGCCGCGTCAAGGCATCCTGCTGATCGCGGTCTTTAGCGAATTCACCGCGCTCATCTCCTGGGGCATGAGCCCGATTATCAGCGGATTGCTGGCGCGCGAACTCACCGAGCGCGTCAAGGGCATGGATTATAGGGCCGCCGGCGCTGCCGCGTACGTCGGCGGAGCCACTGTCTGGGCGCTCGGACTTTCCTCTTCGGCGGCGATGCTCATGGCCACCCCCAGCGCGATTCCGCCCAAGCTGCTCGCCATCGGCGGTCTCATTCCGCTCACCCGCACCATCTTCCTGTGGCCCAGTCTGCTGATGGCAGCGGTGCTCATGGCCGCCGGCATCGCCGTAGCTTGGCTTTCCACGCCATCCCCCGAAAAGGCGCGAACGGTCGAATCCTATGGCTTGCGCTGGGAGCCGTTCCAGTTAACGCTGGAACCGCGCAGCAAACCCGGCGAATGGCTCGAATACTCCCCGCTGTTGACCGTCCTGGTGTCGGCGCTGCTCTGCGTCTACCTGGTGGACGTCTTTC
>JASHQT010000498.1 GCA_030039005.1 Bryobacteraceae bacterium
AAGAAGATTTTGTTCGCCTCGAACAAGAACAATTGCGACGGCCGCAAATTCGAGCTTTTCCTGATCAACACCGACGGCACGGATCTGGAACAGGTGACCAATTTCGGCGGCTTCACCGCCTTCCCGGAGTTTTCCCCCGACGGCAAGACCATCGTGTTCGCGTCGGACAAGGATGCGAAGTCGCCGTACGAGTTCAATATTTTCACCGCGGAGTGGAAGTAGCGCGCAGCCGGCTCTCCTGGGTCGCGTGGAGCACGGTCAAGCCGGCTAGCGTCGTGCTCGTCATGTGGGGCTGGCAGTCCGGCAGGCTCTCAGCGGGGTTGACCGCTATGCGGACATTCCGTATAGTGGTGGGTGAGATTCGAGTGGGACGAGGACAAAAACGAGAGCAATCATCGAAAACACGGGATCTCGTTTGAAACTGCCGCGCTCGTGTTCGAAGACCCGAACCGGCTGCTGTTCATCGAGCGAATTGAGGAGGGCGAGGAACGCTGGCACGCAATCGGCGCGGTGAGGGAGTCGTACCTGTTCCTCACGGTTGTTCACACGTATGCCGAGGAGGAAGCGGAAGCTGTAGTTCGGATCATTTCAGCGCGCCGCGCAACTCGACACGAAAGGAAACTCTATGCTGAAACGATTCCGTGAAGAGGAGCTGCTCGGCAGGGCGCTCTCCGGGAAACAGAAGAGGGAAATCGCTCGCGCGAAGAATGCCCTGGACGAATCTATCGACACGTCCGACATCCCCGAAATACGGGAAGTTCCGTCCGGCGCCGTTCGCGGAAAAGACTTTCAGCCCTTTCTGGCCGCAGTGGACGTGAAAGCGATCCGCGCCAAAACGGGGTTGTCGCAAGCTGAGTTCGCGAAGCGATACGGGTTCAACGTGCGAACCCTGCAAGACTGGGAGAGCAGTGGGGCTCCACCGCCGAGCCCGGTACGCGCCTACCTCACGGTGATTGATCGCTTTCCCGAACTGGTTGCGAAGGCGCTCAGAGGCGCCGCCTGACTTTATTACGCGGCCCTTGGGTGGTCGGCCCGGAGTACACTGAGGATCGGGAGCCATGAAACGCTTCTGGATCATCATTCTCGCAGGAGTCGTGATCGAGTTAACCCGCGGCTTCTTCCCGCCTGAGTTGCAGGCCCTTCCACAGTCGCCCGCCGGATGGACGCGCGTGACCGAGACCGCTCTCGATCCCATTCCGCACGAATGGCCGCAAACGTCGCAGGCCCGAAAGGCATGGCGCGGCACCTACACCGGAACCGCCGAGGTCACTCTGACGCTCTATGCAATGCCTTGGTCGCCGGGCAACTCGTGGGATGCGATCCAGCGATGGCGGCCCGTGCCTGGCGCAATGGCTTTCGCCAAGGGCAGGTATTTCGGCATCGCCGCCTCGCAAAGCGCGGATCAGGCCGAGCTGAAGCGATTCATCGAAGGAGTAGCGGCAACTCTTCCCAACGGCGCAGTCTCGATACGCTGATCGGACCAGTCGCCTATCGCCTCCCGCAGTTGAAAATCACGTAGAGTGCTACCAGAAGTATGCCCAATTCAGCCGCTCTCGCCAAATAAAACAGGGCCCTTCCAGTCCGGGTGCTCTTCAGGTCTTTGACGAAACCCTGAGGCGTAACTGGAAAGCTATTTGTTAAGCGTTCCAGGGCTTCTCTCGAGATTTGTTCACGCCGTTCGTACTCCATCTTCGTCTCGGCAAGCTTTGGCCCGAGCGCTTCCGCCAAACGCGGCCAGTTGTCTTTGAGAAGGGTGGCGTTGCCCTCAAAGCCGATGTCGGGTGTTTCGTCCGTGAGCGCCCGCACCAAGAAGCCGAGCTCATACGTCTTGGTAGAATCGGAGCGCGCTGAGATGTACGCACGTGAGAAGCTCCGGCCACGCGCAAACGTGATCCGTAACTGCTCTGACTGCAACACGGCCTTGCAGCTGCCCATGCGATCGTAGGAATAATCAATAATCTGGAAACCGTGCTCGGAAAGCAGCCACGGCAGGCGCTCCTGAATCAGTTTTACCAGCGGATTAATCAACTCATCAGCCATGTTTCGATCCTGCAATTGTATCCAAGCTCTTCCCCCATCTGATACGATGGACCCGTCCGCGCCTTCGCGCCCCAAAGGAGCTTTCGACCGTTGTACTTACGGATCACCGCCATCACCACGGCCACTATCGCGCTTCTCGCCCTCGCGGCTTTCGCCGCCTTCGCCGACGCTCCCGCGAAACTCACCCGCGACGACGCGGCGAAACTGAAAGACCCCGTCGCTTACACCAAAAAATCCATCGGCCAGGGCCAAGCCACCTTCCTCCAAAATTGCACCAGTTGCCACGGCGAAGACGGCAAGGCCGAGGGCTCGCTGATCGCCTCCGCTACCGACCTGACCACGCCGAGCCTCTACAAAAGCGGGACATCCGAGGGCGAAATCTTCCGCAGCATTCGCGACGGCGCGGGCGACCAGATGCCCGCCTTCAAGTCGCAACTCAGCGAAAACGACATCTGGAATCTGGTAAACTTCATCCGCAGCCTGTGGCCGGAGTCCCAGCGCCCCGCGCTACAAGACAGCAAATAGCGAGAGGATATAAG
>JASHQT010000499.1 GCA_030039005.1 Bryobacteraceae bacterium
ACCGGCAATCAGAGAAAACAGCCACGGCGAAACACGGCGGGGGTGAACGACAGCTTGCATGGCTGGCATTCAGGACGGCGAGGGCATTGAAATTAAACAGCCTGCCCCTTTTTAGCCTCCAAAACACTCCGTTAAGGAGCCGAAAAGGGATCCGATTTCGCGATCAGAAGAGTTCGGGTGTCGCTAAGCCATTGAAAAGAAATGGAGCGGGAGACGGGACTCGAACCCGCGACGTCCAGCTTGGGAAATTAACTGCCGTTTGAAAATAAACGACATAGGCGCCAGGGCGCTGAATTCTGACCACTGAAAACCACTGAGTTTTTCCCTTCTCCATCGATTAACACTCCTAACGGAGTAAACGGAGTATTGATCGGACAACTTCCATAGCTAACAGAGAATCACGTTGACATGGAGCGCCCAAAGCGACGCTCAAAGGTCATTCATGAAGGCCGAGGGTACAAGTGTGCGCACGGATCCTCCAACTCATCAAGAGCAGAATGCTCAGCGTACGAAACAAGATGTTGCAAAGGGCCGCAATCAACAAGCCGCTGCACAGCCCGGGGTCACCAAGGTTGCCTCGTCTCACGACGGCCAGGCACAGGGATTTCGCGCGCCTAACTATAGCCAAATCCCAAATGACCTTATGGACTATTGGCTTCCCGAACTCTCGGGCGCCGAATCGAAAGTCCTCTTGTATCTGGCACGGCGAACTTTCGGTTTCCATAGAAACCGAGTCGAGGTTGGCCTCCGCGGAATTGCTAATGGCATTCCGGGTAAGGATCGCGGCACCGGCCTGCACATTGAGACCGTGGGCACAGCTGTGAAACACCTTGAGGCCATTGGACTCATAGCTTGCGAGCGAAGCCCTGGTGGGCGAACCATCTACACGATTCGCGTGGCCGATGAGGTGTACGGAAAATCCGGACACCCCCTTTCGGAAAATCCGCATAGCGCGCTGTACGGAAAATCCGAACACGAAGAAAGAAAGTCATCATCAGAAAAAAAGTATAAGAAAGAAAGTAATACTGCGCGCTTGCAAGGGAATCCACGCCTCAGAAGAGCGGAGGCCCCTGACGCTCCAACACTTAAAGCTCAATCCATCCTATCCAGCTGTGATGATGATGGAGAACCCGAGGCGACCGAATCGATTGCCTACACCACACCCAAGGAGGAACTGCAGCATATCTACAGAACGAAGACCGGTTCTGAAATTAGCCGAGACCTACTGAACCGCATCAGTGAGTCATGCGAACTTCGAGGCGTGACGCTGGCAAGTTACATGGAGGCACTCCGACCGCACGTTCCGAACGCATGGAGGAACCCAGGAGGGTTTCTAACGGACTTCGCTCGCAAAATTCATTTGAAGAGCCCCGCTAATCGGTTGATCCCCGAATTGGCTCCGGTGGCCCTCACCATAAAAGAGACTCCCCGTTGTGACGAATGCCGCGGAACGGGACGCCATGGCGAGGGCTATTGCGGCTGCCAGCTCGGTCGAGAACTGGAACGGAAGGAGCGAAAGATGATCAAGGAAACACCAACGGCTTCGCAACACCAGCCAACCGCCGTATCCGCGGATGTCAAGAAAGCGGAACCTCCCTTACCATCGAGCGCTTAGGAGGGAGTGCAATTTGTCAGTTGTCAGAACATCACACGCATTGCCAAATTCCGACACGGTGCCAAGTCTACTGATGGAGGCGGCGGGAGTCGAACTACCTCCACACTCTGAAAATGCAGAAGTTGCTGATTCTGCAAAACGCCAAAACCGCCAGAATCGCTACTTCCGCCAGTTTGAGGTACACGGCGGGTACACGGAGCTTGCGTGGAGCTGCGAATTCAGTATTAGTGCACCCGAGGTTTCCCCGTGAAAGTCGCCCTTTACGTGCGCATTTCGACCAAAGATCATGGTCAAGAGACCGCCAACCAACTCGATCAGCTTAGAGAATTCTGCAGGGCCCAAGGATGGTTAATCGTCTTTGAATACCAAGATCACGATTCCGGTGGCAAAGCCGCCCGAATCCAATTTCAAGCGATGATGGCCGATGCTGCTCGGCGCCGGTTTGATCTGGTGTTGTTCTGGGCGCTGGACCGATTCTCGCGCGAAGGCGCCCTTGAAACCGTGCAACATCTCAATCGACTGAGCAGCTACGGCGTTGGGTTTCGATCCTTCACCGAACCCTATCTTGATACCCTCGGAATCTTCAAAGACGCGGTGATTGCGATCCTGGGAACGATTGCTAAACAAGAACGCGTTCGGATGTCGGAACGAGTTCGCGCCGGTTTGGCTCGCGTCCGGCTCCAAGGTACTCGCACCGGAAGGCCGATTGGTCGCCCGCGGGCGATTTTCTCACGCGCTCAAGTGGGAGAACTTCGTGCCCAAGGATTATCGTGGAGGGAAATCGCGAAGAGAACGGGAACAAGCGTTTCGAGTGTACGCAGGGCATTCAGGCTCAGCCCAGAGCCTTGAGCCTTGTCAAAAACCTGCTGAAGGTTATTGGCAGAGCGTTTGGTCCCTTCCCCAACGAAGTACGACGACCCACAGAGCTGTTCTCCTGATCTCCCGACAGCATCCATCGTCCATCGGGTAGCAGCTTCGGGTTTGGTACACGCAGGCGTGAGTGAACGTAGCGGTATCGTCGGCGTGTTAAGAGTCGGTTGCCTGTTCTGAGTTGGAAATTCGGCGCGATGATTTGGTCCGATGTTGTGGTCTGATATCAAAGTAACAGCTGCTCCATCTCCGCAGCGACGTTGGGACCATTCAGACTTTATGTATATATATATAAAAAACCAGACGGCCTGTAGAGTTACCGAGCAGTTCTAAACTCTTTTACCGTTGCCGTGATCGAGCTTCCTAAGAAGGTTCGGGCGTCTGGTTTTCCGCAATATACGTTATGTTCAAAAGTCGAACCTGGCACTTCAGGCATTGAGCACTTTTTAAGCCAAGCGCGGAGTCGCAGTAGCACGAACCCCAGAAAAAGGCTCGCATCGCATTGAATTCTAGGTAGTTAATGGTCCGAGTGCGAACGTCGGCCACCAGGTAGGCAACTGACCGTGATTTTGCCGTGGGCCACATTGAATAGGCAGCGAGCTGCTCTAAATGTACCCCTCTATCGAACGCTTCCACCCCAGGACACCGACCCTGTCCGGCCGGCCCCGTTGAAGGCCCGGTCTTATGACGTGACCGGTCCCGTTATGTCATTGGCTAAGCAAGGTGGACTGCACAAGCTGCAACGCCGCTGCGGGTGTGACCGGAAGCATCGCTTCGGGAAGGGACGGCGACTACTTGGCGATGCGGTAGGTACGCTTGCCCGCGTCGTTCTTCGAGGACTCGATCTTCACTCCACCCTTGCTGCGCAGATGCTGACGAAACTGCGCACGGTGTGCGCCAGCCTGTGGTGGCCATGATCTCAGCCAACGTCGCGCCCTCGGCGCGTTTCCTCGGTGAAATCACTTCGGCATTCTTGTTGGAGCGATCGGCTTTCGGCTTGCCGGGGCGCCTTCTTCGGCTGGCGCGCTTTCCACAGCCTTGGCCTTCTTGGCCGCGGGCTTGCGTTTCGGCTGTGACGATCTTACTACGTTTCCTGCGTGTCGATTGTTTCGCTGCTCATACTAATTCTTCTGGACCGGGTTGCGGTCGTCACATCTGTCGCTCTGGTTCGGAGAAGTTGCAATCGGCGCGCTGGGAGCCTTTTTTATAACGCCGACACAATCAAAGGGACGCGATCAGTTGGCACACGATTTCGCGCGTAGCTCAATCTCCTTCTTCGGTCTTAGGTCTGACTTCTCTACGATTTAGATTGGAAAGCGTCAATCTGAATGGCCCCTACCGGCTCCGTCGCCGCTAAGCCTACTTGTCTCCCAGTTTCAATCTGTCCAATTCGATTTTGGTTCGAGCCGGTGAACTATGTGAAAAGCTTTTAGGCCGCGAGATCCGCAACATTTCCGCACACAACGTACAGGCGGATGAAATTTGGTCCTTTATAAAACGGCGATGGCGAGCATCAGCTCACCCGCCGAGCCGGTGGTGCGGAAGTGCGCTTCCGTGTAAGACTCGAAGGCCCCGCCGAAGGAGCGAAGCTTTTCGATGTAGGTGAAGGTTTCGAGCAGGCCTCGCGCGTGAATTGGTCCAGGGCCCACACGAGTACCACGTCGAACTTGCGCCGCGAGGCATCAGGAAACAGCCGTTTGAAAGCTATGCGATCGCCAGACTTGGCGGATCCGTGATCGATAAACTCCTCGACAATGGTCCAGGACTGGCGGGCGCAATACTCCCGAAGGGCTGCGCGAGCTGGGTTGCCGTGTCCTGGCCCTTGCCTTTGGTGGAGACGCGGGCGTAGAGAGCTGCTTGAAGCATTAGTGCCTCACACGCTCGGACAGGGCGACGGTCCAGGAGTAGAGCTTTCCGGCTTCGGGATGGCCAGCGCCGTTGCGAAGATTCGCACGCTAGCGGCTCTGAAGATCAAGACCGAAGATGCGGTGATCGGGATCGTGGGAGAGGACTGCTGTTTCATGATTCGATTATGCAAGAAGCGCTTACTACAGTAAATACCCCAAAAAGGACTATGTGCTGTTAGCGCTTATCGCTTATAATGTTTTCGATGACCAGAAAGAAGAATCCGGCGGCCGTAGCGCTGGGGCGGTTGGGCGGGAAAAAGAAAGGTCCCAAAGGGCTATCCGCGATGGATGAGGAGCGCGCGGCTGAAATCCGAAAAGCTGGTGCTGCCGCTAGGTGGGAGAAATGGCGCAAGGAGAATCCCGAGAAGGCCAAGGCCGTAGCCGCCCGCGAAGCAAAGCGGAAGAAAGCGAAGAAAACCGGGAAGTGATCACTGATTACTACAATTGCATCAAAGGGTTATGAATCCACTAGATTGGCTGAAGACCATTTATGACGCATTTGGCGCGAAACACCCAGCTTTATCCATGCTTGTAGTTGTCTGCTTAGGGGCGCTTCTCGCTGCAGCGGTTTGGACAATCGCGCGGCAGCAGTATGAGAAAGCGCAAACCATTCAGCACGCACCACCTACCGTACCGGGGTCCTTATCGCCCCAAAGCACTGGTGCAGCGTCGACTTCTGGCGATCGCAGCCCCGCAGTGACTGGCAGCGGAAACACTGTGACGTACGGGTCATCCGGCAAGGATCAAAACAGCGCGAAATAAATGATAGCATTGCGTGCATGAAAAGGTCCCTCCTTGTCTTGCTCGCCAGCCTCTGTGCTCCATTGGCCGGCCAAATCACGCCGAGCTCTGGGGCGGCTCAGACAAAAGGGGTATGCAGCCCCGCAGTAACAGGGAACAATAACACGTTCAATATCACCTGCACCGGAATCCGTGAGAAGCTTGGCTCTCAACTGGTGGATCTCCTTAACCGCGTAGCGAAAAACCAGCTCGATGCCGAAACTATCCTCAGCAAACTGGATGTCTGCCTAGAAAAGCAGGCCGCCCGACACCTGAGCGATTGGCAAAAGCAAATTATTCTTGAAGCGATGCGGCCGTTCCGAGGCAAGAGGGTAACGATCATCGCTACTGATGGCGACCCGGAGGCTTACGACTATGCTTCAGAATTTGTAAGCCTTTTTCGCGCGGCTGAACTTACCTTGGTCGCTTTCTCGGGAGACGCCCTGAGGACTGGGGTTAACCCCATGATGATGGAGGGCGGCCCGCCCAATAACCGGTGTGCTAATACAACCTTCCGATGAGGCCGAGTGGAACACGCCGCTGGTGGAAGCGTTCGACAGAGTACTAACCGCTGCGCAAGTACTACATTCCGCTCAGTACATCGGCAAGATGCGCGTCAAAGATACCGATCTACAATTTTGGATTGGCCGAAAACCATGAACTTATATGGGTCCAAAGGCGCTAATTCGGGTGGCGCCGCTCGCGCTAAGGTGCTCACCAAGAAGCAGCGAGCCGAGATCGCACGCAAGACCGCGGAAGCGCGGTGGGGGAAGAAGGACTAATTGGGGGAATTGAATGGCCGATTCCAGAATCTTCTTTTTACCGGATCTTCAAACACATCATGGGTTCCGGCAATGACCCCATTCTCGTCATGGAAGTGCGGGGAGAATCTCGCGCCGTTCGCGCCGTCGAGTCTCTGGACGCCAAGCTATCCCAAGGGGAGAAGGACGCTGGCTGGATTCACTATCGGGATCAAGGCTCAAGCAAACGTAAAACGTCTTCACCGCCTCCGAGTCGCAAGAAATCAGTGAAGGGAAGCCGGGGGCGTCGGCCAGATAGAAGGAATCGGCGCACGTGACGACGAAATGCGGCTTAGTTCGGTCGGGGTGAACTCCGTCTCAGGGGGCCGCAACAAGTACTTCGCAATTAGCTGCACAGTACCCTGGCCACTCCGCGAGCTCCTGATCATAGATTTGCTCGACACTTTGAATGTGGCCACCAATCACAGCTCTAAACCCATTCGAGGCAACGACACACGGTGACGGCCGTCTCTCGTTATAGCGGTAAACGAGCAGGTCCCTCTTCAGCTCGCCTTCCTTTACGAGCTCGCACTGAATAGCAATAACTTCGCCCATCAAATCCTCTTTATTTTGCATTCTACCTCAGGGGGAAGTCGGTTTCGGCAACGGCAAGGGCATCGGTCCACAGGTCAACCTAATGATCCTTGGAGATTCCGATATCTGCATCCTGGACTCCGCTGTGAGATGGACGTATCTTCATCAAGTGGATCGAAAATTCCAACAGGAGCTAAGGAATCCGGGCGGAGACAACACCAAACATACGATTCGGAAGAAATAGCGTCCCGCGGTGGACGTCTGAAAACCGGCTATAAACGGCGCACTTCAAAATCCGGGTGGTGGGCTACTTTGAAAGTAGCCCACTACCAAAATCCGCCGACATGCCGGGATAGTGTGTCAGAATACGTCTAATGGAAAGTGGTAGTTCCGTTACCCATCTGCTAGTTCGATGGGGAAGAGGTGACCAAGCGGCCCTCGCGGAACTCACGCCTCACGTTCAAAGGGAGCTGCACGCGCTTGCGAGATTGTACCTGAAGAGACGCCCTTCCAACCAAACGCTCCAGCCTACCGCGCTCATTAACGAAGCCTGGATTCGCTTGATTGACCACTCTGGGGCGCTCGAATGGGAGAATCGGGCGCATTTCTACGCTATGGCCGCGACCATTATGCGAAATGTGCTCGTGGATTACGTTCGGGGCCAAAAAGCCGCGAGACGAGGAGGCGGCGCACAGGCCGTTACCTTGGACGAGAATATGCTACGCTCTCCCGAACGCGCTCCCGACATCTTAGAAGTGGATGAAGCTCTCGATCATCTCGCCAAAATCGATGAGCGCAAGGCGAAAGTGATCGAGATGCGTTATTTCGGCGGGATGGACCGTGAAGAGATCGCTACGGCGCTCGGATTAACAGTTGCCACCGTCAAACGCGACCTCCAGCTCGGTCAGGCCTGGCTGCGGACGTTTCTTCTCGGTTAAGATTAAGACAATTTGCCATGAGCGACGAGCGCTGGCGGCGGGTGGAAGACATATTTCACCGGGCTGCCGATATCGCGCCCGAGCATCGTGCCGATTATCTCAAACGCGCCTGCGCCGGAGACGACGAATTGCGCGATCAGGTCGAAAAATTATTGGCAAATGACCGAGCGGACAGCGATGTAGTCGAGGCAGCCATCGCGGATGTAGTTGACCAGCTTCCCGCCACCGAAGAAAACGAGAACCTCCCAGGCAAATTTGGCACCCTGGGTCCCCGCTCGATCGGGGCGTTTCATTTTCTGCAAAGGATCGGGGAAGGAGGTCTGGGCGAGGTTTGGCTGGCCGAGCAGAAACAGCCCGTTCGCCGCCGCGTGGCGCTCAAGCTGATCAAAGCCGGAATGGATACCCGCGAGGTCGTAGCGCGGTTTGAGTCTGAACGGCAAGCACTGGCCCTGATGGATCACCCGGCAATCGCCAAAGTGTTCGACGGTGGTTCAACTCCGGAAGGCAGACCGTACTTCGCGATGGAATACGTACCGGGTGTTCCGATCACGAAATACTGCGACAAGCACAAGCTGGGAATCGAGCAGAGGTTGGAGTTATTCGTCCACGTTTGTGAAGGCGTCCAACACGCCCATCAAAAGGCTGTCATTCATCGGGATCTAAAGCCTTCCAACATTCTGATTACGGAAGTAGACGGAAAGCCGGCGCCCAAGATCATCGATTTTGGCATTGCGAAGGCCACTTCGCAGCGATTGACTGAGGAAACCATCCTGACTCGCGTGGGCGCGATCATCGGCACGCCGGAGTATATGAGTCCCGAGCAGGCCGATTCCGCGGGGGAGGACATTGACACTCGCACGGATGTTTATTCGCTCGGAGTCGTGCTGTATGAGCTGCTGATCGGCTCTCTTCCATTGGAGTTCAGCAAACGATCTTACGCCGAGTTCCTACTCACGCTGCGCGAGCAAGACGCACCACGGCCGAGCACGAAGTTGCGGACCTTAGATGATAATTCCACTACCACAGCCCGCAATCGACGTGTCGATCCACCTACGCTTAGCCGCCAACTACGCGGCGATCTGGATGCGATTACGCTCAAAGCTCTTGAGAAGGAGCGCTCCCGCCGATACGCCACGCTCACGGAGTTGGCGGCTGACATTGGACGATATCTGCGCCACGAACCGGTGCAGGCTCGGCCGGCAACGCCTGGGTATCGGGCTCGCAAGTACATGCGACGGCATCGGCTCGGTATGTCGGTAGCGGTGGCGGGTGTGTTGGTGCTGGCTTCGTTTGCCATGGTCGAAGCATTTCAGCTCCATCGTATCCAGCGCGAAAGCGAGCAGCGGGCACGCATCACCGAATTCATGACGAACATGTTCGAGGTGTCGGACCCGAGCGCGGCGCGTGGCAACAGTATCACGGCCCGCGAGATCCTGGATAAGGCATCGAAGGAGATCGATACTGGTTTAGCGAAAGATCCCGAAGTTCAATCTCAAATGATGTACGTCATGGGATACGTGTACGCGAATCTCGGTTTGTATCCTCAGGCAAAGTCCCTGCTAGATCGGGCGATCGAAGTAGAGCGCCGGGTTCTCGGGCCGCAGAATCCAGAGACGCTCAAATCGCGCAGTCTCTTAGGGGCTGTTTTGCACCGGGAGGGACGCGACGGCGAGTCTGAGAAATTGCTGCTGGAGACGCTGGATATGCAGCGCCGTGTGCTCGGGGCGGCAGATAGGGAGACCCTTAGCACAGCGAGCCGCTACGCCCAAACGCTTATGTTCGAGGGGCGATACGCGGATGCCGAGAAGCTCCAGAGAGAAACCATCGATATCCAGCGCCGTGTGCTCGGGCCGGAGCACGAGGACACGATGTCGTCATTGAATAACCTAGCCGACAACCTCCACCTACAAGGACGGAATGGCGAGGCCGAGAAGTTGCTGCAAGAGGCGCTGGACATGAAGCGCCGGGTGCTCGGGGCGGAACACCTGTCAACATTAGCTGGGGACAATGACCTAGCGGCAGTTCTCATCGACCAAAAGCGCTATATCGAAGGGGAAAAACTCTTGCGCGAGACCTTGGCTCTTGAGCGTCGCATTCTAGGTTCTGAACATTCCCTCACAGCGGTCACAAGGTACAACCTTGGTTGTGTTCTCGCTCTCCGGGATCGAAGAGAAGAGGCATTGTCGTTAATAAGCGAAGCAGTCGATCATGGTCTCGAACCACGCGGAGATCTGAACATCGAAAAAGATCCCGATCTCCAATCTCTCCATGGCGACCCTCGCTTTGCCGCTCTCGTGGCGCACGCTAAAGAACGCGCTGCAGCGGCACAAAAGACGCAGTAACACGCCTGATTCCGGTCCGAACCGCCTACAGCGCGGTAGGAATTCACCGCTTGCTGTCCGATGTCTCCCGATCCGCCCTGATAGGGCCGGTTGGTAGGCTTGCTGATACAGGTGCCGGGGATGTTTCGTGAGCATCGCTGCCGCAGATTATGTGGGTTTTGACTTTCATCATTTTGGTCTCCTTCACCTAGTTCCACGTAATCACGAGGCGAAACGGCTAGCGGCTGAACGAATTTTCTGTGCTCTCTGGTCGGATGCATTGCCCCACATTTGCTGTCGCGACTCGTCCCACTCCAGGTCCGATCCGCGAAATGACCTCGGTCCCCAGGGTGTCCCCAAGCCGGGCCAATAACTGGACGGTTGGAAGCCCTTCAAACTGGAGCCGGCCATCCGAACGGTCTCCGAACAAAGTTCCCGCAACCTCTACAGCCTGGAAGGCGTGTACCTGATGGGTCTCGCTGACGAACTAACCCACGCTGGAATGGCTGCCGGCGCGAATGGATACCCTTGTGGCAGCGATGAGGGTTGAAGGGCGGGTGGTCCGGCACGGACACGCAGTACGTCTCGGTGGGGCCAAATTCGGCCTGCCGGATCGAACACCGGGAGGATCGGCTACCTGCGCATTCCATCGTTCGAATCGCCATGAACATCTCCAAGCTTCGGAGGCGAATCGACCTGCATGCCAGGAAGTTCCGCCACAACCCTGCCTGAAATTCGGTAGGAATGGGTGCTCGTCCGATCCGCCCTGAAACCTCCTGGCTGGTGATTCGTCTTTACAGCACCTGGAATGAGAAGCACAATCTCACAGCTAGGCGGCGTGGGGTATCCCGTGTGTGAGTCCGGCGGGCTGCGTCGATCCAGAACCCTGTTTTGGGAGGCCCCTCTAAGGCCCTTTGGAATGCGCCCGTACCGTTGCATGTGCTGCTGGTATCGGGGGTATTTGCTGTTCCTACCGTCCTCCCGGCCCACGGTTCCCGGCGATTCGATTTTGGCCAACCCGAAATCCAGCACCTTCACACCGGACTTCGTCACCATTATGTTGGCGGGCTTCAGATCGCGGTGCGTGATGCCTTTGCGGTGGGCCGCATCGAGGGCGTCCAGGATCTGGCAGGCCAGTTCAATGGCCCTAGCAAGTGGTAGAGGGCCTTTTAACTCCTTTCCCTCGACGTACTCCATGACGAGATAGTTTGGACCGACATCGTAAAGCGTGCAGATGTTGGGATGATTGAGTGCCGCCACCGCGCGTGCTTCGCGGTTGAACCGCTGACTGAACTCCGTCTTGGAAACCTTCAGCGCTATGATGCGGCCCAGCCGCGTATTCGCGCGCTTTGTAGACCTCGCCCATGCCTCCTGCGCCGATCGGTGTGAGGATTTCGTATGGACCGAACTGGTCGCCCTCGGACAGC
The DNA here is from genome assembly GCA_030039005.1 of Bryobacteraceae bacterium. Next base: position 11,193 of record JASHQT010000499.1, read on the forward strand.
GGCATAACCCTTGATCCTGTTAAGTCTACTCGATCGACATGTTGATAGGGAATGGGACGCGCATCACTTCCAAGTTTGTCTGTTTCAAGTTGGCGGGAAACGGCCTATGCTCTCCCGTGTACGACTGATTTTCAATCCGCGCGATGGCGACTTCTCGCTCATGTGGTTCTTGGGGACGGCGTTTCACGCGAGAAATCCTTGCCGTCTTTTGGCGACTTGTTGCGAGTGGCCGCGAGATTGTTCCAAGTAGCGCGACACTTAGCAGCAAGCCGCGTCCCAGCTGCGCCGCGCGGTACAATCGTGAAACCCTGTGCCTCTGGCCCCCGCAACCCGTTTGGGACCCTACGAGATCCTCGCGCTCATTGGCGCGGGCGGTATGGGCGAGGTTTACCAAGCGCGCGATACCCGCCTGAATCGTGACGTCGCCGTGAAGGTTTCCGCCGCCGAGTTCAGTGAACGCTTTGAGCGCGAAGCTCAGGCTATCGCCGCCTTGAATCATCCCAACATCTGCCGGCTTTACGACGTAGGTCCGAACTACCTGGTGATGGAACTGATCGAAGGCACGCCTCTAAAGGGACCTCTGCCTGTCGGTCAGGCGCTGAGGTATGCCGCGCAGATTTGCGGCGCACTCGACGCCGCGCACAAAAAGGGCATCATTCATCGGGACCTGAAGCCCACCAATATTCTAGTGACCAAAACGGGCATCAAGCTGCTGGACTTCGGTCTCGCCAAGTTTGGATCAACGGAACAAGCGACCAAGCCGCCCAGCGACGCCACTCTCACCAAGGCACTTACCGGAAAGAACGAGATCGTGGGCACCTTGAACTACATGTCGCCTGAACAGTTGCAGGCGCGGGCTACCGGTCAGGAGATCGACGCCCGCAGCGATATCTTCTCGTTCGGCTTGGTGCTGTATGAAATGCTGACTGGCAAGCGGGCTTTCGAGGGAGCGTCTCCGGCGAGCGTGGTCGCGGCCATCATGGAGCGCCCCGCACCGTCAATCTCGGCCATCGCGCCGGCTGCGCTGGATCGCTTGCTCGGGCGGTGTTTGGCGAAGGACCCGGACGACCGCTGGCAATCGGCCCGGGATCTCAAAGCCGAGTTGGAGTGGATTGAAAGCGCGTCCGGTGAATCTCCGGCAGCCGGTGCCGTTAACAAATCGAGGCTCGGTTACTTGGGTTGGATTGTGGCGGGCGTAGCGATTCTTATAGCATCCGGGCTTGGCGCGATCGCCTACCGGGCCACGCGGCCCGCCGAGCTCAGACCTCTCGTCCGCCTGGATGTCGATCTCGGGTCCGGCGTGTCGCTCAGCGAGCCCAACGGCGCTGACACGATTCTCTCGCCCGACGGCACGCGACTGGTTTTTGTGTCCAAGGGAAAACTCTTCACTCGCAAACTCGACCAACCCAAAGCCGTGGAGCTTGCGGGCACGGATGGAGTTTCCAGCCCGTTTTTCTCGCCGGACGGGCGGTGGGTGGCATTTTTCGAGCAAGGAAAGGTGAAAAAGATCCCGGTGGAAGGCGGAGCAATCATCGCTTTGTGTGAGGCTGGCACTCTTCGCGGCGGAAGTTGGGGCGAGGACGGCAATATTATCGTTTCGTTGCGCAACATCGCTCCTCTGTCGCGAGTTCCCGCAACTGGAGGCGAGCCGGCGCCGGTAACCGAACTGGGGCGCGGAGAAACCAGTCACCGCTGGCCACAGGTTCTACCGGGGACTAAGGCCGTGTTATTCACCGTGGCGATCGGCAACAACTATGATGCGGCCAACATCGATGTAGTGACGCTGGCGGATCACCACCGCAAGACGCTGATCAGGGGTGGGATTTGGGGACGGTATCTTCCCACTTCTGGCAAGTGGGGCCATCTAGTTTACGTCAACCGGGGCACCATGTTTGCCGTGCCGTTCGATCCGTACGCGCTGGAAGTGCGCGGGACGCCCACGCCCGTGCTGGAGCAGGTGACTTACTCGACGGCCAACGGCTCCGCGCAGTTCGCTTTCGCAGAGGCGCCCACGGGACTCGGAACGCTGGTCTACCGGAGCGGCGGAGCAACTGGCGCGGAACTCTTCACAGTTCAATGGCTGGACAGCACGGGCAAAACGCAGCCACTTCTCGCCAAGCCGGACTCGTATATTTATCCGCGCCTGTCGCCGGACGGAGAGAAGCTGGCGATTTCCACAACGGATGCCTGGGTTTACGAAGCGCGGCGTGACACCATGACCAGATTGACCTTCGGCGGCGGAGCTTATCCAGTGTGGAGCCCCGACGGCCGCTTCATCGTCTACAGCAAACAGGGCGAGGGCATGTTTTGGACGCGCGCTGACGGGGCCGGCAGTCCGCAGTCCCTAACCCGAAGCAAGAACGCGCAGATACCGTGGCGCTTCACGCCCGATGGGAAGCGGTTGGTGTTTAACGAACAGTCCAATACAAATGGATGGGACCTCTCTACGGTGCCGACGGAAAACGACGGGGCGCGGCTGCGCGCTGGGAAACCGGAACCGTTCCTCGCAACGCAATTCAACGAGCGTGAGCCTTCGTTTTCTCCCGACGGGCGCTGGATCGCGTACGCTTCGGATGAGTCGGGCGTCTACCAGGTTTACGTGCGAGCGTTTCCGGATACGGGGGGCAAGTGGCAAGTCTCGAACAACGGAGGCGCATACCCGGTGTTCTCGCCTAACGGCCGCGAGTTATTCTTCCGCAGCCCGGACAGCCGCAGGATCTTCGTGGTCAACTACACCGCGAGAGGCGATTCCTTCGCCGCCGAGAAGCCGCGCGTTTGGTCGGACAGGCCGCTTGCGGATACCCAGTTTGCCGGCGCCAATTACGACGTCGCACCGGACGGCAAGCGCATCGTCGCGCTATTTCCGGTTGAGTCGCCGGAGACCGGGCAGGCTCAGAGCCACGTGATTTTTCTTGAAGACTTCTTCGACGAGCTGCGTCGGAGGGTGCCGGTGACCGCCAAGTAGTGGCTCCACTGTGAACTCGCTACGTCTAGTAGGAAATCTCGCAAACGGCAAATGGATCTTCTTGAAGATCAGGTCCCGATAAGTCGCCTCCACATCAATTGGCCGTAAAACGGCCGATGCTCCCCGATGGGACAGACGATTCTCAATCCGCGCGATGCCGACTACACGGCCAAGTGGGATTGCCTCCGGCTGCCGACCCGACCACCTACAATCCGGCTAAACATCTCAGGCCAGATTGTTATCGCTGTCCCTCCGGCCGTTTGAGAAATCGCGTCGAGGACGGGTACGTCGATGGACGCAAGCAGCATCTTCTGCCCGGTCCCCATGGCAGGGTTACAGTCTCCTCCCCGGAAGATTCATCAGCGCGGCCAGTTTCGGCCATCGTGGGCTGGCGCGTAACGCCTCTGAGTTAGCACCTTGCAGCCAGATTCCAATCAAAGGGA
>JASHQT010000500.1 GCA_030039005.1 Bryobacteraceae bacterium
CCGCCGAACGTCATGGTGTGATTGCCATGCACCCACAAGTAGGAGTCACCCTCCTGCACGTATTGCACGACGCTGTTGGAGGGAATCGAGTCGGTGAGGCTGGAAAAATTGGTGAACGAGATATTCGGTGGGCCGTAGTCAATGGGCGAGGGAGACGTTCCCAGAATCCCCAGCTCGGAGTCGATGTCCTGGCCGAACGAAAAGTAGGAGCCCTGCGTGGTGCGATTGCGATTGAACGTTACGGTCGCGGTGTTCAGCATGTTCGACCCGACGTTGTGAACCCAGCTCAGGACGGTATTGTCGCCGAAGCCGGTGCTGGGGTCCATGAAACCGAACAACTGCGCGGTGTCGGCTTTGCGCCGCTGAAAGCTTTCCGTTAACGCCAGCCGGTCGTTCTTACCAACGTTTTGATTCAAACGCAAACTCACGTTATCGGTGTCGGCGGGTACGGCCGCGGCGAAATCGTAATTGTTTTGCGAGCTGGGAAGCTCGCTGGTGGGAATCAGGTTGAGGCTGAGAAGCTTGATGGCGGCCGGACTGAATAGACTCGTGGGGATGATATTGCCCGGGAAAGGCGCGCCGGTATAGGGATTGTAAATGGTCGGGACCACGCCATTGACGATGGTGTTGGAAAAATTTCCGGCGGCTTGTTCGGGGGTGGGGACGGTCCCCACGTTGTAGGAGATGCTTTCGCCGCGGGTGCCGAAGTAACTCAGGGTGAAGAATGTGGAATCGCCTTTCAGCAAATGCGGAATGCGGAGCGGCCCGCCGACTACGCCGCTCCAGCGGACTTGGTTGAAGTTGGGCTGCGAGACTGGCAAGGCGACGAGGGAATACTGCTTGGCATCTGTGGCCGCGCCTTGCCAGATAAACGAGACATTCCCGTGAATGCCCTGCCGGCCGCGATTGGCGCGGTTTCCAATGAATCCGCCATTCCCTCCGGGACGCCGGCGTCCGCCCGGCCCGCCGAAGCCGCCGCGTCCACCGCCAAATCCGCCACCGCCGCCGGGTCCACCGCCGCCAAATCCGCCACCACCGCCGAACCCGCCGCCGCCCCCAAGTCCGCCCCCGCCGGGTCCTCCGGGTCCGCCAAATCCCGGACCTCCGGCGCCCGGCGCGCCGGGAGCACCCTGCTGCTGCTGGCCATTGGCGCCTCCGGGAAATCCGCCGGCTGGCCCTTGCAGCCCTAGAACCGGGCCGCGTAACCCGAAATCGTTTTGGCCCGTTTGCAAGCTATTGCTCAGAGATCCGTTCACCAGGAAGGCTTCGTTGGCATTCGCCGACGACGGTTGCGCCGTATCTTGGGGACCAGACTCCGCCAACTGATCGAGGTCGTTGGCCGTAATTCCCTGCGCCGCGCGGAATCCGGCCGGCCGTTGCTGGGGACGCTGCGCAAACTCGCGCGGCTCACGCGGGCGCTCCGTCTGCAATGCGAGCGACCACTCGGCAGGCTGCCGCGGCCCCGCGTCCACCTGAATCTGCTTGCGAGCGGTCTCAAACCCGAACATCTGCACTTCCACCGAATAGGTCCCCGGCGCGAGACCCGGTATCTCATACGCGCCGTTTTCATCCGTGGTGGTGGTGTAGCGTTGGCCGCCTTGCGTGAACGTCACCGTGGCGCCCGGCACGGTCTGCGCTCCGGACTTTACGATGCCCGTGGCGGTGACGCCGGTCTGCGCACACAGCTGTAGGTATGCGAACAACACGAGCGCCAATAGCCAACAGATCCGGGGCACTAGCTAAAGGATCGCACTTCCGCATGCGGCCGTTACGGGAATCGGTGTAAAAGAGGGTAAAACGCGGCTATTGAGGAACTCGCGCAAAACGGAGCGCGGCGCGAAGCGTTCCTGGCCCGTTTTGTAGTGCGCGCCGCACCCTCTGCGCTTCCAAGCAATTGCCGGCACAACGGAGCGGACCGCCGACATCTTGCTGAACTGTGGGGAGGGTGGCTCCGCCCCGTGCCGGCTATTTAGCGCTTAACAGGACCACGGTAATATTATCGGGGCCGCCGGCCTGCTTGGCCGCCTCAATCAGCCGCTCGCATTTAGCTTTGAGCGAACCATTGCCGGAAAGCTTTTCCTTGATTACGGAGGGTTCTATGACCCCGTGCAGCCCATCGCTCGAAAGCAGGATCAACTGACCTGGTTGCGGATGGACCGTGTAGGAGTGCACGCGCAGTTCCGGGCTGACGCCGATGGCCATGGTCAGGACGTGGCGCATGGGATGGGTTTTCAAAGCTGCCTCGTCGATGCCCAGGCGCCGGCCCACCTCGTTCACCCAAGTCTGGTCTTCGGTGACGCTGGTGAGCTCATGCCCGTCGTATACGTAAACGCGGCTGTCGCCCACGCTAGCGACCAAAAGATCCGGTCCGGATTCGAGCGCGGCCACGAGCGTAGTCCCCATGCCCTCCAGTTCCGGATTGGATGCCGCTTCCTTCATCACGCGGAGATTCGCTTCGCGAAAAGCCTGGAACAGAGTGTCGGCGTCGTGTGCCGGAGACTTCTGGAGGTAGGATGCGACTGTTTCGACCGCCAGCTTGGATGCGTGCTCGCCCGCCTGCGCGCCTCCCATGCCGTCGGCGACAATGTAGGCGCCAGTGGGAGAGATCAGGTAAAAGTCCTCGTTATTTTGACGGACGCAGCCGGGATCGGATAGGCCGAACGCTTCCAGCATGAGCTTTTTGGATTATACCCGTTTCCTGGATTTGATCCCCCACGCGGGAGTACTGTCCTTAGGGCTTTTCGGGCTGGAGCACGGCCTTCAACTGCAAGTACGCACTCTCTTCGTAGTTGGTCTTGAGACGTTCCAGGCCTTCGGTCTGCGGATCGCCCGGCCGGGGGCCCATCAGCTTGTCACAGCGTTCGAGCAACAGCGCCGCCACGGCGTCATCGGGATTGTGATCCAGCACGGCGTGAAAACGCTCGGCCGCGGCGGTGAAGTTCCCCGACCGCCAAAGCGCGTAACCGAGATTGAACTGGTACAACGGATCGCTCTTGTCGCCTTCCAGCGCCTTGCGGAAATCGTCGAGGGCGGAGGGAAGGCTGTTGGCGCGGGATTCGGCCGCGCCGAGATCGTTATACACCTCGCTTAAGGGCACCACTCCCGCCACCAAGCGGAAGGCCGCTTCGGCGCCCACGAAATCGCCGGTGTAATAGCGGCACAGGCCTAGAAAAAAAGTGGCCTCATGAAAATGCACGTCGCCCGCCGGCACCTTCTGAAACCAGTCCGCCGCCGAAGCGTATTCCTTCTTGCTCCACAACAAACGGCCGAGCTGGAAATCGGGCAGAGCATAATGCGCGTCCAGGTGAGCGGCCTGCGTGAAGAAGCGATGCTTCTCGTCGGCGTTGGTGGCTAGCAGTCCGCGGGTGTAGTTCTCCACGGCATCCACGCGCACGGCCGGGTGGCGCTGCTCGAACTCGGATTCGGAAGGCGCGGTTCCCGGCCTCAGATAACGCAGCGTCTGCCACGCCATGTGCTCCTGGAGCCCGGCGAGATCTTCGAGCGGGCCCACCTCGCGGAACTCGGGCCCTTGTTTGAGGTGCTTCAGATCGATGACGCGCGAGGTGATTTGGAGCGACCCGCGGCTGTTCGATGCCGGGTCGGACGCGGGCTGGACGTCGTACTGGCCGAAGATCACGAACTCGGCGTCTAGCTCCTCGCCGATCTTCACCACCGACGCCTTGGTCAGCACCGAATAGGGACGTAAAGACAAACGGCTGTAGGCCTGCACGCGTTCATCGCGGCTAAGCGCCATCAATCCCTCCGAGGAGAGCGCTTCGCGGGCCGAATCGGCGAGGCTTTCGCCGATCCAATCCAGATTGGGGTTGTTGGAAAGATTGAAAAACGGCAGAATCACGTACGTGGCTGCCCGCGCGGGCGCCCACAGCAAACACAGGCCCGCCAGGGCGCAGAAACAACGCGGCACAGCCTCATTTTACCGCGCGGGATGTCGGCGCGGCCGCGTGCAGGCCGGGCACGAAAAAAAGAAGGCGGCAGCCGGCGAGCTGCCGCCACAAGGAGCCTGTGGGGAGTTCGGCTCCTTGCATCGCGAACGCTTCAGTTGGTCGCGTTCGAGTTATCGAAAATGACGCGCGTGTTCGTCCCGCCGATGCGGATGTCTTCCACCTGACTGCCCTTCATGCGCACCGTAGTCTGGTTGAACTTCTGCCCCTCCTTTTCAATCGTGACGGGCGCTTCGGTGGTGGTTTTGCCTTGCTTGATCACCGCGGTCTTGTCCTTCAGCTCCAGCTTGTAGTCGCCAGGCTGCAGCTGGGATCCGTTGATCATCACCGGCTGGTAGAAAGTAACGTGATAATTGGTTGCGGCGCTTGCCACCGCCAAGGCTAGGGAAGCAAATCCGAATAGGAAATTCTTAACCATTTTTTGTAACTCCTCAATCGCAAACTTACTAACTTCACGTATTAATACGTGCGGTGTGGGTTTGTGTTCCTGAGAATTTGGTGAATATTTTATGAGCGGACACTATGAGAGTGTGACGCCCGAGCGGCGCAGAATCGCGAGCGCCTCGGCCTGGACGCGCGGCGCGTCTCCGAAGCCGGAGATCCAGTGCACGCCGGCTTCTTTTCGAAACCAGGTCATCTGGCGCTTGGCGTAGCGGCGCGTTTCCCGCCGCGTGAGATCCAGCGCCTGCTCCTCACTGCAGCGTCCGGCGAGCATTTCGAACACCTGTTTGTAGCCGAGCGACTCGAAGGGCTTGGCCTCGGGCGGCACACCCGCCGCCATTAAACCGCGAACTTCGTCCGCCAGGCTGCGATGCGGCGCATCGGGATGGAACATCCTCCGGGCCCTCTCGTTCAGCCGCGCATAAAGAAGGTCGCGCGGCGGAGCGAGGCCGATCTTCACCGGCCGGAAATCGGGGAGCGGTGACGTTCCGCGCTCGAAGATCGATGCCAGCGGTGCTCCCTCGATGAGGCGGACTTCCAGCGCGCGCAGGGTCTTGTTCCGGTCGTGGGGATGAATGCGGAGCGCCGAGTGCGCATCCAGCCGCGCCAGGATGCGATGCAAGGCGCCAGGGCGCTTCCGTTCGCGATCCAGCAGGCGGCGGCGCAACGCATCGTCGCGCACAGGACCCGGCGCGAGGCCCTGCAACAGCGCGCGCAAATAAAACCCGGTGCCTCCCACCAGGATGGGAACGCGCCCGCGCGAAGAGATTTCCCGCACCGCCGCTTCGGCCGCGCGAGCATAATCGCCCGCCGTGAACAGCGCGGCGGGCTCCACGATATCGACCAGATGATGCGGGATGCCTTGGCGTTCGGCGGGCGCTAGTTTCGCGCTTCCGACGTCAAATCCGCGATACACCTGCACCGAATCGAAATTGACGATTTCTCCGCCCGCCGCGTGCGCGATGGCGAGCGCGAGATCGCTCTTTCCCGAACCGGTGGGCCCGAGCACGACCGGGAGAGGAATCAACGGGGTCTCAGACACGCTCCCGTCGATGGTATCGCGGCTGGCTCGCGAAAGCCCGGGAATGTTTCGTTAGTCGATGAACTTTAGTCGATAAAACCGCGCCAGGTCTTGCCGCGCCCATCGCGCAGCACGACACCGAAGCTGTCGGAGACGCCGGTGATGGTGCGGCCGTTGGCGTCGCGGAAGGTGTAGCGGACGGATTCCTCGCTCACCTTCTCCGCCGTGCCACGCCAAATGTTGCCGAACTCGTCGCGCAGACGGAGATGATCGCCATGGCCGAATCCGTACAGGCGCGTGCTGGTACCTTCTTCTTCGAAATTGAAGAACCCGCCGGGCATTTTGTTGTGCACACGGCGGCGCTTGAAGATACCCTGATAAATCATCAACTCCATTATCAGGACCTTTCGTGCAATTGCAGATCAGGAAATCACCCTAGTGCCTGTGGATCAGCGCACCTAGCCTGTGCCTACGGTCTTGTTCGGGCAGACCAGAGTCAATGGCATACTGGATTCTTGGCAGCGCCCCAAAATTCCGGTCGGTGACGCGCGTGAGAATCGTTCTCCAACGCGTCAAGAGCGCCCGCGTGGAGGTGGCGGGCGCGACGGTGGGATCCATCGGGGCAGGGTTACTGATTTTCCTGGGCGTGACTCATGCTGACACCGAGAAAGACGTTCACTATCTGGCGGACAAGGTGATCCAACTGCGGATTTTCGCGGACGAAGCCGGCCGGATGAATCGCAGCTTACTCGACACGCGCGGCGGCTTGTTAGTGGTCTCGCAATTTACGCTATACGGCGATTGCCGCAAAGGACGGAGGCCGAGCTTCGATCACGCCGCCCGCCCCGAGCAGGCCCGCGCGCTGTACGAGCGCTTTATCCAACGCTTAAAATTAAGTAACATTGCGGTGGAAACCGGCGTCTTCCAGGCCGAGATGGAAATCCACCTGGTCAACGACGGTCCAGTGACGTTTATATTGGATTCGACGCGAGGGGTGGCGGATTATTCCGCAACCGCGGCGCCGTAACAAGGTAACAATAAGAGACTCCCAGCCTCACGTGTGCGGTTGGTATTATCCAAATAGGAGCACCAATGCCTCGGACAGCAAACTCAATGCAAGATTATTCCTTGTTGACGGCGGCTCTCGAAGGACTGGAGCTGCAAAAACAAAGAATCGACGAGCAGATTCGAGAAGTTCGTTTGTTGTTGGGGAAGACTCCGGGCCGCCGGGGACGTCCTCCCGGGTCGAAAAACGCCGGGTCGAGAAACGGAGGCGCGGCGGCGCACGCGGCTCCTGCATCCAAACGATCCCGGCTGAGCCCGGCCGCGCGCAAACGAATCGCGGCTGCCCAGAAGCGGCGATGGGCGGAGTACCGTAAATCGGCGGCAGCCAAATCCGAGTAGTTCCGATTCTCCGCTTGCAGATTCCCTCAGCGCTTTACTAACCTTCACTTACCTCGGGAACCCCTCCAGTAACTCGATCTAAGTCGACGCGCGAAGCCTCGCGGCCTGCACCAGCAAAATCGGGTTGAGACAAGCGGCGTCCTTCCGCTACTTCCCTGG
>JASHQT010000057.1 GCA_030039005.1 Bryobacteraceae bacterium
ATCACGGTGACCGCGCCGCCGGCGCACGTCGGCCCGATTGCCGGTGTCAGCCGGAATGGGAAGTTTCTCGGCTGGCTGCTGTTTTATGACCAGCTCCGCAGCAGCGCTTCCGCCGCAGTGCAGGACCTGAAAGGGCTCGGCATCGAGCACATGGTACTGTTGACGGGAGACCGGACTGCGGTGGCGCAAGAGGTGGCAGCCGAGATCGGCGTGAACGAAGTTTGGGCCGAGATGCTGCCCGAGCAGAAGTTGAATCGCGTCATGCATGAAATCAAAGCCGGCCACCGTCCCATGGTCGTTGGAGATGGCATTAACGATTCGTTGGCGCTTCGCGCCGGCGCGGTCGGCGTGGCCATGGGCACGCAAGGATCCGATATCGCTCTGGCGTCAGCCGACCTCGCGCTGATGACCAACGATCTCCGGCGGCTCGGCACCTGTATTCGGCTCAGCCGCCGCTGTCGCCGTACGATCTCGGTGAATATTCTGATGGCCTTTGGGTTCACGTTTGGTCTAGTGGCGCTGGCGGGCTTCAATGTTCTTGGCGCATCAGCGCCGATTATTGCGGCGCTTCTGCACAACGTGAGCACATTCCTCGTTCTTGGCAACTCCGGCCGCCTGCTGCGCTTCGACGAAACGGGCGGAGGTGGAGCCGCCGGAACTGGGGGAGCAGTCGCTGTGTCACTGGGCGCGGCGAATGCCTGAGCCACCGCTCCGGGAGCCTTAATGAGGTACACGCGTTAGGAAGCGGGCGCGACTGGGTATACTCGGTCAACGAGAGCATGGACAACATCCTCGATGTGCAGCACCTCTCGGTGCACTTTGGTCAGCGCCAGGTGCTGCACGACCTGAGCTTCAACGTCGAGCGCGGCACCTCGCTCGCTATTCTCGGACCGAATGGCGCGGGCAAGACGGTGCTGTTCCGTTCCCTGGTTGGCGCGGCGCCCTTTGCCGGCACGGTGCGCTGGGCCGCAGGCACCCGCATCGGTTATGTGCCGCAGAAGCTGGACCTCGAACGTGACATTCCGATCACGGGACTCGATTTCCTCGCCGCGCGAACCAAGATTGCGCATGGCACCCGCACCGACGTCTCCCGCGTGCTGGCGCTCGTCGGCATACCTCCCGACGTGGCCAACCAGCCTATCGGCGTACTCTCGGGCGGACAGTTCCAGCGGCTGCTGCTGGCCTTCGCTCTGATCGGCGATCCGAACGCGTTGTTGCTCGATGAGCCAACGGCGGGAGTGGACGAACCGGGGCAGGAACAGATCAATGAACTGGTACGCATTCTTCAGCGCGATCAGGCGCTGACTGTGCTGTTCATCTCGCATGAGCTCACGGTGGTCAATCGCTACGCCACGAACGTGCTCTGTCTGAGTCATAGCGCGGCGTGCTTTGGCCCGCCGAGCACTGTTCTCACGCCGGATCTCCTACGTGAGATGTACGGCACGGAAGTGCATTTTCACGTCCACGAGCACGACGGATGACCGTTGACGCATTGGCGCTCGGGGTGGCGATGGCCGTGGCCTCCGGCCTGGTTGGCTGTTTTGCTGTGATGCGTCGCATGTCGCTTGCGGCCGACCCTCTGTCACATGTCGCGTTGCCGGGAATCGGCATCGCCCTGGCGCTGCGGATCAACCCGATCTTCGGCGCCGTGGCTTTGTTATTTTTCGGCGCGCTGCTGGTGTGGGCGCTCGAAGAACGGACCCGAACCGCGACAGAAACTATGATCGGTATCGTCTTTTCAGTGGCGCTAGCTGCCGGAAGTCTGATGACCTCCGGTGAGGAACTGATCGACGCGCTGTTCGGCAGCCGCGGCGCGCTGGGCAGATCGGAGTTGATCTTCGGCCTTGTCGGCGCCGTCGCCGTCATCGTGTTCATCTTCACACAACGGGATCGCCTGATCGTGATGCTCGTCTCGCCGGAGGTGGCGCGCACGACCGGGATCAACGTTAGCCGGCTGAACTTGCTGTATCTCGAGGCGTTCGCGCTGACGATCGCTCTGGGGCTGCGGTACCTGGGGGTGCTGTTGATGGGGGCCCTGATCATCGTGCCAGCGGCCACCGCAAAGGGACTGGCGCGCAATCTCACCGGTATGCTTTACATGGCGGCCGGCATCGCTGTAGTGGCTACCATCGTTGGCACGTGGGCAGGGGCGCGCCTGCACCAGGCCAGCGGCCCGCTGATCGTGATGACGGCGACTGCGATCTTCCTGATAAGCCTTGTACGGAGGCCCACCTAAGCAACCGGGGGAGTGATGGCTATTCAAAGTCCTGGTGGTTCAGGATGTTACAATTTAGGTGCATGTTTCGCCTCAATAGGCGAGCATTCAGCTACCGCTATTGACGAGGTCTCCTTCACTTGATGTGGCTACTGTTCCTCTTCGTTTGTGCGTGGTTCATCATACTCAGCTTTGATGTATTTTCAATAGCCGGCCCACAGTCAGAGTCGAAAGGCTATGTTTATCCTCGCGCGCATCGCCTGATGCGAGGGGTGACGTGGCTGTACTCGGGAGCGGTACTGGCGGTCGGGCTGTGGCTGAGCTTTGGATTACTGGGCATGAGCGCGGCGCGCGAGTGGATTGACAGTGGCTTGGCCGCAATTGCGTTTCCGGCGCTCCTTCTGGGGCTGACCGCCTCGGTGGCCACACTCGCTCTGACCGGCGCTCGATTCCGCTACGCAGTGAGCGCCGAGACCGAGGGCGCCGACACTCAACCGAAGCTACTGATCAAGTCCATGGCCAATCCCGGATTCGCGGCGCGGCAGGGGCAAGCGATCATCGTCTCGACGGGTGCTGTGCTCGTATGGATCGCCGAGCAATCTCTGTGGCCCTCCCAGACGCCACGGGAGATGGAAAGCGCGGCCAGTATCGGCGTTGCCATTGGCGCAGCGTTCGGGCTCGCTTTCGCTTCGCTTGTGGCGGAGCGCATCGTGAGCGCTTTCCCCGAGCCCCAGTTGCCGGAGGCTCCGACGATTCGGCGTCTGCTTTTTTTCACGACGCTAGTGCTACTCGCGGGGGCCTGTCTGGAGATTGGTCACGGCATCGGTCTCACCTGGGTTCGTTGGCTCGTTGTGATCGTAGCGTGCATCCCAGGTTTGATCGCGCTCGAACTCACAGTTCGCGCGCTCGGGCGCCTGTTCCTCCCTCCGCCCCTTCCCGCGGATGCAACCGCTGTTACGGATAGTCTGGTCGCGACCCTGATCACCGGTGGAACTCGCACGCCCGGCGCCCTACTTCGTACGCACCTCGGATTGGATTTTTCAAGGAGTTGGGCCCTTGGGTTTCTGAGTAAGGCATTGCTCCCAGCCGCCTTCGGGACGGGTCTGCTGTGTTGGGGATTGAGCGGCGTGAAGCTGATCGACCTGGGTCAGCGTGGCGTCTACGAGCGATTCGGAGCTCCTGTCGCGGTGCTTGGACCCGGCCTGCACATGGTGCTGCCATGGCCGGTTGGACGGGTGCGTCCCGTCGAATACGGGACGATTCACTCCGTGGCGATCGGTGTCGACAAGGCTGAACCAGACGAAATGGTCCCGGCCAATGCAGAGGGTCAGCCACCGCTCGCTCTAAATCGGCTCTGGGAGACCTCGCATCCGGGTCAGGCGTACTATCTGGTGCCGAGCACAGGTACCGGGCCTGAAGGGTTCCAGGAAGTCGCAACCGAGATCAGTGTGCTTTACCGGGTAGGCTTGACCGATTCGGCAGCCTTGCAGTCAATATACACGGTGGCCGACCCGGAATCGCTGATCAGAGACGACGCAAGCCGTTTGGTTCTACGTTTCTTTAACTCGCGGACGCTGGAGACGGTAATCGGAGCGCGTCGAGAGAACGTGGCGGGCGCACTACGCGATCAGTTGGCCGCCGATGTTGACTCGCAACACGCGGGTATAGACATCGTGTCGGTGCTGATCGAAGAAATCCATCCTCCGGCAGGTGCGGCGGCTGCGTACCACGCGGTGCAGGCGGCCGAGATCAACTCGCTGGCTACCATTTTCGACGAACAGGCGCGGGCGGAACTCACGGCTGGAAATGCGCAGCAACAGGCAAACCAGATGACGACGGCTGCGGATGCGAAAGCTGATGAGATTCGGCGTGTCGCCGATGCAGCAGCCTATCGCTTCGATGCGGATCGCCGTGCTTTTGGGGTCGGAGGGAGGGCCTACTTGCTGGAGCGCTTTCTAGCGGCGTATACGGCCCTGTCGAAGGTTCCGGTGACGATCCTCGATCACCGGCTCAACTCAGGCGAAGGTCCTATTCTCGACATGCGTGAGGCGGGCGGGAGCATCGGAGCTTCTAACCCCACTGCGCCCCTCATTCCGGGAGTCGAGCCAGCACGCTAGTCTAGGCTGCCCCGAGCCCTACGGATGTCCGGGTGATGGTGTCAGTTTGTCGAGCTAATCTTGAGTTCCCGGCCGTCTGCCATCCGAACTTTTGTGACCCATATCGACGGCGCGCCGTTCTTCGCACGATAACCGGTTATGACTACTTGATCACCGCTCTGCAAAGAGGATTCAGTCCAACCCTTCGCCGCCAAGTGGTTTGGGCTGGTGAGTTCGGCTTTCCAATTTCGCACATTGCCTTTTTCATCCGTCACATCGAATTCAATCACGCAATGAGGATTCACGAAATGAAAATCCGTAACCATGCCCTTCAACGTGACCGCCGCCGTAATATCGAAGGCCGCCATTCCGTGGTGTGCTATGGCCGGACCCGGCAGGATAATTAAAATGATCATTAATCCTACTAGGGTTGAAGACATATGCTTCCCGGCGCTGATGTGCATGATGTTTCGTCGAACTCTGGGGCTATGCATATACAATTACACATCCCGAGTGTCACGGAGGTTGTCTTCGAATCGCAAATCCGAAATTGGTGATTTCGTAGAATTGCGTATGGGCTTGCGTTTCGCAAGGCAACGGACGGTCGCTGACCGGAAGCCTCCCGGTCACTAACCACTAGTTGACTGGCCAGAGCGTCGATATCGCCGCGACGCATGATAGCATCGAATTGAGAACTAAGTGAGAGTCCACATGCTCCACAGACTGGCCATATGGGTTCCGTGGGCGTTGTTGATCGCGGTGGCCGCCCCCATCTTTGCTCATCACTCGGTCTCGGCTGAATTCGATGTGCGCCGCCAAATCACATTTGCGGGCGTAATAACGAAAGTGGAGTGGAGTAATCCTCACGTCTACTTTTATGTCGACGTCAAGGACGGCAGTGAACGGGTCACGAACTGGGCCTTCGAGAGCGCCGGTCCGAATACCCTGGCACGAATGGGATGGATGCGAGATACCCTGAAAGTGGGCGATCGGGTAACTGTTGTTGGTTTCCCAGCACGCGATGGAGCCCACGTTGCCAGCGCGCAGGAAATCACACTTTCGAATGGCCGTAAGGTGCTCGGGGAACCAGCCGCCCCGAAGTGATGTGGACTTCGGCGGTGTTTCTCCGTATCTTATTGAGCAATAAGTGTCACAGACCTTGCGGCCACCGGTCAGTGACCGAGAGTTGACAATTCCCCTATTCGTTTCGGGCACTCCGTTTTGTCCAAACAGACCAAAAATCACATACACTGGCAACGGATGCGTTTTGCAACCGCGATACCGACTTGTCTCGCCTTGCTGCAGGCATTTTTTGTATCGCCGTTTCAACACATACATCCGGGCGGCGATCACGATCACCCAGCCGTCCTCCATGCCCACTTTTATCGTTTCGCCGTGCCCGGCGTGCAGCACACGGGCGTCCATTTGGAAAACGCCGATGATGACGATCACGACGCAATCTGGTCGGTCGATTCTTTTACGCTCGTTCCCGGCGTTCCGCTAGCGCTTTCGGCGCCGGTGCGGGCGGTGCTGGAACTATTCTCGCCGCCAGTGCCGGTCGCCTGGGTCGAGTTGGTCGAGGAATGCGGGCACGATCCGCCCTGTGACTCCCCGCGCATTCCTCGAGCCCCACCTTCTTAAGCCCTCCACCCGAACGTTTGAAGTGTGTCTAGTCGCACGCCGTTGGTCGCGCTGCGCCATGACCTTCTGTTTGAAGAGCTTAGGAAGGAATCAGGTGAATAAAGTATTTGCTGCATTTACTGTCTTGTTTATTGGCTGGCACCCGTGGTCATGCCGGGCGCAGCTCCGATTAAGGTTGCAAGACGCGGTCAACGAAGCGATTCAAAGCCGTGCATCGCTGAAGGCGGATGCCGACCAGGTGAGCATTGCCGAAGGGCTGCGCCGCCAGGCGGGCGTCGTCCCCAACCCCGAATTTCAGTTCCAGAACGAAAACCTCAGGCCGGGTATGACATACACGCGCGATGTCGATACCTTGGCCATGATTAATCAGCCCCTCGACATCTTGGGAAAACGGAGACAGCGCATGGTGGTTGCCGGCACAGGAGTAATTCGAAGCCGGGCCGACTATGATCTGGCGCAGTGGCAGGTAGCGCGTCAGGTAGAGCTCGCTTATTGGGAAGTGCGAGGGCTGCAAGAGACTCGCGACGTCCTGAAGGATACGGCTGATAGTTTCCAGAACGTGATCCAGTTTAACGCGGCCCGGTTCAGTACCGGAGCGATCGCCGAACAGGATCTGCTGCGAGTCCGGCTGGAGGGCGAGCGCTTGAAGATCGCAGCCGACCTCGCGTTAATCGACCTGAATCGCGCGCGCATGGAACTTCTAAGGGAAATGGGCCGGACGGAGTTCACCGACGTGGTTTTAACGGAGCCGCTCGCGCCCGACTCTACGTTTGTGCCTGCGGGCGTGGAGCAGGCGCTGGCACAGCGCAAAGAGATCCGGGCGGCGCGTGCGGCGCTGGAACAAGCCATGGCCAATGTCAGGCTGCAAGAAGTGAATGCGCGCCCAGACTTGAACGTCACTTATGGCTACAAGCGAACCGAATTGCCCGACACCATTTACGGCGTGAACACGGCGATCGTCTCGGCGCGGATTACTCTTCCGGTGACGGACAAGAATCAAGGTAACCGCATTGCGGCCGAGGCCGAGGTTCGCCGCGATCAACATCTGTTGGAAGCGGCGCAGACGGAAGTCCGTGCGGAATATACTGCCGCGCTTCAGGAATACGAAATGCGACGCATGGAGTTGGTCCAAGCCCTGGAACCTTTGCGCGAGCATGCTGCTGATATCGCAAAGATCGCTGCCGCTGCCTACGCGGAAGGCGGCACCGACCTGCTTCGTTTGCTCGATGCCCAGCGGGCGAGGCTCGATGCCCAACTGGCTTGGGCGCGCGGAATGGCGGATTACCGGCAAAGCGTTGTGAGGCTCGAAGCGGCCGAGGGGGTGAACCCGTGAAGACCAATGTCCTCATTCTGTTATTCGTGAGTTTGTGCGGCATAGGTTGCAATAGACCTGGCGCGTCGACGGAGGCGGCCGCTCCAACGATTGAGAAGGCTTCCAAAGATGAAGTCGTTCTGTCGCCCCAGCAGCAGGCGGAGGCAAAGGTGGAGACTGAGCCCGCGACGCTTTCTAATGCGCCTGAAATGCTTACCGTGAAAGGCCATATCGCACTCGACGACGATCGGACATGGCGCGTGGGCGTGCGCACCATCGGTTCGGTCACCAAAGTCTATGCAAACTTGGGCGACCTCGTTCACAAAGGCCAGATCCTGGCCCGTTATCACGCGGACGAGGTGCGTGATTCCCGCGCGCAATATCGCACCACGCTGGCCGAGCTGGATCGGGCCAAAGCGGCGGTGGTGCAAGCCGACCGCAGTTACAAGCGCGCGCAGCGCTTACTCGAGTTAAAAGCGGGCTCGGTTCAACAAGTGGAGCAGGCGCAGCAGGATTTGCTGACCGCACAAATGGCCGTAAGGAAGGCCGAGATCGAAGTGGATCGCGGTAAGGATCTGCTTGAAGACGACCTCAAAGTTCCGCCGACCCGGCTCCGAATCGAACCGATGAAACCGAAGACGAGGTGCCGATCCTGGCGCCCGGCGATGGATACGTCATCGAGAAGAACATCACGCTCATGAAGACTGTGGATCTGTCGAGCGTCACATACGTGATCGGCGATCTATCGAGAGTCTGGATGATCATCTTGGCGGACTGATGCGAGCATCCAGACTCTCGATCTATCGAGAGTCTGGATGCTCGCATCAGTCCGCCAAGATGATCTCGCAAAGCTTCGCATGGGCCAACCCGCGT
>JASHQT010000501.1 GCA_030039005.1 Bryobacteraceae bacterium
CCGACGCTAGCTGAGCGCGAAGGCATCTTCCCCACCACGATCTACAACCCCCAGACGTATAACAGCGCCACGAATACGCGAATGCCGTTTCCCGGCAACCAGATTCCGGCTTCGTTGTGGGATCCGATCGCGGCCAGGGTTCTCGACTTTTATCCCCTTCCCACCCGGTCCGGCGCCACCAACAACTACGTCTATGCGAGCCCGGAAAATCAGGACCCGCGCCACTGGGACGTGCGTGGCGACGACATCATCAGCGAAAAGCAGAACCTGTTCTTCCGCTACAGTTCCCAGACGCAGATTTATGGGACGGTAGCCGCGTTCCCGGAAGAGGCGGGGATCGGCTACACCGCTGCCGCCGGCGCATCCACGGTGGGCAGCCGCGGATTTGGATTGGGCTACAACGTCATCTTCACGCCGACTCTGATCGGTTCGGTGCGCGCCGGCTGGAATTACCTCCTGATGTACCAGTTCTATGGCAGTAATCAGAACCTAAGTTCGTTGGTTGGGCTTCCTGGCGTAAACGACACTTATCCGGGCCTGTCGGAGATGACCCTGACTGGCCTCACGACTCTCGGTGTGTCGAATACGCCGAACACCTCGGGTACCGAGGACCGGCAGATTGCGGCCGACCTCACCTGGAGCCATGGAGCGCACAACATCAAATTCGGCGTCCAGCAGTACTGGCTCCAGACCAATTTCTTGAGTTCGCAGCAGATCGGCGGAATCTTCAATTTCACCGGCCAATTCACGCAAAACCCGGCCTCGGCCACCGGCGGGAGCGCGCTGGCGGATTTTCTGCTGGGCGATGTTGCGTCCGCCAGCTTGTCGAATTGGGCGTACCTGGCTTTCCGAACTCCATTCACCGATTTCTTCGTCCAAGACGATTGGAAGGTCACCCGACATCTGACGTTGAACATCGGGCTGCGATACGACCTCGACAAGCCGCCGGTGGACCAGGGCAACAAAATCGCCAACTTCGAGATCGACGCCGACCCGGCCGATCCACAGTTGGTCCCGGCCGGATCGCAGGGCTCCAGTTATGCCGACCGCGCGCTGCAGGGCGTGGATTACCTGCAATTCGCGCCGCGCTTCGGCTTCGCCTACAGCCTTCCCGATAACAAAACCGTATTGCGCGGCGGCTATGGGATCTTCTATTCCAACCTGACCACGGCCGGCGGCATGCAGTCCATGGAGATCAACCCGCCCAACCACCTGCGCGTCAACCTCACCACCAATCCCGACGATCCCACGCTGTTCCTCAATCAAGGCTTCCCCGCAGCCGAGCTTTCTCCGGCTGACGCCAAAAACGTCGAACTGGTTTCCTACGACCAGAGCGGCGTTTGGCCCATGTCGCAGGAATGGAACTTCAATATCCAACGCGAGCTGCCCGGCGGCATTCTTTTCGAAGTCGGCTACTACGGCAACAAGCTGGACCACATGTGGTGGCAGCACGATGGCAATCCGGCCGCGCCCAAACCGGGCAACGTGAACGCCAACCGCCTCTATCATTCGGTGCTCGTGCCCGGGACTGACGACACCATCACGCTCGCCGACGTCGTTCGCATCTCCAAGGACGGCTATAGCGACTACAACGCACTCCAAGCCAAGGTAGAAAAGCGCTATTCCAAGGGCCTGACGTTCTTGGCCGCCTATCAATATTCGAAGACCATCGGGCTGGGCGATACCACGGGCGTGCAAAACCCGCTCGATTGGGACGCCGACCGCTCGGTCTCCAGCCAGGACATGACGCAGCACTTCGTCGCCAGTGCGGTGTACGAGCTCCCCTTCGGCCGCGGGAAAACCTGGGGTTCAAATTGGAACCGCTGGATCAACGGCGCCCTGGGAGGATGGAGCATCGGACCGATCGTCACCGTCGATTCCGGCCTGCCGTTGAACTTGACGGTGAATGGCAATCCATCGAACTCGGGACCGTACGGCGCCGATCGCCCCAACGTAGTCGGCAACTGGCAGCTCGCGGATCCCACCGTGCAGGAGTGGTTCAACACGGCCGCGTTCGTCAAGAACGCTCCGTACACCTACGGGGACGCGGGCCGCGATATTCTGCGCGGGCCTGGCGTGTTTAATCTGGACATCGCCGCGCACAAGCAGTTCCGCATCAACGAACGCTTCACCGCGCAGCTTCGTCTGGAGTCCTTCAACGCCACCAACACGCCCAATTTCGCCGGCCAGACCGGCAGTCCGAACACCGTGGTGGGCAGCCCGCAATTCGGTCAGATTTCCATCGCCGGCACCCCGCGCGACAACCAGATTGGTTTAAAGCTTCTGTTCTAGAAAGGAAAACAAAGAATGCGCAAATTGATTTTGATCACGTTTCTGGCAGCGGCCCCGCTATGGGTACCTCGCGGAGCCTTCGCGCAAAGCGATGCCCCCGCCGCAGGCCAACATAAAGCTCCGCCCTCGAAAGCGAAAGTCCTGACGCGGGCGGAACTGGATGAACTGCTGGCGACACCGGACAAAGTACTTCTCATCGACGTACGCCGCCCCGACGAGATCGCTTCCAACGGCGGATTTCCCGTGTACCTGAGCATTCAAATCGGCGAGTTGGAAAAACATCTCGATGCAATCCCCAAAGACCGCATCATCGTCACCGTATCCAATCACGCGGCGCGCGGCGGAAAGGCCGCCGATCTTCTCGCCAGCCACGGCTTTCACGTCGCCGGAGCGGTGGGAGCGGAAACGTATCAATCCGAAGGCGGCACGTTGACCAAGATCCAGCCGCCGCCCAAGAAAGCTGCCACACCAGAACAGGGAGGACAACAATGAAA
>JASHQT010000502.1 GCA_030039005.1 Bryobacteraceae bacterium
CGAGCAGATCGGAAGGCCGGAACTGTTCGTGAAGACCGGCGTGTTGTGGACGCCGCAGCCGGGCGACCAGCGCGACTTGACGACACTGGCGACTTTCGAGAAGTGCGGCGTGAGGTTCGAGCGGTTGGGAGCGGCGGAACTCGCGCGATCGTATCCGCAATTCGGGTTTCGCGAAGAGCGTGCCGGGATCTTGGAACCTGAATCCGGCGTATTGCTCGCGCGACGGGCCATCCAGGCGGTGGTGGAGCAGGCGGTTCGCGAAGGCGTGGAGTACCGCGAGGAGCGAGTTTCCGAAGTGCCGCAAAGCGGGACAGTGATCTATGCTTGCGGGCCTTGGCTCGCCAAGATTTTTCCTGAAGTTCTTGGCGGGCGTATCCGGCCGACGCGCCAGGAGGTGTTTTTCTTCGGGACTCCGGCGGGAGATCCGAGCTTCGCGCCGCCGCGGATGCCCGTTTGGACCGACATCACCGATCCGCACTGCGCCTACACGATTCCTAGCATCGAGAGCCGCGGCTTCAAGTTGGCTTTCGACCGGCACGGGCCGGAATTCGATCCTGACTCCGATGACCGCGTGGTGCGGGACGTCGAGAACGCCCGTGCGTTCCTCGCGGAACGATTCCCCAGGTTGGCCAATGCGCCGCTGGTGGAATCGCGCGTCTGCCAATACGAAAATACATCGACCGGCGATTTCCTGATCGATCGGCATCCCGGCTTAGCAAACGTGTGGCTGGTGGGAGGCGGATCCGGGCACGGATTCAAACATGGTCCGGCGGTGGGCGAGCACGTGTGCGGCCTGATCGACGGCCGGGTTCGGCCCGAGCCACGATTTTCGCTGGCGACTAAGTCGCTGGAAACGCGGCGCGCGGTGTACTAAGGGATTGCATGGAAACGCCCCGTAGGCTTCCTAGTGCCGTAGTTACATCCCATTGCGCTATCATGAACTTAGTTGCCACCCCTGTCGCGATGGGAGGGATCATCATTCAAGAAAACGAGCCGAAAACCGGCCAAAGGACGCCCATGGAAAAGCTGGCGCAAAACATCCAGGAGGCTTTTCTAAATAATGCGCGCAAAGACAAGACCTTCCTGACTATCTATTTAATGAGCGGCGTGAAGCTTTCCGGTCGCATCAAGAGTTTCGACAAGTATTCGGTAGTCCTGGAGACCAACAACCAGGAGCAGTTGATTTTCAAGCATGCGATCTCGACCGTCGTGGTGTCGAAGCCGTTCCACACCTCGGCGGGAGGGCACACGTCAGGACCCTCGGGATCCACGGGAACTGCCACGGGCGTTCACCCGGCGCCGGCGGAACCGGTGGAAGATTAATTACTGAGGGTCAGTCGTTTCGTTTGGCGGTCACGAGCGAAGAACGGGCGATTCTGGTGGGGCTGGATTTGAAATCCCGCTCCCGGGCGAACTCCGCGCGTGGCGCGCGGGACGTAGAGGAATCGCTCGAAGAGATGAAATCGCTCGCTGGCACCGCGGGTGCACGCGTGGAAGAGACCATCGTGCAGGCGCGCCAGGCGCCGGATGCGGCCACGCTGATCGGCTCGGGAAAGTTGGACGAACTGCGCCAGCTGGTGCATCTTCACGAAGCGGACCTGGTGCTGTTCGACGCCGACCTCACCCCCACGCAGCTTCGCAACCTGGAACGCGCGCTTGAGTGCAAAATTCTGGACCGTACGCAGTTGATCCTGGATATTTTCGCGCGGCGCGCCCGTACGCGCGAGGGGCAACTGCAAGTGGAACTGGCGCAACTGAATTACCTGCTGCCGCGGCTGGCCGGGCGCGGAACGGAAATGTCGCGGCTCGGCGGCGGCATCGGCACGCGCGGACCGGGTGAAACGCAGCTTGAAACGGACCGCCGCGCCATCTACCGGCGCATCAAGAAACTGAACGAGCAACTGGAAAGCGTGCGCGGCGGACGGGGCACGCAGCGTCGGCAGCGGCAAGCGGTGCCGCTCGCGACGATCGCGCTGGTGGGATACACCAACGCCGGAAAATCCACGCTCTTCAACCGGCTCACGGGCGCGGGCGTGACGGCGGATGCGCGCTTGTTCGCCACGCTCGACCCCACGGTCCGGCACCTCATGCTGCCGTCGCGCCGCAAAGTGCTTCTCAGCGATACCGTGGGATTTATCCGGAATCTTCCCACCACGCTGGTGAAGGCGTTCCGCGCGACGCTCGAGGAAGTCACCGAGGCCGCGCTGCTGCTGCACGTGGTGGACGCTTCTTCGCCCGCTGCGACGCAGCACACCGCGCAGGTGTTCGAGGTGCTGGCCGAGATTGGAGCGGATCAGACGCGAGAGATCCTGGTGCTCAATAAAATGGATCAGGTTGGGGACGGGGCGGATCCGGAAAGCCTCGCGCAGCGCATTCTCGGCGAGGCGCTGGGTCACGTAAGGGAAGCGGGCGCGGGCACGGCCGCCGTTCCGGTGTCGGCGCGCACTGGGGCGGGAATTGCCGAATTGCTGCAGGCCATCGACGAGGCACTGCCGCTCGATCCGGTTTCGCGCCTGCGGCTCCGCATCCCGGCGGGCGACGGATCGCTCATTCATTTGTTGCACGAGCATGCGAAAGTGCTCTCCAGCCGGTACCAGGACGGCATGGTGGAAATCGAGGCCGAGGCGCCTGAATCGGTGAAACGGCAATTCTCGGGGTATGTGGCCGAGTGATATTCTGGCAGCAGGGAAATAACTCCAAGACGCGGACTTGACATGAATCTGCCCAACACGCTGACGATTCTCCGCATCTTTTTCGTGCCCATTCTGGTTGCGGTCTTAGTGGAGCAGGACATGCGGATCGAATGGCGCGGCATGGTACTGGTGACCAACGCGTTTCTCGCACTGGGGATTTTTCTGGCCGCGGCCGGTACCGACCTGCTGGATGGTTATCTGGCGCGGCGCTGGAAACAGATCACGACGGTCGGCACGCTGCTCGATCCGATCGCGGACAAGTTGCTGATCTCGGCGGCGCTGATTTCCCTCGTGCAGATCCACAAGGTGCCGGCGTGGATGGTGGTGCTGATCATCGGGCGCGAGTTCGCCGTCACCGGGCTGCGCGGCATCGCCTCGGCGGAAGGCTACACCATCCAAGCGAGCGACCTGGGCAAGACCAAGATGATCACCCAGGTGGTGGCGATTTCCATGGTACTCCTGAGCATTCGCTGGGCGGCGCTGTCGGGCTTCGCCATGCTGTGGATGTGGGGCGTGATGATTTTCGGCATCGCGTCGGCGGTCCAATATTTCCGCAAATTCTGGCGCAAAGTGGACGATTCCATCAAGTTGCGGCGGCGGCAGCAGCTTCTGCGCATCGAGCGGCAGCGCAAACGCATGCTGCGCGCGCAGGCCGAGGCCGAAGCCGAGAAGATGGGCCAGGCGCAATAGCCGAGACTTCGTCTCGGCGGGGTTGGGGATTGGGCTTTCAGGCACAATGGTTGACGGCTGGCGCAAGCGTCTTCGACGGTGCCTGGCGAGCCAATCGGCAACAGCCAATGGCGCCGGAACGACAGTCCCGGCTATTCGGCAAGCTAAATCAAAACCGGTTCGGTAGGATCCTGCCATGAGTTATCACACAACGATTCTAGAAACACCGGCGATCCGAGTTGCCGCGCTGGCGCAGTGGGGCGATTACGCGCGGATTGGATCGGCTTTCGAGCAACTGACGGCATTGGCGGCCGGCATAGGTCTCCTTCCTCCATCGACGCGGACGTTTGCCATTTACTACGACGATCCATCGGCCACGCCGAGCGCTGCGCTTCGATCTGCCGCCTGCCTGAGCGTGCCCGAGGGTTGGTTGCCGAGCGGCCAGCTCGAGCTGCGCGAGATTCGCGGTGGACGTTACGCCGTCATCGAGCACGCCGGCCCGTACGCGGAGCTTCCGGGGGCCTATCAATGGCTGTATGGAACGTGGCTCCCACAAACCGGCGAAGCGCGCGGCGACGCGCCCTTGGTCGAGGAGTACCTCAACGACGCGCGCACGGTTCCACCAAGCGAGCTACGGACGAGGATCTGGCTGCGTGTCTCCCTCGTCAGTAATCCCGTCGTGGCTGCAATTGTCATCAATCGTTCGAAGACCTTGCTTGTGAGTTGATAAGCGCCGCGATGCTCAATCACGGCAAGGCGCAGTTTCGGCAGATGTTCGATCTCAACCTGATAAAGCGCCGGGTTCGGTCCTTCCGTGATCTGGGATTTACGCCACGCTGCGGAATAACGGGCCGGCGGCTCGCCGTATTCGGCGCGGAACGCTCGCGTAAACGCCGCCTGGCTGGCATAGCCGGGCCGCCGCGCGGTGCGTTCAATGCTTAGTTCGCGATCGAGTAGGTCAAGGGCCGCTCGTTGCAGGCGCAAGCGGCGCACGGTTTCGTTCACGGTTTCCCCCAGCAGACCCCGGTAAATCCGATGGAAGTGATACGGCGAAAGGCAGGCAACCCAAGCGAGCATCTCGATATCCAAGGCATCATCCAAGTGCGCTACCA
>JASHQT010000503.1 GCA_030039005.1 Bryobacteraceae bacterium
CGTCGGATGCTTGGGGTCCAGCATGTGCCGGTTCTCGATGAAAAGCAGCGTTTGCACGACGAGCGGCGGAATGCTGGAGTAACTCGGATAAATGCGCCGCGGACGGTCGAAGGAATACAGGTCGCGCCCCTCGCGATCCACGATGTGCAATCCGGCCTGGTCCTTTTGCTGATAGACCGGATAGAGCCCAAGCCCTGAAAGCGAGGTTAGTAACTCCGAACTGTGCGCCTGCGCCGCGATCTGAAATCCGTGCGCCTCCAGATGCGGTAGAAAATCCGGAATGCGCGCGTAGCCCAGCGTCCAATCGTAAGGGCCGTCACCCGGATAATGGATCGAGGCGCTTTTGCCTTCTGCCAGTTGGTAAGAAAGATGACGATCCGCTTCGCCAAAAATTCGCGACTCTATCCAGGAAGTCTTCAGCTCCAGCGCGATCCCTCCCACCACGAGAACAATCGCGACAAGCGGGAGAGCAATACGTTGCACGTTTTTGTGTTGTAACAATGCAAGCCAACCCGCCTTGGAACCAATTGGAAAATCGACCGGCCACTCGCCCCCACGCAAATTCACGATTAACCTACCCTACAAATTAGATGCGTGATCGTCCGGGTTAGTTTTCGTTATGTTAGCTTGCCGGCCAGGATTCATCGAGAATTCGCCGCTCGCGCGCGAGATCGTGCGATATCATCGGGAAGGCCAACACTATGACTCCCAAAACCGAGTACGTGAACCTCTCCGTGTCCGATGGAACTTCGATGCGCGCCTATGTGGCCCATCCGGAAAGCAGGCCTCGAGCCGGCCTGCTGGTATTCCAGGAAGCCTTCGGCGTGAACGCGCACATCCGCGACGTTACCGAGCGCTTCGCCCGCGAAGGATACCTCGCGATTTCGCCCGAGCTGTTTCACCGCACCGGCCCGGGCCTCGAAGCCGGCTATACGAATTTCGCCGAGGTGATGCCACACATGCAGGCATTGACGCAGGACGGCTTGGCGGCCGACATTCGCGCCGCGTACCAGTGGCTGAAGAATGGTGAGGCCAAGGATCTCAAGGTGGGATCCACCGGCTACTGTTTAGGCGGCCGAACGTCCATCCAAGCCGCGCTCACGGTTCCGCTGGATTGCGCGGTTTCTTATTACGGCGGCGGCATCGGCCCCAGCCCGATGTTCCCCAACCTCATCGATCGGCTCAAGGACCTCAACTGCCCCACGCTCTACTTCTGGGGCGGCCTGGACGCCCACATCGGCGCCGATGCTGTCCACGCCGTGGAAGCCGCGCTCACCGCGGCCAAGAAGGATTATGTCAACGTGGTGTTTTCCGCCGCCGACCACGGCTTCTTCTGCGACGTGCGCGCCAGTTACAACGCCACTGCGGCAAAGGAAGCCTGGTCGCTCACGCTCGAGTTTTTCAATCTGCACCTCGGCGCGGCGGCCAAACAGGCGGCCTAACGCTCAGGACCTATTTAAGAGCGAGCAGCGGCAGCGCCGCCTCCGGCCCCAGCGTTCGCACGGGCGACCCCCGGAATCCCTTCGGATCGCGGGTCACGATGAGATCGCAGCCGGAGATCTCCGCCGCAGCCGCCGTCACGGCATCCTCAAAATCCGGCAGCGGCAATCGCAATGCACGTTCGATAGCGGAGGCATCGATCGCCGCCACACGAAACACTCGGAGCATCAACGACAGGACCTGCTTCGATTTGAGAGCGCCCTTT
Source organism: Bryobacteraceae bacterium (assembly GCA_030039005.1). Next base: position 1,706 of record JASHQT010000503.1, read on the forward strand.
TGTTTCTGAATCAGGTAGTGGATCGTCGTGATCGAATGCGCCGCGAGGTACCCTTCCGCCCGGCCCTCCTCAATCGCCCCCCAAACGGCAACGCTGACGTCGGCATGCGGCTGCCGGTCGAGCAGAACGTCCAAAATGACGTTCGTATCTACGAGCACCCGCTTCATCGATATTTATTTTCGAGGTGGCGCTTGTAGTCCTTCTGGTCGGCTTTCTTGAGGATGCCCCTCACCGACCGAAGAATAGGCGTGTCCTTACGAAAGGAACCCCCGCCCTCAGCGATCGAAGACAAGTACGCCTCAACCATCTTCGATATCGACGTTCGCCGCTCCTTTGCATAGCGCTTCGCGCGAGTTACGACCGCCTCGTCCACGCTGAGTGTGAGCTTCGACATCTATACGTATTATAAGCCGGGATTTATACGTACGGCGGCATCCCAATCCGCGAGTCGCACGGGCGGTTGCGGAGGCCTCGCTTCGGAACTTTATCTAGAACTCGTACAGCCGGGTGCCGGGCGCCACGGGCGCGCTGCCTTCCTCGGCCGGCGCACCCACGGGCTGCTCCTGCAGCTCCGCGCTGCCGATCGGGCGGCAATAGATGCCGTTATCGCCGAGGTACACTTCCAGTTCGGAAGGCCGCGGCAGCGTTCCTTGAATGAGCGCCTCCGAGAGCGGATCCTCGATGAACTTCTGGAGCGCGCGGCGCAACGGACGCGCGCCGTAACTGCGATCCACCATCGTTTTGTCCAGGATGTACTTGGCGGCGTCTTCGTTGACCCGGATCTTGATCTGCTTGGCCACCAGGTTGGTGTTGATCTGCTCCACCAACAGATTGATGATCTGCAGCAGGTCCTCATCGGCGAGCGACGTGAACAGGATCACCTCATCCAATCGGTTCAGGAACTCGGGATTGAACGCTTTCTTCACCTCGGCCATCACCTGGTCTTCCACCTTGGGCGGAATGCCCGAGAGGCTGGGCGCTGAGAACCCGATTTGCGTCTTCTTGTCGAGGAAGCGCGCGCCCAGGTTCGACGTCATGATGATGATGGTGTTCTTGAAATCCACCGTGTTGCCGAGGCCATCGGTCAATTGGCCGTCTTCGAAGACTTGCAGAAGGATGTTGTAGACGTCCGGATGCGCCTTCTCAATTTCGTCCAACAGGATGATCGAATAGGGGGCGCGCTTGACGCGCTCTGTCAACTGGCCGCCTTCCTCATATCCGACATAACCGGGAGGCGAACCGATCAGTTTCGAGACCGAGTGTTTTTCCATGAACTCGGACATATCGAAGCGGATGAG